>DASYBO010000220.1:0-13263 GCA_036500685.1 Pseudonocardiaceae bacterium | reverse complement strand
CCTTGCCGCGGGCCAGCAGATCCTGGCCACCAGGCCGAGGCCGACCGCGGTCTTCTGCGCCAACGACCTGCTCGCGCTGGGCGTGCTGCAGTCGATGGTGCGGGCCGGCGTGCGGGTGCCGGATGACGTGGCCATCGTCGGTTACGACGACATCGACTTCGCGGCAGCCGCCGCCGTGCCGCTCAGTTCGGTGCGCCAGCCGCGCTGGTTGATCGGACACACCGCGGCCGAACTGGTGATCGCCGAGGCCCACGAGCACGACCAGCACGAGCACCAGCATGTGGTATTCACCCCGGAGCTGGTGGTACGCGCCTCCAGCGCCTTCAGCAGGCCTTACAGTAGCCGGGCTAAGGTAAGACATCGGACGACCAAGCGCGGTTAGCGGAGGTAGCCAGGTGCGGGTGGCCCTGTTCGCGACGTGCCTCACGGACACGTTCTTCCCATCGACCGGACGCTCCGTTGTGCGTCTTCTGGAGCGTCTCGGCTGTTCGGTCGATTTTCCCATGGCGCAGACGTGCTGCGGGCAGATGCATTTCAACACCGGCTACGCGGACGAGGCCGCCGAGCTCGGGACCAACTATGGTCGGGTGTTTGCCGGGTTCGACGCGGTGGTCGCGCCGTCGGGTTCGTGCGCGGCCATGGTCCGCGACGTCTACCCGAAACTGCCGACCAAAGCCGATGCCCCGCCGACCTACGAGCTGTCCGAGTTCATCGTGGACGTGCTCGGCGTCGAGGACGTCGGCGCGTACTTCCCGCACCGGGTCACCTATCACCCGACCTGCCACTCGCTGCGCGTGCTCGGCGTGGGCGAGCGGCCGACCACGCTGTTGCGCGCGGTGCGCGGGTTGACCCTGCTCGAACTGCCCGAGGCGACGTCGTGCTGCGGGTTCGGCGGCACGTTCGCGGTGAAGAACGCGGACACCTCGACCGCGATGCTCGGCGACAAGATGCGCGCGGTCGCCACCACCGGCGCGGACGTCCTGACGGCCGGCGACAACTCGTGCCTGATGCACATCGGCGGCGGCCTGTCCCGGTTGAAGGCAGGCGTGCATCCGGTCCACCTCGCCGACATCCTGGCCAGCACGGAGGAGGAGCCTTGGCAACCCGCAACCCGGTGACCTGGCTGGGTACCCCGACCTTCCCGAACGCCGCGCGCACCGCACTGGCCGACGGGCAGCTGCGCGCGAACCTGCGCAAGGCGACCGGCACGATCCGCGCGAAACGGGCGAGCGTCGTGGCCGAACTCGACGACTGGCAGCAGTTGCGCCTTGCCGGCGAGGCCATCAAGAACGACGTGCTGACCAACCTCGACAAGCACCTCACCGCGCTCGAAGACGCGGTCACCGCGCGCGGCGGGGTGGTGCACTGGGCTCGGGACGCGGCCGAGGCCAACGCGATCGTGCTGCGGCTGGCCAAAGAGGCCGGCACCGACGAGGTGGTCAAGGTCAAGTCCATGGCGACGGCCGAGATCGGACTCAACGAGGCGCTGGCCGAAGGCGGCGTGCGGGCCATCGAGACCGACCTCGCCGAGTTGATCGTCCAACTCGGACACGACCGGCCCAGCCACATCCTGGTGCCGGCCATCCACCGCAACCGCGCGGAGATCCGCGAGATCTTCCGCCGCGAAATGCCGGACGCGCCGGCGAATCTCTCCGACGAGCCACGCGAACTGGCCGAGGCCGCGCGATTGCACCTACGCCGCAAGTTCCTCTCGGCCAAGGTCGCGATCTCCGGCGCGAACTTCGGCATCGCCGAGACCGGGTCGATCGTGGTGGTCGAGTCCGAGGGCAACGGCCGGATGTGCCTGACCCTGCCCCAGACGCTGATCACCGTGATGGGTATCGAAAAGGTCCTGCCGACCTGGCGCGATCTTGAGGTCTTTCTGCAACTGCTGCCGCGTTCGTCGACCGCGGAGCGGATGAACCCGTACACGTCGATCTGGAGCGGGGTCACGCCCGGCGACGGGCCGCAGGACTTCCACCTGATCCTGCTGGACAACGGCCGCACCAAAACCCTCGCGGATTCGGTGGGCCGCCAAGCTTTGCGCTGCATCCGCTGTTCGGCCTGCCTGAACGTGTGCCCGGTCTACGAACACACCGGCGGCGCGGCTTATGGCTCGGTGTATCCGGGACCGATCGGCGCGATCATCACCCCGCAGCTCTCGGATCTGCACGATCCGCAGGTGGCGTCGCTGCCGTATGCGTCGTCTTTGTGCGGGGCTTGCTACGAGGTGTGCCCGGTGCGGATCAACATCCCCGATGTGCTCACCCACCTGCGCGCGGAAGTCGTGAAGGCCAAGGGGAAACGCACTCCCGAGGCGTTGTCGATGGCCGCGTTGGCCTGGGTGATGCGCGACCCGAAACGGTACGAGGCGGCGCAGCGCGCGGGTTCGCTGGCCCGGTTGCTGGCCAGGGGCGGCACGATCTCGTCGCTGCCGTGGCCGGGTTCGAAATGGACGGCTTCGCGCGACCTGCCGGCTCCGCCTGCCGAATCCTTCCGCTCCTGGTGGAGGCGAACCCATGACTGAGCAAGTACACGGCGCCCGCGCGGACATTCTGGCCAAGATCCGCTACGCCCTGGCCGATCACCCCGAGCAGCACGAGATCCCACGCGACTACGAGACCGGCCGCGATGTCGGCGACCTGCTCGCGCTGGCCGAGGAGCGGATCGCCGACTACAAGGCCACCGTGCACCGCAGCACCGACCTGGTCGCCACGATCACCGAGGTGCTGACCACCCGAGGCCGACGCCGCATGATCGCGCCCGCCGATCTCCCTGCGGAGTGGCGAATCCCGGGCGTCGACTGGACGCTGGACGATCCGCCGCTGGACATCGACACGATGGCAGCCAGCGACGGGGTCCTGACCGGCTGCGCCGCGGCGATCGCCGAGACCGGCACGATCATCCTGGACTCCGGCCCCGCGCAGGGCAGGCGCGCGCTGACCCTGCTGCCCGACTACCACCTGTGCGTGATCAGGGCCGAGCAGATCGTCGGCACCGTGCCCGAGGCGATCGCGACAGTCCGGCCGGATCGGCCGATCACGTTCATCAGCGGGCCATCGGCCACCTCGGACATCGAGTTCAACCGGGTCGAGGGCGTGCACGGGCCGCGCACGCTCGACGTGATCATCGCGGAGCGGTAGCCACCAGCTCGAAGGACCGGATCCGTTCCTTCGGGTCGTAGATCGCGGTGGTCAGCATGAGCTCGTCGGCGTCGAATCGGGCCGCCAGCTCATTCAGGCTTCGGGCTACCGTGCGCTGGTCGCCAAGCACCTGGCCGGCCCGGAACCCGTCGACGAACTCCTGTGCCTTCGCGGTGAACTCGTGCGCCGCTGCCGCCTCCGGCGTCGGCATGGGGATCTCCCGTCCCTCCACATGGGCCGTGCTGAGCATGACATCCAACGGCCTTGCCAACCGCTGCGCGTCCGCGCCGGTGTCCGCGCAGAAGACCATCACCGACAAGATCACCCGGGGCGAGTCCGCCCAGCGGGAGGGCCGGAAGTTGGTTCGGTAGTCCGCGAGCGCCTGCATGGTGTTCTGCGGCCGGAGGTGGTATGCGAACACGACGGGCAGCCCCAGTCGCGCCGCGAGTCCGGCCCCGGCCGGGCTTGACGACAACAGCCACGGTTCGGGCACCGCTCCACGTTCGCCGACCAGGCGTAGCAAGTTCATGACGTCGTCGCGGTATTCCTCGTCGGTCGTGGCACCGGCGCCGCGCCGGAGCGCGTGGATGGCCCGCTTGTCCAGGGTGCCCGGCCCTCGGCCGATCCCGAGATCGATCCGTCCCTTGTGCAGTGCGGCCAGCGCGCCGAATTGCTCGGCGACGGACAACGGCACGTGGTTGGGCGCCAGCACCCCGCCGGAACCGACCCGGATCGTCGATGTCGCGGCGGCGATGTGCGCGCTGACGATCGCGGGCGGGAAGTCCGCGATGCCCGCGGTCGCATGGTGCTCCGGATACCACAGCCTGCGATATCCCAGCTCCTCGACGCGACGCGCCACCTCGGTCATGCCGGACAGGATTTCCGAGGTCGGCCGGTCCGCCTCGATCATGGGCAGGTCGAGCACGGACAAGGGGATGTCGGTCATGTTTGTACTATATGCGTCATATGACCCGACGAGAAACAGGCGGTCCTACGGCATGCTGTGCTGGTGATCCAGAAACGACCTGGCATCGGCTGGTTGCTGACCGGCTATGCGGGCGTCGGCGGCATGCTCGCGCTGGAACGGCTGCTGCGCGGCAACGGCAACGCGGCCAGCCTCAATGCCTCCGGCGACGACCAGCACACCACTCGGGACCTCAGCACGGCGATCGCGATCGCCGTTGCCGCGCCGCCGATCCTGCGCCGAGTCCGGTTCGGCGGGTTGCCGGCGTCGGCGGGCGCAGTCGGAATCGGCGTCCAGGTCGCCGGGCTGGTGACTCGCGCGTGGGCCATGCGTTCGCTCGGCTCGTTCTATTCGCGGACGTTGCGGGTGGAGAGCGAGCAGACCGTGGTGGATACCGGGCCCTACCAATGGGTGCGGCATCCCGGGTACACGGGATCGTTCCTGGTCTGGGTCGGGCTCGCGCTCACCAGTCGCAGCCTGCCCGCGCTGGTGCTGGTGACCGGCCTGTTCAGCGCGGTGTACCGGCGGCGCGTGCTGGTCGAGGAACGGCTGCTGCGCCGGGACCTGCCCGGCTACGTCGAATACAGCGAGCGCACGAAACGACTGATCCCCAGGATCTGGTGAAACGAGTTGAATTTTGTCGGACTGCGTTCGGCACACATCATCCGATGATCGCGGCCAGCCGTAGCCGGCACGCCGACATTTACTGCGTTTATGCACGACAGCGCGGCGACTGTCGGTCGGCTTGGCTAGGCTTGCCAGGTGGCGGAGTCCCGGAAACGCGCGACGCTGCGCGAGGTCGCCGAGGCTACCGGCCTATCGACCGCCGCAGTGTCCTATGCCCTGCGCGGGCTTCAGGTCTCCAAGGAGACCGAGCAGCGGGTGCGCAAAGCAGCGGCGGAACTCGGCTACGAGGCCGACCCGATCGCTCGCGCCCTGGCCAGCGGCCGTACCAGCATGGTTGGCTTGCTGTCCGGTTCGCTTGAGGACCTGTGGCAGCAGCAGCTGTTCTTCGGCACCGGCAGGGCGTTGCAGACCAGGGACCTCTACGCGTTGATCCTGGACGCCGACGGCGACCCGGCGCGTGAGTTGATCCTGGCCAAGCAACTGCGTGACCAGCGGGTGGACGGGTTGATCGTCTCGCCGCTCGACCCGTCCGCGCAGGCGTGGGGCGAGATCGCCGAGTCGCTGCCGGTGGTGTCGATCGGCGACTCGCTGAGCAACGCCAAGCAGGCCGGCGAGGTGCTCTTCGACAACCGGGCCGGCGTCACCCTGGCCCTTGAGCATCTGCACGAACTCGGGCACCGGCGGATCACCGTGCTGACCACGACCGGCCCCAGCACGCCCGACCGTCCCGCCGACACCTACGTCCTCGAGGAGGCGGATCGGCTGCGGCTGGATGTCGAGGTTTTGGCCTCGCCGAGTTCGCTGAGCGAGGCCAGCGCGGTGGCCGATCGGGCGCTGAGCGCGGCCGATCCGCCGAGCGCGCTGTTCTGCCTTTCCGACTCGATCGCCTACGGTTGTTTCGCGGCGGCGCGGGATCGGAATCTCGAGATTCCCGGCGAGCTGTCCATCGTCGGCTACGACGATCACCCGATGTCCAAACTGCTCTCCCCCGCGCTGACCACCGTCGACTGGGACCTGGACAGCATCATCCGCTCGGCCACGCAGTTGGTGGTCTCGGCCATCGAGGGGAAACCGCGCAGGCGACGGATGGTGAAACCGCCGACCCTGCGCAACCGCGCCTCCACCGGCCCGCGAAACCCCGACTAGACCTGGCTTCGGCGACGCCGACGGTTGTGGACCGTCGGCGCCGCCGAGTGTTGCGGGGTTATGACCACCACAACTTGTTGACGTGCAACAGTTGCGAGCCGTGCGCGGGCAGCTGGGCGCTGTAGGAGCCGGTGTGGCTGCCGATGTTCTGGTGCGACCAGACGTTGCGGATCGCGGCCGTGCCGGACAGGCCGATGTCGCTGAAGTCCGCGGTGACCGTTGCCGGGCTGTCCGTCATGTTGAACAGCGCGACCGTGTAGGAGCCGTCGTTGTTCTGGGTGTACCAGACCTGGGTCGGCGCGTGCGCCAGCACCGGCCGGGCCGGCTTGCCCTGCTGGTCGATGGCGATGACTTCGTCGTTGGTGAGCAGGGAAAGCCCGTAGGAGTCCAATGTGGTCAGATCATCACCGGTATAGAGCGGCGCGGACTCGATCGCCCACAGCGTCATGTAGCTCTGCCGCTCGTCGTTGGTGATGCCGTCCATGGCCCCGGCGCCGACATCGAGCGAGTCCAGGTTGTTCCAGTATCCCGGCCGCGCGTCGGCGATCCAGGGCACGACGTCGTCCCAGCGCACCTTCACCGAGTTGTCCCAGGTGACCAGCGTGCTGCAGTAGCACTCGACGTCGGTGTCGATCCGCGCGCCGTTGGAGTACTGCTGCCAGTCGGCGACGTAGTCGTGGTTGAGCGACCAGGACAACAGGAACTGGATCGGCCGGTGGGTCCGCTGCAACGCGGTGTGCCAGGCGGCGACATCGGGCACGTTGTTGTAGTTCGGGCCGGACTTGTTGGAGCCGGGGCCGACGCCGTCGAACTTCAGGAAGTCAACGCCCCAGCTGGCCAGTTCGTCGGCCATGGAGTCGACGAACTTCTGCGCGCACGGGTTGTCGAAGTTCAGCTTGTACGCGGAATCCCAGCCGTTGGTGGTGCGCAGGTCCGAGTAGACGATGTCCTTGGTGGTGCAGCCGGGCGCGTTCCAGATCGGCGAGTTCCCGTTGTCGTAGGCGCCCTTTTCCAGGCCTGCCGGGAGGTAGATGCCGAGTTTCAGGCCCTTTTTGTGCACGTAGTTGGCGACGTAGGCGATGCCGTCCGGGAACCGCGCCGAGTTCGGCGTCTGCCGGGCGTACGTGTCATAGCCTGGGGTCCAGTTCCAGTCCATCCACCAGCCCGCGTCGATGTTGACGTAGTCATAGCCGTGGGATGCGAGTTTGCTGGCCATGGCATCGGTCTGGGTCAGGACGGCGGACTCGGTCAGGTAGCTGTAGTTGCCCTGGGAGTTGACACCCGGGTAGCTGGTCGACTGCAGGCTCCAGCTGCTCCAGCCCATGTAGGGCTTGGCCGCGATCTGGTGGTTCGGGGCGGCCGTTGCCGCAGGGGCGAGGATCGTGCTGACCCCCGCGATGGACACGAACGCGAGTGCGGCCGCGACGAGCGCGCGCAGCGCCCGGCCGGCCCCGCGAGGTAAGTGGTGACGAGCTCTCCGACGTTGGATTGGCTGCGACATGGGTGTGCATGTAACTCCGTGACGGCGAGCACGTCAAGGCCATGAGCTGCGAGATTATCTTTTATTGACGAAGGAAAATAGGTCTTCTAGCATGCACCAATGCCTCAACGGCCGGAGGCGCAGGCGATCTTCCCCTCGCCAGCCGCGCAGCTCGTGTTCAGCACGCTGCTGCGTGTCGGACCCGCGTCGCGGGTGGAGGTGGTGCGCCGCACCGGGCTGTCCTCGGCCGCGGTCACCAAGGCGGTCCGACCGCTGTTGGACGCCGGCTACCTGATCGAGGTGCAGGACGACGCGCCGGCGCACGGCATCGGCAGGCCGGCCGCGCCGCTGGCCGTACGCGGCGAGGCGGCGTACTTCATCGGCGTGAAGATCACCGCGACCGAGCTGATCGCCACGATCACCGACCTGTGTGCGAAAGCGCTGGTCAGCAAGCACAAACCGCTCACATCGCATAGCGTCGAGCACGTGGTGGCCATGATCGGCCTCGTGGTCGGTGAACTGCTCGGCGCGTCCGGGGACTACCGGTCGCGCTGCCGGCACCTGGCCATCTCGATCGCAGGCGACGTCGACCCGACGACCGGCATGGTCGGCTACTCCCCCTTCCTGGACTGGCACACGGTGCCGCTCGCCCAGTTGGCCACCCAGGCGACCAGGCTGGAAACCGTGGTGGAGAACGACGTGCGCGCGCTGACCGTGGCCGAGCAGTGGTTCGGCGGCGGGGTCGACGCGCACAGCTTCGTGCTGGTGACGGTGGGCGCGGGCATCGGCTGCGGGATCGTCGTCAACGACGCGGTGATCTCGGGCGCGCACGGCGTGTCCGGCGAGTTGGGCCACCTGCCGATCGAGCGGGACGGACCGGTCTGCCACTGCGGAAACGTCGGATGTGTTGAGGCCATCGCCTCGGACGACGCGATCGTCGAGGCGATCCGCGCCGAGTACCACACCAAGCTCGATCCGGCCGCCGCGTTACACATGGCGCGGGCAGGCGACCCGGTCGCCCGAGCCGCATACCGCAGGGCCGGACACGCCATCGGGCGGGCGCTGGCCTCGGTGGCGAACCTGATCGGGCCGGAGCGGATCCTGATCTCCGGGGAGGGGCTGGCCGGCTATGACCTGTTCGAGGAGCAGCTGCGCGAGACGTTCACGGCGCACGCGTTCGGCGCGGCGGCCAACTGCGAGCTGAGCGTACGGCCGTTGCCGTTCGAAGAATGGGCGCGTGGTGCCGCCGTCGTCGCGATCCGCGACCTGATCACGGCGGAGAGCAAGTGAAACCGTTTACAGCGCACTGGGTAGCCGATCGCTCACGATCCGAACGATCACCCGCTGACCTGGGCAAGTATCCTACGAACCGTACAAAAACCGGACCATGTCAAGGATCCAGGTTCCCGTTTGATATCGATCCGGGGAATGACTTGACGTGGATCACAACATCATCTGTCATTATGGCCACTGTTGTTTGATTGTGTTCAGTCTCGTTGGGTCGGGTTGCACCTTGCGCCGATCCACGGGGAGGAGATGAGATGCCAGGTCCCTCTGTTCCGCGATCACCATTCCCCAGCCGAGCAGGCGGCGTCCCGCTGATGGACCGCCGTTCGCTGCTCAAGGGAATCGCCGGTGTCGCGGGACTGGCCGCAGCAGCGCCGCTGTTGGCCGCCTGTGGCGGCAGCGGGAGCAGCGGGAGCGGTTCCAACGTGATCACCTTCGGATCCAACGGGTCCGACGCGGTGCCGAAGAAGGCCTACCAGGCCGTGATGGACGCGTTCGGAAAGTCCTCCGGCGACACCGTCAAGATGAACATCGCCGACCACCAGGCGTTCCAGCAGAACATCAACAGCTACCTGCAGGGCACCCCGGACGACGTGTTCACCTGGTTCGCCGGCTACCGCATGCAGTTCTTCGCCAACAAGGGCCTGCTGCACCCGATCGACGACGTGTGGCAGAAGATCGGCGGCGACTTCAGCGACGCGGTGAAGAACCTGTCGAAGAACCCGACCGACGGGCACTACTACTTCGTGCCGATCTACGAGTACCCGTGGGGCATCTACTACCGCAAGAGCCTGTTCGCCGAAAAGGGCTACCAGATCCCCACCACGTTCGACCAGTTGATCACGCTGTGCGGGAAGATGCAGAGCGATGGCATCACCCCGTTCATGCAGGGCTTCGGCGGCGGTGAGTCGTGGATGCTGTTGGGCACGTTCGACTACCTGAACATGCGCACCAACGGCTACCAGTTCCACATCGACCTGATGCACGGCAAGCAGTCCTGGACGGACCCGAAGGTCAAGAGCGTCATGGACAGCTGGAAGCGGATGCTGCCGTACTACCAGGCAGGCGCCTCCGGCAAGAAGTGGGAGGACTCGGTCTCGGCGCTGATCAACAAGACCGCGGGCATGTGCGTTATCGGCATGTTCGTCGGCCAGGGCTTCACCAACCCGGCCGACTACGCGGACCTGGACTTCTTCGCCTTCCCCGAGGTGGACCCGCAGTGGGGCACCGGGGCGGTCGAGGCACCCATGGACGGCTTCCTGGTCAGCAAGAACCCGAAGAACCTCGACGGCGCCACCAAGCTGATGGAGTTCCTGGGCAGCGCGCAGGCCGAGGAGGCATATCTGGCCATCGACGCCTCCAACGTCGCGGTGAACAGCAAGGCCGACACCAGCAAGTACAACGCGCTGGAGAAGAAGGCCGTCGACTTCATCGCGCAGGCCAAGGATCTGTCACAGTTCGGTGACCGCGACTCCGACCCCGGCTTCATGCAGAACGTGGTCGAGCCGGCGTTCGCGTCCTTCGTCCAGAGCCCGAACACCTCCGACTCGCTGCTCAGCCAGATCCAGTCGCAGAAGTCGCAGTACTTCCAGTCCTAGCCCGCGACAGGAATCATCACACGATGGCCATCGCCACCCCCAGTAAGACCCCGATCGCGTCGGGAGGCAGCAAGCCCGCCTCCCGGCGCGTCCGGCGTCTGTCCACAAGAGACAAGATCGTGCTCTCGCTCATGGTGGGCATTCCGACCCTGGTGCACATCGCCCTGGTCTGGCTGCCCACCCTTGTCTCGGTCGTGCTGTCCTTCACCAAGTGGGACGGTATCGGCGGGTTCGGTTCGATCCAGTGGATCGGGCTGGGCAACTACAAGGAGATGTTCACCGTATCGCCGACGTTCTGGCCCGCGGTCGAACACAACTTCATCTGGCTTGCCTTCTTCGTGGTGCTGCCGACCCCGTTCGGCGTGTTCCTGGCCTACCTGCTGGACAAGAACATCCGAGGCACCCGGTTCTACCAGAGCGTGATCTTCCTGCCGGTGGTCATCTCCGCCGCGGTCACCGGATTCATCTGGGAGACGATCTACAACCCGGACAACGGCCTTGTCAACAGCGTGATCGGGGCGAACAAGCCGAACAGCTTCTACATCGACTGGCTGGGCAACTCGCACCTGAACCTGTGGGCGGTGCTGATCGCGGCGAGCTGGAAACAGGCCGCCTACATCATGATCCTCTACCTCGCCGGCCTGAAGAGCGCCGATCCCGCGCTCACCGAGGCCGCGTCGCTGGACGGCGCGAACGCCTGGCAGACCTTCTTCAGGGTCACCTTCCCCGCGCTCAAGCCGATCAACATCATCGTGCTGGTTGTCACGATCATCGAGTCGCTACGCGCGTTCGACCTGGTCTGGGTGATCGGCGGCAGCAACACCACCAAACCTGGCCTCGAACTGCTCTCGATCCTGATCACCAACAACATCATCGGCGAGTCCAGCCTGATCGGCTACGGCTCCGCGCTCGCCGTCGTCCTGCTGGTGATCTCGATCGTGCCGATCCTGGTCTACGTCTACCAGAACTTCCGCAAGGAGCAGCGACCATGACGACCGAGGTGATCACAGCACCGCCGACCGCCTCGGCGCCGCGTCCAGCACCCAAGCCGCGCCGCAAGCCGATCCGGCCCGCGCGGGTGGTGCTGCACGGGTTCCTGACCATCACCGCGCTGGTCTGGCTGATCCCGACCCTGTGGGCGGTCTACACCTCGCTGCGGCCGATCTCGGACACGCAGGCGCACGGCTACTTCTCCATCGCGCACTCACTGGGCTTCAGCAACTACGTCAACGCCTGGAACCAGGCGAACATGGCGCCGTACTTCATCAACTCGGTGATCATCACCGTGCCGGCGGTGCTGCTGACGCTGCTGTTCTCCGCGTCCATCGCTTTCTTCGTGTCCCGGTTCAACTACAAGATCAACATCGCCCTGTTGATGTTGTTCACCGCGGGCAACCTGCTCCCCCCGCAGGTCATCATCACCCCGCTGTACCGGCTCTACCTGCTGCTGCCGCTGCCGGACTGGCTGAGCAACGGCTCGGGGCTGATGTACAACTCGCTGTTCGGCGTGATCGCCATCCACGTCGCCTTCCAGAGCGGGTTCTGCACCTTCGTGCTGAGCAACTACATGAAGACGATCCCGGTGGAGATCAGCGAGGCCGCGCTGGTCGACGGCGCCTCGGTGTGGCGGCAGTTCTGGCAGATCATCGTGCCGCTGTGCCGGCCCGCGTTCGCCGCGCTGGCCACGCTGCTGACCATCTGGATCTACAACGACTTCTTCTGGGGACTCGTGCTGATCTCCAGCGGAAGCGAGCGGCCGATCACCTCGGCCATCGCCAGCCTCTCCGGCGAGTACTTCAGCAATCAGAACCTGATCGCGGCCGGTGCGCTGATCACCGCGATCCCGACCCTGGTGGTGTATTTCCTGCTGCAGAAGCACTTCGTGCGTGGCCTGACCCTTGGTGCCAACAAGGGCTGATTTCACCGACCTGTCCAAGGCCGGACGCGCCATGTCGGCGGGTCCGGCCCGACCCATGAGGAACCCTGATGCCCGCGATCTCCTTCGACGCCGACACCCGCACCTGGCTGCTGGCCACGCCGAACACGTCCTACGCGTTGCGGCTGGCCGACTCGAACGTGCTGCGCCATCTGCACTGGGGCGCACCACTGTCGTTAGCGCAGGCGGCGAGCTTGGACGACGCGCCGCGGTTCCGGATCCGCGGGTTCGAGAACGTCACCGAGGGCACCGAGGAGCTCGCCGTCGACGGCGGCCTGCGCTACGGCGTGCCGTCGTTGCAGGTCCGCTTCGCCGACGGGGTGCGGGCGATCGAGTGGGAGTACGCCGACCACCAGATCGTGGTCCGGCCGGATCACGAGACGCTGACCATCCGGCTGGCCGACCAGCACTACCCGCTGCGGATCTCCCTGCACTACCGGGTGTTCACCGATTCCGACGTGATCGACCGGTGGACCACCGTGGCCAACGAGTCCAGGGCCGACGAGGACATCACCTTGCTGCGTACCGACTCGGCGACCTGGTCGGTCCCGCTGCGCGAGGACTACCGGCTGCGGCACGCGATCGGCCAGTGGGCGCGGGAGACCCAGCTGGTCGAGGGTGCGGTCGCGGTCGGCGAAACCGTGTTCACCTCCCGGCGCGGCACCACCAGCGTGCTCGCCAACCCATGGGTGATGGTCGACGCCGGTGACGCCGACGAGGAGCACGGCGAGGTGTGGGGCACGGCACTCGCGTGGAGCGGCACCTGGCGGATCACCGTGCAGCGCACCTCGGTCGGCGTGTGCAGCGTGAGCACCGGGTTCGGCCACGACAACATCACCTGGCGACTGGCCGCGGGTGAATCCCTCAACACCCCGGTCTCCTCCGGCCTGTACTCGGCCGACGGCTTCGGCGGGGCCAGCAGGCGGTGGCACGACTACGCCCGCGCGCATGTGCTGCCGCACCCCGACGAGGACCGGCCGATCATCTACAACTCCTGGGAAGCCACCGGGTTCGACGTCAACGAGACCAACCAGAAGGCGCTCGCCGCGCGCGCGGCGAGGCTGGGTGTCGAGCTGTTCGTG
>DASYBO010000219.1:0-19625 GCA_036500685.1 Pseudonocardiaceae bacterium | reverse complement strand
AACTCCGGCCTGGCCGACCACGTGGCCGTCGCCGACGCCCGCGACGCGCTGGCCGTGCTCGACACCGTGCACAACTGCGGGGGCCCGACCGACGTGACCGTGGTCTGCGTCGATGTGCCGGGCGCCGAGCACGGTGCGGTGCTGGCCACCTCGCCCGGCGGGGTCGTCGTGTTCTTCTCGATGGCCACCTCGTTCGCCGCCGCCGCGCTCGGCGCCGAGGGCGTTGCCGCCGACGTGACCATGCTGATCGGCAACGGCTACGTGCCGGGCCACGACCGCATCGCGCTGAATCTGGTTCGCGAGCATCCTGAGCTCCGCGCGATGTTCACCCGACGCCTGGCGGAGCGGGTGTCCTGATGCGCCTGGAGCTGGACGCCGCCACGGTCGCGCAGGCCCGGGAGCTGGCCGGCCGGGTGGGCGCGCCGGTCGTGGACCTGGCCAAGGCGCACACCACCACCTCGATCGAACGCGCCGTGCTTCGGCTGGCCGGCCTGCACGGTGCCGACCCCGCCGGGCTTCCCTGGCCCAACCATCTGGTGGCGGCGGTCGCCGAACAGGTCGGCCTGCACGACGGGGTGGCCGTACCGGTCTGGGACGCGTTGCTGCGCGGCGAGGCCGGCGACCTGCGGGAGCTGGCCGAGAAGGCCACGGCCGGGTCGATCCGATTCCGGCTGCCCGACGGGCCCGCCGCGCAGACCGCCCGCCGCGCCGCGACGGCCGCCGTCGGGAGCGGGCTGGGCCGGATCACCCGGCGCCGCTGGGAGCGCGAGGAACTCGTCGAGCGGCTCGGCGACCCGCCGCGCCGCCCCTGGATCTACCTGATCGTGGCCACCGGCGACATCTACGAGGACATACCGCAGGCCCAGGCCGCCGCCCGGGAGGGCGCCGACGTGGTCGCCGTCATCCGGTCCACCGGGCAGTCCTTGCTGGACCACGTGCCGGAGGGCGCGACCCGCGAGGGCTACGCCGGCACCTACGCCACCGCCGAGAACTTCCGGCTGATGCGCGCCGCGCTGGACGAGGTCTCGGCCGAACTCGGCCGCTACGTCCGGCTGACCAACTACGCCTCCGGTCTGTGCATGCCCGAGATCGCCGCGCTGGCCGGGCTGGAACGCCTCGACATGATGCTCAACGACTGCATGTACGGGATCCTGTTCCGCGACATCAACCCGCTGCGCACGTTCACCGACCAACGCTTCGCCCGCCGCATCCACGCCCACGCCGGGATCATCATCAACACCGGCGAGGACAACTACCTGACCACCGCCGACGCCGTCGATGCCGCGCACACCGTCACGGTCTCCCAGTTGCTCAACGAGTACTTCGCCAAGGAGGCCGGGCTCAGCGACTGGCAGCTCGGCCTCGGCCATGCGTTCGAGATCGACCCGGACCGCCCCGACTCCTTCCGGCTGGAACTGGCGCACGCCCTGCTGGCCCGCGAACTGTTCCCGGACGCACCGCTGAAGTGGATGCCGCCGACCAAACACATGACCGGCAACGTGTTCCGAGGCTATCTGCTCGACGGCCTTTTCAACCTCGCGGGTGTCCTCACCGGACAGTCGATCCTCTTGGTCGGCATGATGACCGAAGCCGTTGTCACACCGTGGCTCTCCGACCGCGACCTGGCCCTCGACAACGTCCGCTACATCCTCAACGCGGCCGGCAACCTTGGCGAGGACTTCCACCCGAGCAAGGACGGCTTCATCGTCAAGCGCGGCCACCAGGTGCTCGGCGAGGCCGTCGACCTGCTGGAGCGCATCGTCGACGGCGGTCTGCTCAACGCCATCGCCAGCGGCACCTTCGGCTTGATGAAACGGCCCCCCGACGGCGGCAAGGGCGCGGACGGTGTCATCGAGAAGGCCGATGACTACCTCAACCCGGCGGCGGAACTGTTGGAGGCGGGGGCATGAGCGAGGACAAGCGATACGTTCGCCCCTATGGCGACGCGACCGGCGACGGCATGGTGCAGCTCTCGTTTACGCTGCCCGTCCCGCACGGCCCGCGCGCGGACGGCGCCGCGCAGCAGCTGGCCAACAAGATGGGCATGGACCCGGCGCTGGTCGTGCACTCGCACCCGATCGGCAAGGACTTCAGCTTCTTCGTCGTCTACGGCTCGGTCAGCCACCTCGTGGACCTCGACGAGGTCAGGGTGGTCGAGCGCGAATACCCCTTGCTGACCCCGGCCGAGGTCAACGCGGAGGTGAAGAAGTCGTTGAACCGCAAGCTGGTCGTCGTCGGCGGCTGCATCGGCACCGACGCGCACACCGTCGGCATCGACGCGATCCTCAACATCAAGGGCTTCGCAGGCGAGAAGGGCCTTGAGTACTACCGGGAACTGCGCGTGATCAACCTCGGCGCCCAGGTCGGCGTGCCCGAACTGGTCAAGCGCGCAAGGGCCGAGAAGGCCGACGCGGTCCTGGTGTCGCAAGTAGTCACCCAACGCGACGCGCACCTGCAGAACACCCAGGAGATGTCCGCCGCGTTCCGCGAGGCCATGGGGGAGCTGCGGCCGATGCTTGTGGTCGGCGGGCCCCGGTTCGACCCGTTGATGGCAGGCGAACTCGGCGTCGACCGGGTCTTCGGCCGAGGCACCACACCGGGCGAGGTCGCCTCCTATCTCGTGCACGCCATCACCCAGAAGATCGGAGAACCAAGAAAGTGAGCGAGAACCTGAAGGTCGGGTTCACGGTGGCGCATCGCCGCTACGTGCCCTACGCGCACGCCCACTACGGCGGCAACCTCGTCGACGGCGCGTACGGCCTCGGCCTGTTCGGCGACGTGGCCACCGAACTGTGCATCCGCACCGACGGCGACGAGGGCCTTTTCGCCGGGTACTCCTCGGTCGACTTCCGCGCCCCGGTCCAGGCCGGCGACGTCATCGAGGCGACGGCCACGCTCACCAGGATCGGCAACCGCTCGCGCGGCATCACCTTCGAGGCCCGCGTGGTGTGCAGGGCAGCGCCGGAACGCGGACCATCCGCTTCGGACGTTCTCGACCCGCCGATCCTGGTCACCAGCGCGGAAGGCACCGTTGTGGTCCCGCAACCGGCATAATCGCACTCATGCGCGCGATCCGGATCGTGAGGGTGTATGACCTGGCCGAGGCCGAAGGCGATCTCGTCCTGGTCGACCGGATCTGGCCGCGCGGGGTCAGCAAGGAGAAGCTGGCCGGCGTCACCTGGTTGAAGGAGGTGGCGCCGTCAGCCCAGTTGCGCACCTGGTACGGCCACGATCCGGCCCGCTTCACCGAGTTCGTCGAACGCTATCGGGCTGAACTGGCCACCGAAGAAGGCCAAGCCGCTCTGCGTGAACTGGCCGAACACGGCTCGGCGCCCACGTTGACGCTGCTCACCGCGACCAAGGACATCGACCACAGCCAGGCCGCCGTGCTCGCCGACCTCCTGCGCGCCAGGGCGCAGGACTCCGGCGGCGATCCGGTGTGCTGGCTGACCTCGGTCTGCCCGGACTGCGGCCGCTTCGTGGAGGAGCAGCCGCCGACCCGCTGCCCGCGCTGCGGCGCGGACATCGTGCCCGACTAGGCGACTCTGCTCTCGTAGGCGCGGTAGAACTCGAGTCCGCAGGCGGAAACCGTGGCACAGGCCCGTCTGTCGCCCTCCAGCGTCGCGTTGCCGCGCGCCCAACCGCAGATGATGTTCAGCGCGCCGCCGAGATCCATCATCGCGTTGACCAGTTCGCTCACGTCGTCATCGTCGAGCGGGTCGCTGGGCAGTTGTGCCGCATCGATCTGCACCGGTTCGATGTTCGCCGGCAGGCTCGTCGAACCGCGCAGCGCCCGCACCATCACCTCGGCCCATTCGGCCGCATCGTGGTAAGGGTCGGGGAGAGGGGAATCGTCGATATAGCCGCTGATCACGCCGTCCACGGTGGTGTCGTGCCGGTCCAGCTTGGCGAGCAGCTGACTGACCGACTAGCAGATGTTCACCGCGTTCCACGCTGCCGTGAGCGTGGCTGTCATGTCCTCGACCGGGACATGACCAAGCGCGCGGATCGCGTCACCTACCAGTTCGTGAACTGGGCGCGGCCGCTGCTTCTGTTCGGGCATGGTCACCACCGGGGCATCGGCACCGGACAACCCGGGCTGAACAAGTTGAACACGACCAGGCGATCCATGCCTGGCACGGACACTTCACGATCTAGTCACGACCTGCTGACAATCTTCATACTTTCCAGCGTTTGCGCTGGTCAGTCCTCCGACCGGTCCAGGACCAGATCCGGGATGAAGCCGTGCTTGTAGAGCCGGTGCCGCCGCGACTCGTGGGAGTAGGACAGCGACATGAACAGGGCGCCGAACAGCACGATCACCATCATCAGGAACAGGGTGCCCGGATCGGCCGGCACCAGCAGCAGCAGGAAGGTCGGCAGGCACTGCACCAGGGTTCGGCACACGTGCCGCACGAGCCAGCCTCGGCTGGTCAGATCGTGCAGTACCCACTGCGCGTAGCGGCTGCCCAGCCCGCCACCGTAGGCGTAGTACAACCAGCGGAACACGCCAGGCCGTTGTCCGACCATAACAGCCAATTCTACGTCCCCGACCATGATCGTGACGGTACGCCGCTGGCCAGCGCGTGCTTGATCGGTGACACTGGAGTCGAGGGAGGAGTGACGCGCCGCGTGAACGAGGAACCGTACGAAGAACCGGACTGGCCGCCCCGGCCCGCGGACATGGCCGCGTGGCTGCGCGCTGGACTGCGCCGCACCGACGCGCTGTCCTGGCATCGCTGGAACTTCGACCTCGAGTCGGCGCTGTCCTGGATCGCGGCGGGCGTGCCGGAGGCATTGGCGGCCGCGCAGTGGCAGACGGCGGGCGTCAACCCCGGCACGGTGACCAGTTGGCACGCGGCGGGCATCGACGCCGTCGAGGCGGTGCAGTGGCACGAGCTCGGTTTCGACCTCGACGCCGCGCGCGAACACAAGGCGCAGGGCCGCGACCCGCAACAGGCCTACGGCGAGGACCGGGCCGGCTGGTTCTCGCCCGGCAGCACCCCGCCCGAGTACCCGGCGGCCATGCTCGCCGGTCCCGGCGACGCGATGCGCCAGTTCCTCCGCGCAGGCGTGTCCGGCACCATCATCGGCGGCTACCTCCAGGCCCAGTGGGTCGACCCGGAGGCATTGGTCTGGGCCAAGCACGGCGTCACCGCGCACGAGGCCGCCGTGTGGCGCGAACTCGGCCTGACTCCCGGCGAGGCGGCCGAACTCGCCGCTGGCGGCACCACGCCCCTCGAGGTGGTTCGGGAATGGTGGCGGGCCGGCATCCCGTTCGACGAGGTCGCCGACTGGCTGGGCGCGGGCCTTGACGCCAGGGAAGCCAGCGCCCAACGCGAGCAGGGCGTCACCGCGGCCGACGCCGCCGAGTTACGCGCCAAACGCCGACCGGACCCGCCCAGTTGCTGACACGGCAGCAGTTATCGGCTTGTGATGTGGTTCGGTGATCGAACATGACGCGGGCCGCACATGGGCCTCCCGTACGCTTGGCGCGTGGTAGCACCGACCCTGCGCCCCGCCGAGGTGGCCGGCAACGCCGAGCGCCCGGCCGTGGAGGCCGCCCGCCTGCGTCGTCGCCGCCCGCACGTCCCCAGTTGGTCGACGTCCGCCCGCCTTGTCGCCGCGTTGGCAGGCGGGATCCTGCTCTACGCCAGCTTCCCGCCGCGCACCGTGTGGTGGCTGGCGCCGATCGGCTTCGCCCTGCTCGGCATCGTCGTCTACGGCCGCCGTGCCCGCGCCGGTTTCGGCTACGGGTTCGTCTGGTCCATGGGTTTCATGATCCCGCTGATGTACTGGACCGGTTCGTTCGTCGGGGTCGTCGCGCCGTGGGTGCTGTGCTCGTTCGAGGCGCTGATCATGGCGCTGGGCACCGCCGCCATCGCCGCGGTGTCCCGGCTGCGCGGCGCCCCGCTGTGGGCGGCCCTGCTGTGGGTCGCCGACGAGGCTTTGCGCGCCCGCGTCCCGTTCGGCGGGCTGCCGTGGGGCAAGGTCGCGTTCGGACAGGCCGACGGCAGCTACCTCTCGCTCGCCTCGCTCGGCGGCACGCCGCTGGTCAGTTTCGCGGTGGTGCTGTCCGGATTCGGTCTCGGCGCGCTGGTGTTGGTGTTGTGGCGCAAGGAGAACCGGCGGCGCAACCTGATCGTCGGCCCGGTGATCGCGATCCTGCTCCCGCTGCTGGCCGGCATCGCCGCTTGGCCGCTGGTCGGCACCGACCCGAACGCCGGCACCGCGACAGTCGCCGCGATCCAGGGCAACGTGCCCCGGCTCGGCCTCGACTTCGACACTCAGCGCCGGATCGTGCTCGACTATCACGCTCGCGAAACACAGGCGCTGGCCGCCGAGGTGCGCGCCGGTAAGGTCAAGCAGCCGCAGCTGGTGATCTGGCCGGAGAACTCCGACGACGTCGACCCCTACGTCAACCCGGACGCCTACGCCGAGCTGTCCCAGGCCGCCTCGGACATCAACGCGCCGATGGAGGTCGGCGCGGTCGTCTACTCCCAGGGCCCGCGGCCGAAGAACACCGCGATCCTGTGGGAGCCCGGCAAGGGCCCGGTGCTGCAGTACGTCAAGCGCAAGCTGATGCCCTTCGGCGAGACCATTCCGTGGCGCTCGTTCTTCGCGTTCTTCGACCCGATCGCGAACGTCGCCGGCAACTTCGCGCCCGGCGACAAGGCAGTGCCGTTCCCGATGGGACCGGCCGTCGTCGGCATCGACACCTGCTACGAGGTCGCGTTCGACGACGTCGTGCGCGACTCGGTCACCGACGGCACGAATCTGATCGCGGTGCCGACCAACAACGCCACTTTCGGCAAGACCGAGATGACCTACCAGCAGTTGGCCATGGACCAGGAACGTGCCGTCGAACACGGTCGGTCCGTGGTGGTCGCCGCCACCAGCGGGGTCAGTGCCATCATCCAACCCGACGGAACTATCACCCAACAGACTGAGTTGTTCACCCCGGCGGCCCTGGTTGCCACCGTGCCGCTACGGTCCACGATTACCCTTGCTGATCGGCTCGGGTCCTGGCCCGAATGGGTCATGGTGGTCGTTGGGTTGCTCGCGCTGCTGTTCGGGGTTCGCTCCAACATCCAGCGTGCTGGGATGCGTCGAGGCGCGGAAGCGCTCGCCGCGGCCAAGGCAGCTGCCGCGACCCGCAGCGCGCCGACACCGGTAGCAATTGACGAAGTGACGATTGAGTACGTCCGCCCCCGGGGTGTGGACGAGGAGGACACGGATGGCCGAGGCGCGTGAGCAACCGTCGGATCTGCAGCCTGTACTGGTGGTGATCCCCACCTACAACGAGCGTGAGAACCTCGGCCCGATCGTGGCCAGACTGCACGTCGCCCTGCCCGCCGTGCACGTGCTGGTCGTGGACGACGGCAGCCCGGACGGCACCGGGGACCTTGCCGACGAGATGGCCGAGGCTGACGGGCGGGTGCAGGTCATGCACCGAACCGAGAAGGCCGGCCTCGGCGCGGCCTACATCGCCGGCTTCGGCTGGGCACTGGAGCGCGACTACGCGGTCATCGTCGAGATGGACGCGGACGGCTCGCACGCCCCCGAGGACCTGCCCAGGATGTTGGACGCGCTGTCCGACGCCGACCTGGTCATCGGCTCCCGCTACGTGCACGGCGGCCAGACCGTGGACTGGCCGAAGTCGAGGGAACTGATCTCGCGGGGCGGCAACCTGTACTCGCAGCTCGCGCTGGGGGTGCGGATCAAGGACATCACCGCGGGCTTCCGCGCGTTCCGCCGCCCGGTGCTGGAGAAGCTGAACCTCTCCGGCGTCGCCTCGCACGGGTACTGCTTCCAGATCGACGTGGCCTGGCGCACCCTGCAGGCCGGGTTCGAGGTGGTCGAGGTGCCGATCACGTTCACCGAACGGCAGATCGGCGAGTCCAAGATGAGCGGTTCGATCGTGCGCGAGGCCGCGCTGCGGGTCGGCACCTGGGGCCTGCGGCACCGGCTCAACCAGGTCAAGCGCCTGTTCGGGCGGCCGTCCACCGATGACGCCAAGGAAGAAGCCGTCAGCAGCCGCTGAACCCCCGGACGTGAGAAAGGACCGCTCTGGCTGAGCGGTCCTTTACTCGATTGGGTGCGCGGGAGGCGCTGGGTCTGGTGGGTAGTGGGTCGGTGGTCGGCAGGGTTGGGTCGGGCTCAGGCGGTGCGGCTACGCCGTCCGCGCAGCTCTTCGAGCCGCTCGGAAAGCAGTTCCTCCAGCTCGGAGATGGAGCGGCGCTCCAGCAGCATGTCCCAGTGCGTACGGGGCGCCTTAGCCTTCTTCTGCTCCGGCTCTGAACCGTCGATCAGCTTGGACACGGAGCCGTGCAGGCGGCACTCCCACGTCGGCGGGATCTCCGCGTCATCGGAGAACGGGACCTCGAAGTCGTGTCCCTTGGGGCAGGCGTAGTGGGTGGTGCGACGGGGTGCTAGGTCGTGGTTGCGGTCGGTCTCGTAGCTAACTGCTCCGAGCCGGCTACCACGCAGAACGCGGTCGGCCATGGCGGTGTCCTTTCGCTCGGCTCAGGGCCAGTGCCCAGGTCGTGCTCACTTGGTGTAACGGACGAGGTAACGAGACAATTCCCGTCCTCTCGCTCCGGTCGCACTCAGTGAGCAGTTTCACTCGTCAACGAAGTGTTCCTCCATTGAGAGGCAATCGAAACGGAGGCATGACGCGTTATCGCCCTACAGATGACATACATCACCCCGATGGGGGAGTGACATGACTCAGCAGTGCTAAAACCGGATAATTACGACCCGTTCGTGTCTGGCGTGTTTCGGCCGCTTTCAGACGGCCGTCTTCTCTCGTTGTGGCGCCACCAGGTTCTGCGGCACCTGATTACCCGCCGTGGTCACGGCGCGCGGGACGTTGACCGGGATGAGCAAACACAACCCGACCACGAAGAAAACTACCAGCGACAAGATCGAGATCCGGTAACTCCCCGTGTACTGGTACGCGAGGCCGAACAGCAGCGGGCCGAGCGCGCTCGACCCGGAGCTGGAGATTTCGTAGAGGCTGAAGTACTCGGCCTCGGCGCCGCGCGGGATCATGCTCGAGTAGAGCGAGCGCGATAGCGCCTGCGAGCCGCCCATCACGATCGAGAGCACCAGGGCGAGCACGTAGAACTGGACGGCCGAGCCCTTGGTGAGGAAGTACGCGGCGATCACGACGCCGCACCAGACCACCAGGCTCCACGCGATCACCCGCTTCGCGCCCAACCGCTCGGCGAAGCGCCCGAGCAGCAGCGTGCCACCGAATGCGGCGAACTGGACGATCAGGATCGCCGTGAGCAGCGTGTTGTCCGAAAGGCCCAGTTCATCCGCACCGTAGGTGGCGGAGAGCGTGGTCACCGTGTTGATGCCGTCGTAGTAGACCAGGTACGCGACCAGGAACAACAGCGTCATCGGGAACGCCCGAGCACCCCTGATGGTGTGCCCGAGCTGCCGGAACCCGGCCGTGAACATCGACCCGGACAGCGGCACCATGTGCTCGTCGGTGCGTGGCGGGTTCTTCAGCCTGCGCAGTGGCACCAGCGCGAAGATCGCCCACCACACCCCGGCCGCCAGCAGCGAGATCCGGGCCAGCATCGCCGTGTCGGTGATCACGAACGAGCCGACGAAGCTCGCGGCCAGCACGATTCCGCCGCCGATGTAGCCGGCCGCCCAGCCGATCGAGGAGATCCTGTCCCGCTCGTCCGCTTCGGCCAGGCTCGGCAGGAACGAGTTGAACACGACCTTCGCGCAGGTGTAGGTCAGATACGCGAAGATCATCAGGAACGTGCCGAGCTGCCAGTTGGACCCGGTCACGAAGAACATCGCCATCACGCTGAACGCGCCGAGGAAGCCAAGGCTCAGCATGAGTTCGCGCTTGCGGTTGGTGCGGTCCGCGATCGCGCCCACGATCGGCATCAGGAACACCAGCACGACGGCCGTGAACGACACCACGTAGGCGAACAGCGAGCCCGCTGCGACCGGGATGCCCAGCACGTGCAGCGTGCCGGTCTTGCCGACCGCCTTCTCGGCGACCGCGACCAGGTAGCGGCTCATGAACACGGTGACCACGCTGGTCTCGAACGTGTGCGCGCCCCAGCCATACGTGTACCAGGCCATGCGCTGGCGGCGCAGCGCGGCGTCCGGCGCAGGGGCCGGGGTTTTCTGGACTTTGCGCACCATGCCAAGCGCCGCCTTTCCGCAGGTAACCGCCGCCCCCAGGCCGCGGTGCGAGGTGACTGTATCGGGCGTCACGTGCCCCGGGCGTCGGGTCGTGGGTTCCTGATGCCGGTTCGCCGCGCAACGTTGATGTTTCTGGTGTGGTGGGAGTTCCAGTTGTGGCTGTTGGGAACGTGCCTTACCGTCCAGCCCATGACCACGTATCGGCTGGTCAGCCGAGTTCTGCTGGTGGCCGTGGTTGCGTTGGGGCTGCAACTGCTCACCTCCGGCCTGTCCGCGGGCGCCGATCCGAGTGCCGCGCAGTGGCTGGCGCTGCGCAGGTGCGAGTCCAGCGACAACTACGCGGTGGTCTCGTCCAACGGCCTCTACTACGGCGCCTACCAGTTCAACCAGAGCACCTGGCAGAGCGTCGGCGGCGTCGGCCTGCCCAGCCAGGCCAGCCACGCCGAACAGGACTACCGCGCCCTCTACCTCTACCGGATGCGCGGCTGGCAACCCTGGACCTGCGCCGTCAAGCTCCGCCTCGCCCCCGACTCGGACGCGGCAAGTCGCGCGGTCCCGCCGCTGCCGGTCAACGTCGCCCCCGCCTGGCCCGGCGTCAACTACGTCTACGGCGACTGCGCGCCCGCGCTGCGCACCTGGCAGCTGCGGATGAACGCCTACGGCTTCGCCTTCGACGGCACCGGCTGCTACTACGCCAAGACCAAGGCCGCCGTCGCGGCCGTGCAAGCCGCCAACGGCCTCACCCCGGACGGCCAGATCGGCCCCGACACCTGGCGCGCCGCCTGGGAGGGCAAATCCCCGCCCAAGCCCTAACTCGGGCGACGCGAGGGAAGCGGCCGGATTTTCGGCCAACGTGCGAGCAGCGCGCCGCGGAGGTCCACGCACAGGGCGTGCAGGAGCCGCAGGTCGGCACGGTCGCGGGTGCGCGTCGCGACAACGCCGAGCCGATGAACCAAGCGCTGCCGCGCGGTCGCCGTGCCCCAGGTCCAGTCTTCGGTCGGAACCCTGGCCAGGTGATCGTTACCGCGAAATCGCCGCTCGACCAGTGCGTCGCCGCGCAGCAGCCAACCCGCGCAGGCGTCGGTCAGCTCGCCGGCAGGCTCGGTCCCGGTGCTCGCCCGCCAGGTCGCGTAGTAGGCGTTCTCGGCCTCGTCGAGCAGGGCAGGCTCGGGGCTGATCGCGCACCAGCAGGTGGGGAAGCCGATTCGCAGGTAAGCGAGTTCGGCGAGACCGTTGCCCAGCGATGCCTGCTCGAAGTCGACGAACCGGATTCCGTCCGTGGTGTGCAGATCGTTGCCGGGGCACGGGTCGCCGTGCAGCAGCGCGTGGCCGGGAACCTGGTCGAGCCGGGCGACGAGCCTGCCGAGTTCGGCGCGGACGCCATCGGCGATCGGGACGTCGAGCACGCGGGCCAAGGTGAGGAACGCCTCGATGTCCCGGCCGGTCGGGCCGGACCAGGCAGGCAGTTCGCCGAGGTCATCCGCTTGACCGGTGGCGTGCAGCCTGGCCAGGGTCGACGCGTAGTCGACGATCCAGTCCGGTGCCGGCCGCCGGTGTCGCACCGCCACCAGGACCAGCACGCGTTCGGCCGGATCGGTGCCGAGCACGGCGGGCACGATCGCCGGCTTCGCGCGAGCGGCGACGCGAAGCGCGGCCACCTCGCGCGCGTAGCGCTCGTCCGCGTCCTCGGCATCGACCATCTGCTTGACCACAGCAGGCCCGTCGTCCAATTCGACGCGCCAGACCCTCGAGCGTGGGCTGCTGGCCAGCTTGCGTGCTTTTCGTGGCGTGCCGAGTTCGGCGCGCAGGCTCTCACCAAAGGGCAGCCGGGTCATCTAGACCCGCTCGGCCAGCACCTCGCGCAGCAGGTCCGGCCGGTCGGTGACCAACCCGTCCACGCCCCACGCCAACAGCTCGCGCATCTCCGCCGGTTCGTCGACCGTCCAGACATGCACCTCAAGGTCGCGCTTGTGCGCGAACCGGACGAACCGCGGCGTCACCACCGTCAGCGGGCCCTGCTTGCGCGGCACCTGCGCCATCCGCCCCCTGGCCAACCCGCCCAGCGGCAACCGGGTGCCGGCCGCCGCCCACACCGCCGCGACCGAGCCCGGCCCCATCGACGTCAACAGCCCTGGCCCGCCCATCTTGCGCAGCCGCGTCAACCGCGAATCCGAGAACGAGGCGAGACACACCCGGCCCAGCGCGTTGCAGCGGCGCAGCGTCGCGATCACCGGACCGACCGCGGCATCGGCCTTCACGTCGATGTTGATCAGCGCGCCCGGCAATTCCTCCAACAGCTCGTCGAGCCGGCACACCGGCTCCCGGCCGCCCACCTTCACCTCGCGCACCACCGACCACGGCTGCGACGCCACCGCGCCCGCGCCGTCGGTGGTCCGGTCCAGCGCGTCGTCGTGCTGGATGACCACCACACTGTCGGAGGTCGCGTGTACGTCGGTCTCCAGGTAGTGGAACCCCTCCTGCACGGCGCGGCGGAACGCGCTCAGCGAGTTCTCCATCCCGGCGAGGTCGTCGAGGTGCCAACCCCGGTGCGCGAAGGCCCGCGGGTAAGGCCCGGACAGGTACGGATGGCGATCGGTGCTCACTCTCGCGAGTCTGCCCGACCTACCCACAAACACAATGCGATCGTGATGACCGCGCCATTACCGACCCCCAGAAAGGGAGCCCGCCCCCTTCCGGCTGACTTCGGCGTGGCCGATGCGGGTCCGGGGCGACCGGCGCGGCATGATGCCAGGGTGCTGGCCGAGAACCCGACCACGACCGAGTGGCTTCCCGCGAAGACCAAGGACGCGCACTGCGCCTGGTGCGGCCGACCGCTGTCGGTGGAAGCCAAGGACGGTCGATCGGCGGGCCGGCGTCGCCGTTACTGCGCCCAGCCCTGCCGGCAGCGCGCCTACGAACGCCGCTCGGCCGTGGTCCGCGGCGGCCTGCCCGAGGATGCGGTGGTGCTCTCGGCGACCGAGATCGCGGACCTGCAGGATCGCCTGTTCCAGTTGCGCTGCGCCGCCGAGGACGTGGTCACCGCCGTCGACGACGGTGCGGCCGTCACCGAACTCCGCGAGCTCGCAGCGGGCCTCGCCGACACCGCCCGCGAACTGGAACGCCTCCGCTAGTTGGCGTGCGGGGCGAAGAACCGCAACGTCTGCTCGGCGGCAGCCTGCGCGTCCGCCGCACTCGCCCCGGCCGCCTCGTGCGCCGCCGCCCAGGACTGCGTGCTGGCCCGTACGAAATCGGCGTACTCCTGGGTCCGCGTCCAGCTTTCCCGATCGCTCAGGTCAACTCCGGCCAGGTCGGACTCCAGCCCGTAGAGCACCAGATCCCAGCCGGCACCCACCGACCCCGGCCCGAACTTGGCCCAGAACTCCGGATCGCCGACGCGGCTGTGCGCAAGCTCCAACTCGGTGGTGTCCGCGCCGATCTGGGTCAACCGCACCCGCACCTCCGAGGCAGGCCCCTCGCCCATGCCCCAGGTCACGTGCAGCAGGTTCGGCCGTTCGCAGGCCAGGATCTCGCCGCCCGCGTTGCCCTCCAACTGGTACCGGCCGCCGACCCGCAGGTCCCCGCTGAGCGGCAGGAACCAGCGCCGCAGCCGATCCGGCTCGGTGCACGCCGACCACACGTCCTCGGCCGTCGCCGGGTACCGGCGGCGCACCAGCACGCTGGGCTGGGCGCTCTTGTCGACCTCGCGATGGGCCTTGTTGATCACGTTGATGATGTCGTCGTTCACGATCCGTCCTTTTCGGTCTTGCGGCGTTCTCTTCTCCCGCGCGCGAGTTCCGTGCCCAATGCGTCCAGGTGCTGGTTCCAGAACCGCCGGAACTGTTCGAGCCACTCGTCGACCTCTTGCAGCGGGGCCGCGCTGACCGCGTAGAGCCTGCGCGTGCCCTCCGGCCGAACAGTCGTGAAGCCGTTGTCGCGCAACACTTTCAATTGCTGTGATACGGCGGGTTGACTGATCCCGAATTCGGCCTGGATCACCGCGCCGACCGCGCCCGAGGTCAGCTCGCCGTCCGTCAGCAGCTCCAGAATCCGCCGCCGCACCGGATCGCCGAGAACATCGAACGCGTGCACGTCCACATCATGCAGTGACAGCTTATATAAGTCAACGCTGAATTTATAGGTTCAGCAAGATCGACCCGACCGCGCGCAGCGCCGCGAACAACTCAGCCGGTCCGTCCACATCGAACTCGACGCCCAACTGGCTGATGTCCAACAGATCGTGCGTGATCAGGCTCAGATCATCGGCGCCGCAACGCACCTCGCAGCGGTTCGGGTCCAGCGCGATCACCTTGCCCGGCAACGGCTGCGACAACCCGGCCATCACTCGCGCGGCCGGCGCGCGCACCACCACCCGCGCGTTGTACCGGTACGGCGCCGCCGCCAGCGACCGGCCGACGTACTCGGCCGCGTCCCCGTCCGGCAGTGGCCTCGGCGTGAACCGCCAACGGGTCGGCGTCGGCGCCGAGATCCGGTCGACCCGGAAGATCCGCCAGTCCCGCGGCCCCGGATCGAACGCCAACAACAGCCAACGGCGATACGCCGTGACCAGACTGTGCGGCTCGACCCGCCGATGACTGGCCGACCCGTCGCGGCGCCGATAGTCGAACGCGACCAGTTCATGATCGCGGCAGGCGATCGCAAGCACGGCAAGGGTTTCCGGATCGGTCGAGGTGACCGCGCCCTCCTGCAGCGGCACCGTGGCCGACCCGACCGCGGCGACCTGCGCGCGCAACCGCGCCGGCAGCACCTGCTCCAACTTGGCCAACGCGCGCATGGCCGCGTCCTCGACGCCGTGCACCCCGCTGCTCGCGGTCCGCAGGCCGACCGCGATCGCCACTGCCTCGTCGTCGTCGAGCACCAGCGGCGGCAGGTCCCGGCCGGACGCCAACCGATAGCCGCCCGCCGTTCCGGTGGTCGCGTCGACCGGATAGCCCAACTCACGCAGCCGATCGATGTCCCTGCGCACGGTCCGATCGGTGACGTCGAGCCGTCGCGCCAGTTCGGCCCCGGACCACTCGCGCCGCGTCTGCAGCAACGACAGCAACCGCAACATCCGCCCCGGCATGTTCTTGGACACTCGACAACAATGCCACGCATCTAGGACAATCTAAGTCCTAAATCCTGGCTAACGTTGCCGCCATGACAAACCCTGAGCCCGCCGAACTCACCGGCTTCCAACTCGCCTCGGCGCACAACCCCGCGATGTTCGTGCGCGCGACCAGCGTCGAGGACGTCGCGGCCGCGGTCCGCTACGCGACCGCCAACGACCTCCCGGTCGGCGTGCAGGCCACCGGCCACGGCCGCTCGGTCGCCATCGATGGCGGCGTGCTGATCAACACAACGGGTCTCGCCGATGTCCGGATCGACGCGGCGGCGCGGGTCGCACGGGTCGAGTCTGGCGTCCGTTGGGGCGAGGTGGTGGCGGCCGCGGCCAAGGACGGGCTCGCCCCGCTCAACGGCTCGGCGCCCAGCGTCGGCGTGGTCGGCTACACCCTCGGTGGCGGCCTCGGCCTGCTCGCCCGCCAGTACGGCTACGCCGCCGACCATGTGCGCGCCATCGAGATCGTCACCGCCGACGGCGAGTTCCGGCGCGTCACCGCGACCGATGACCCGGACCTGTTCTGGGCTCTGCGCGGCGCGGGCGCCAACTTCGGCGTGGTCACGGCCATCGAGATCGACCTGATTCCACTCGACCGCGTCTACGGCGGCACGCTGTTCTTCGACGTCGACCACCTCCCGGCCGTCTTCGAGGCCTACCGGACCTGGACGCGGACCGTGCCCGAGGAACTGACCTCCTCGCTGATCACCGTCCCGATGCCGGACATCCCGCAGATCCCCGAACCCATCCGAGGAAAGTTCGTCGTCCGCGTGCACATCGCCTACACCGGCGACGCCGAAACGGGGGAGAAGCTGGTCGAACCGCTGCGCGCGATCGGCCCGCGACTGATCGACTCGCTGCGCGACATGCCTTACACCGAATCGCACACCATCTACAACGAACCGGCGATGCCGCACGCCTACGTCGGCGACAACGTCTGCCTGCGCGAACTCGACCCGGCGATGCTCACCGAGGTCGTCGCCATCTCGGGTCCGGACGCGCCGGTCATGTGCGTCGTCGACATCCGGCACGTCGGGGGAGCGGCAAGCCGCGAACCCGAGGTGCCCAACGCCGTACGCCGCCGCGACGCCGCCTACCTGCTGCGCATCCTCTCGCCGGTCTCCGACGACGACGCCGATGTCGTCGCCGACGTGCACCGCCGCTTCTTCGCCGCCGCCCAACCCTGGTCGACCGGGCGCGCGCTGAACTTCATCTACCGCCCCGGCGCCTCCGCGACCGAAAGCGAACTCCGCGAGATCTACGGCGACGCGGGCTACGACCGGCTTCGCGCGCTCAAAGCCGAGTACGACCCGGCCAACACCTTCCGCATCAACCACAACATCGTCGCGTGATCATCGGACTGCGCACCGTCAATATCGGTGGCAGTATCGGTGGTATGGGCAGACCGACCGCGCTGGCAGCCGTACTCCTCGCCGTGATCCTGGCCGGCTGCACCATGACAACCGGGTCATCCGACAACGGCGGGACCGACACCTCAACGGCGACCGGAGGCTCGACCGGGCTCAGCGGCCCGGTCATCGCCGTCAAGATCGACAACGTCGGCGACGCGCGCCCGTCAACCGGTCTGAGTCAGGCACAGGTCGTTTACGTCGAACCCGTCGAGGGCGGCCTGACCCGCATCGTCGCCGTGTTCACCTCGCCCTACCCGAGCGTGATCGGCCCGGTCCGCAGCGCCCGCGAAACCGACCTCGACCTGCTCGGCCAGTACGGCCGGCCGGTGTTCGCCTTCTCCGGCTCGGTGCCCGAGCTCATCCCGCTGCTGCACAACACCGACCTGATCGACGCCTCGCAGGGCAGCGTGGCCAAGGCCTACGTCCGCCAGTCCACCCACCCCGCTCCGCACAACCTCTACCTGCACCCCAGCCAGCTCCCCACGGGCAGCGCGGCCAGTCAACCCGCCCTCGAATTCGGCGCAGCGCCCGCCGGTGGCACCCCGACCACCCAACAGAAAGCCACCTACTCCGCAGCCTCCTTCGCTTTCGCCTGGTCCGCGTCGGCGGGCCGCTGGCTGATCACCATGGACGGCACGCCCTACCGCACCACCGAAGCAGGCCAACTCGGCGCGGCAACCGTTGTCCTGCAACGCGTCGCCACCCACCCCGAACCGTGGCCAGAGGATTCGACCGGCGCCATCGCGCCCGTCGCGCAGACCGTCGGCACCGGCTCCGCGACCATCCTGCGCGACGGCCAGAGCTACGCCGCGACCTGGTCGCGCTCGGCGGTGTCCGCCCCCACCCGCTTCACCGTCACCAGTTCCGGCGCCGACCTCCCACTCGCCAACGGTCCGGTGTGGGTACTCCTACTCCCGACGAACTAGCGCGGCCTCGTGCCGACGACGGTGAAGCAAACGATCCCGGAACACAGCCAGCCATCGCGCTCGCCTCGTGCCAGCTCCGCCCAGAACGCATCGACCTCGTCCTGGGAGGTGGCGCCCTCCGCGATCATCCCGGCTAGCAACCCGCCGCAGACGATCCGCATGAACGCGACACTGTTCATGATCACGTTCGGCGCCACCCGAACGTCGACGAGCCCGGCCTCGACCAGATAGCGCTGCTGCCGCCGCCCCATCCAGCCCTGAGCCAGACCGTGCGTGAGCCGCAGCGCCAGCGCCTCCGCGAGCGATGTGTTGGCGCTGTTGAAGAACGCGGTGCCCCCGTCGATGTCGGACGCGACCACCAGCCCGCCGGGCTTCGTCACCCGCACCAGTTCACGCACGGCGGCGACCGGATCGGCCAGGTGAACCAGCATCCGCTCGGTTCGCACCCGATCGAACGACGCGTCCGCGAAGTCGAGCGCCTGCGCGTCACCGGTCACGAACTCGACGGGCACATTCGCGGCCACCGCCCGCTCCCGCGCCTCGGCAACCATCTCCGCACTCCGGTCGACCCCGACCACCCGGCCCTCGGCACCGACCGCCTTCGCGACCTCGATCGTGTCGCCCCCGGTCCCCGAGCCGACATCGAGCACGGCCAACCCCGCCCGCAGGTCAAGCAGCCGCGTGATCACCTGCTTGGCCACCAACTCGCCAGGAATCGTCGTCCGCTCGTCGAGAAAGTCGACGTAGTACGTCGGATCCTCAGAGATCGTCTCGAACCCGCTCGGCTGCCCCGTCGTCATGCCGGTCAATCTACGTCGGTCAAGGGCCCGAAGCAGGCGCTGTTCCGCTCAGCCGACCGTGCGTTGGAACTCCGCTCGGTCGACATCCGGCAACGCGCCGAATCGGCCTTCATCCCGTCGACCTTCTCGGTCAGCCAGACCTCGCTGCAGGATGGGTCGTCGAACGCCGGCGCGGACGGCACGCCGTTCGAGGCGGGTAGTCGGTATACCCATGTATACGTTCGATCCGACGCCGGCTGGCGACTGCTTTCGGCCCAGGGGACGGAAATCAGCCGACCGGCGTGACGATGCCGTATTCGTGGATCTTGCGGTAGATCGTCGCCCGTGACATGCCGAGGAACTTCGCGGCGCGGAGCTTGTTGCCGTCGGCGTCCTGCAGGCTCTGCACGATCGCGTCGCGTTCCATCGATTCGAGTTGGTTGAGCTTGCGCCGGGTGATCGTGCGGTACTCGGCCGGCAGGTCGCCGGCGTGGATGGCGCCGGTGCGCCTGCGGTGTTGGGCGACCTGGCGCAGCACCCGGTAGAGCTGCTCCGCGTTGCCGAGCCAGTTCGAGCGCATCAGCAGCTGCATCGCGTCGGGTGCGCAGTTCAGCGCGCCGGAGCCGGCGAGCTTGCTCAGGAAGAACGGGACGAGTTGCCGTAGGTCCTCGATGTGATGGCGCAGCGGCGGGACCTGCACGATCCTCGGGAACAGCGCGAGCAGTTCGGCCAGTTCCGGGTGGGTCTCGGCGTCCTTGGCCAGGGTGAGGCCGACCCACGACACGGTGCGGGCCTCGCGCGCCTCGCGGAGCAGGTCGGTGAGCGCGGGGGTGACGGCCTCGGTCAGCTTGTCCGCGTGCCGGATGACCAGCGCCTCGGGCGGGTCGTCGTGGATTTCGCCTTGGGCCTGGTCCAGCCAGTCCGGTTCGCCCGACTCGGCCGCGTCGAGGACGTGCAGGCGGCCGGTCGGCCTGCGGCGTTGGTGCACGCCTTTGGCCAACGCGAGCTTGCCGACACCGCGTTCGCCGCTGAGCACCAGCCATTCGCCGCGACCGTAGCCGTCGTCGACGTCGTGGCAGCAGCGCAGCCACAGCGGTGCCGAGCCGACAAGGCCGGGCAGGAACATCGGCAGCATCGGGCCCGCGGTGATCTTGTCCGGTTCGTCGGTCGGGATCAGTTTGACGTGCAGTACGCCGCCGACGATGCCGGTGCGGCC
>DASYBO010000218.1:0-6818 GCA_036500685.1 Pseudonocardiaceae bacterium | reverse complement strand
GCGGCCCCAGCGAGAGCGTCAACAGGCCGTGCGCGATGGTGCCGCCGAACGGGCCCTTGGCCGCCCGCAGCACATCGGTGTGGATCCACTGGTAGTCACCGGAAAGATCGGCGAAGCTGTCGATCGCATCCTGCCCGATCGCGCGGTAGTCACTGTATCCGAGGTGCTGGCCGACGCTGGCCCTGAGCTCGTCGATCCCGTTGATGGTGCGCATCGCGTCCTCCCGGTCGTGGAACCCATCACGTGTACATTAGATGTTTTATCAAATACGCTCACGTTATGGAGCTGAGTCTCAGTCGGTCCGAGGTGGACTTCCGGGAGCGGCTGCGCGCCTGGCTGGCCGAGGTTGTTCCCGCTCTGCCGACCAAACCCGAATCCGACGACTGGTCGGCCCGGCGGGCCTACGACACGGCGTGGCAGCGGCGGTTGTTCGATGCCGGTTACGCGGGCATCGACTGGCCGGCCGGACACGGCGGCCTCGGCGCCACTCCGACCGAGCAGCTCATCTTCCTGGAAGAGACCGCGCTGGCCGGCGCGCCCTACGTCGGCGCGAACTTCGTCGGGCTGCTGCATGCCGGTCCCACCCTCACCGTGGCCGGCAGCGATGCGCAGCGCGCCCAGCACCTACGGCGGATCCTGTCCGGCCAGGAGGTCTGGTGCCAGGGCTTCTCCGAGCCGGACGCCGGTTCCGACCTCGCCTCGCTGCGTACCGCCGCGGTCCGCGATGGTGACCACTATGTGATCACCGGACGCAAGATCTGGACGTCGATGGCGCAGATCGCCGACTACTGCGAGCTGTTGGTGCGCACCGACCGAACCGCGCCGAAGCACAAGGGCATCACCTGGCTGATCCTGCCGATGGACACCCCGGGCGTCCAGGTCCGGCCGCTGCGCACGGCCAGCGGCAGCACCGAGTTCAGCGAGCTGATCCTGGACGAGGTGCGGGTCCCGGTGGCCAACCGGGTCGGGGCGGAGAACGACGGCTGGCGGGTCACCATGGTCACCTTCTCCTTCGAACGTGGCACCGCGTGGATCGGCGAGGCCGTCGAATCACGTCGGATGCTGGCCGGTGTCGCGCGGCTGGCTGCGGCGACACCGGCGCCCGGCGGTGGCACGCTCTGGGACAACGCCGCGCTGCGCCGCGATGCCGGCCTGCTCGCGGCCGAACTGCGCGGATTGTGGGCGTTGATCCGCAGGAACGTCTCGGATGCCGGGGCCGGCATGGTGCCGGTGCGGGGGGCCTCGGTGTTCAAACTGGCCTTCACCGAGAACCGGCAGCACCTCGATGAACTGGCCGCGTCGGTCCTGGGCAGGGCAGGCCTGAGCATGACCGAGGACCTGGTCGAGGACAGGGTGAACAAGCTGGCGTACTCGATCGCCGCCGGCACGTCCCAGATCCAGAAGAACATCCTGGCCGAGCGCGTCCTCGGCCTGCCGAGGGAGCCGCGCTGGTCACGCTGATCAGTCGGCGCGGTTGCTCTCCTGGTCGATCAACAGGCTCAGCGCCCTGGCCAGCAGTCGCCGTTCGGCCAAGTTCTGCTGCGGGCTGCCGCCCGGGGCGAACGGCTCAGCGGTGGTCAGCATGACGTGGCTCAGCGACAGTCCGCGCAGCGCGTGGAACAGCAGGCCGCGGATGTCCTTGCGGCGGATACCCGTGCCCGAGAACACCCTGCTGACCAGGCGGTTCAGCTCGGGATTGGCCGCTTCGCTGACCTCCGCCATAGTTTGGCGGGTCTGTTCCGATGTGCGGGGATCGTGGCTGAGGTTGACCAGCACCTGGATGAAGGCGAGGTAGTCGGCGGAGCCGTAGTAGGCGTCCAGGATGTCGAAGAACTGCTCGACCCGCTCGTTCACGGTGGTCCCGACGATCTGGGCATCCTGCACCATCTCGGAGAACCGCTTGGCGCCTTCCTGGAGCACCGCGACCATCAGCTTTTCCCGGGTGCCGAAGTGGTACTGGATGACTCCCCAGGTCAGTCCGGCCCGCTCGGCGATCGCGTTCGAGCTGGCCCGGTAGAAGCCCTGCTCGAGGATGCACTGGATGGCCGCCTTGATCACCCGCTGACGCGAGTCGGCGGTCGCCTCGGCGTCCGCCGCCAGCTTCGCGCGCCCGCGTGGTGCCGGGTCGGCCCGTTGCGCCTTGGTCGATCCCACGCTGGTCACCGTTCCTCCTCGAGCCGACGTCTGACCACTGTAGCCGCCCGCCCTGCACGAACGGGCAAACAACACGCCACTTGCCCAGCTCAGCGGGCTACTGCCGGTGTTTGCCGCAGAATATAGTAGGTGCTATGTTCGGTGGACGGCGCGCCGCATCGGTGCCGCGTGCCGGTTTCAGCAGGGAAGGCGGGGATCCGTGCACGCCATGACCGATCAACGGTTCACCGAGCTGGCCTACGAACGCCGCGGCCCAGCCGGCTGGATCACCTTGGACCAACCCGCTCGGCGCAACTCGTTGTCGCCGACGATGCTGCGCGAACTGCTCAGCGCACTCGATCTGGCCGAGCACGACGACGAGCTGCGCCTGCTGGTGATCACCGGATCCGGTGGGGCGTTCTGCACCGGCATCGATGCCGGCTACTACTGGCAGACCGTCCGCGTCGACGGCGTCGGCCGCCTCGTCGACGAACTGGTCGAGCCGTTCGCCGAGTTCATCTCCAGGCTGCGCCGCGCGCCGTATCCGGTGATCGCCGCGGTGAACGGCGAATGTCTGGCCGCCGGACTGGAGATCGTTCGGTCCTGCGACGTGGTCGTCAGCGAAACCGGCGATCAGGGCGAATCGATCACCCTGCGCCGTCGAGTCGAACGGCTGGCCGGGGCGCTCGGCACCCAACCGACGGCAAGTCCGCGCGAGTTGAAGGCCATGGCCGCGGGCGTCGCGGACACCGTGCGGCCGTCATGACCTCAGGTCAGGCCCCGCACGCATCGGCTCGGCGGCCGGGTGCCGGCGATACTGGCGACCATCTCCACCACCTGCCGCGTGCGTCGAACCTCATGGGCGCGGAAGATCGTCGCACCGTGCCAGGCGGCGATCGCGGTCGCGGCCAGGGTGCCGTCCACCCGTTCGGTCAGGCCGACACCGAGCGTCTCGCCAACGAAGTCCTTGTTGGACACTGCCATCAACACCGGCCAGCCGGAGCCCGCGAGCTCGCCGACGCGGCGCAGCAGTTCCAGACCGTGCCAGGTGTTCTTGCCGAAATCGTGGGTCGGATCGATGAGCACGCCGTCCTTCGGTACGCCGATCTCGACCACGTCCTCGGCTCGGCGCAAGACCTCGTCGAGCACATCGGCGACCACGTCCACGTACCGCACCCGGAACGGCCGGGTTCGCGGCGGCAGGCCGCCCGCGTGCGAGCACACGTAACCCGCGCCGAACTCGGCGGCGACCTCGGCCAGCCGGGGGTCGGCGCTCTGCCAGGTGTCGTTGATCAGGTCGGCGCCCGCCTCGCAGGCGAGCCTGCCCACCTCGTGGCGCCAGGTGTCCACGCTGATGACCAGATCCGGGAACCGTTCGCGCACGGTGGCGATGAACGGCACCACGCGGCGGATCTCCTCGGCCGCGTCGACCTCCGCGCCGGGACCGGCCTTCACCCCGCCAATGTCGACGATGTCGGCGCCTTCCGCCACCGCGGTGTCGACCGCGGTCAGGGCGTTGTCGAATGCGTAGGTCGCGCCGCGATCGTAGAAGGAGTCCGGTGTGCGGTTGACGATCGCCATCACCAATGCACGATCGCGTTCGACTGGTCGGTCCCGGAAGGTCAGCATAGATGGATACTATATAAAATATGGATGCTGTGGTGAGTAGCTGCGGTTGCATGTGTGTGATGGCCGGGCACTACGGGACGTGCCAGATCGACATCGAACCGGACCTCGGGCCTGCGCCCGGCCAGCCGACCGTGGTCGAGGACAGCCCGGTGTGCCGGCCCTGCTACCAAGCCAGCCTGACGGCATCGATGGTGCCCTGGGCCGCCCGTCGGCACCTCCCGGTCACGGGACACCGGGCCCGGACCGCTTGACCGGAAACAACAGCGAGGATCGGAGACGGTGTGCTCGATATCGAGGAACGGCTTGACGTTGCCGTCGTTCGCCTGTGCCACGGCAAGGTCAACGCGATGGACACCGAGTTGTTGGCGGCGATCACCGCCGCCATGCGGGAGATCGACCTCGCCACCCCAGTCGTGCTGACCGGCACCGATCCGGCGTTCAGCGCGGGTGCCGACCTGCGCCGGATCGTCGAGGGCGGGCCGGCCTATGTCGAGCGGTTCCTGGCCGCGCTCAGTGAAACCGTCCTCGCCGTCTTCGCCCGGCCCGGTCCGGTGGTCGCGGCGATCAACGGTCACGCCATCGCCGGCGGGTGCGTCCTCGCTGCGGCTTGCGACACCCGGATGATGTCGGCGGGCCGCATCGGGCTCAGCGAACTCACCGTGGGCGTACCGTTCCCCGCCGCCGCGCTGGAGATCATGCGCCACCGGGTCGGCCCGAACCTCGGCAAGCTGGTCCTGTCGGCCACGCTGTTCGACCCGCCACAAGCGCTCTCCCTGGGGTTGATCGACCAGTTTGTGTGGCCGGGCAACCTGCTGGACGCCGCCGTCAGCGAAGCCGCGCGGCTGGGCGGGATCTCGCCCGAGGCGTTCGCGTTCACCAAGCGCGCACTGCGCGCCCCGGTGCATGAGCGCGTTGCCGCGAGCACCGAGGACGACGCGACGGTGGCGCGAATCTGGTGCTCGGCCAGGACCCGGGAGACGATCAGCGCCTACCTGGAATCGCTGCGCAGGCCCGCGGCGTCCCCGTCATGACCACCGGACCGCTGACCGGGCGTTCGATCCCGGTACCCGGCGATGGCGCGGCGGCCTGGCACGCGCAACGCATGCTCGGCTGGCTCGGTGCGACCGTCGAAGCCGATGCGACCAATACCGCGACGGCATCGGACTGGGTGCGGTCCGGCGTGGTGGGCCTGACCGGCCGACGCGACGGGCTGCCGCTGCTGCCGCCGGGCCAGGCCGCCAGCGCCGTGCGCGGTGCGCTCCTGGCCATCCGGCTGCTCACCAGCGCTCGGGCCAGGCTGCCCGGTGTCGATCTGCTCTCCCGGCGAGCCAGGATCCTCCGGCTGCGCCGGGACGCACCCCGATCGGCCCGCGGCGCGTTCCAGGTGCTGCGCGCGGCCGGCGGGTGGCTGGGCGTGAACCTGCCCCGACCGTCCGATCAGGACTTGCTCGAATCCTGGCTGCGGCAGGCAAACCCCGATCTGGTCGACGCCGTCGCTCATCGTCGTGTCCGCGAGCTGGCCGACCGAGCCCGGCTGTGCGGCCTCGCGGTCGCCGGGCTGCCCGACGACCCCGCCCAACCTGACGAACAGCTCGTCGCGCGCGGCCAGGACGGCGCCGTCCGGCCATTCGTGCTCACCGGCCGACCGGCCGACCGGTGCCGGCAACTCGTCGATCCGCTCGTGGTCGACCTGTCGTCGTTGTGGGCCGGACCGTTGTGCGCGCACCTGCTGAGCCTGCTCGGTGCGCGGGTGGTGAAGGTCGAAAGCACGCAGCGGCCCGACGGTGCTCGCGCGGGATCACCCGAGTTCTACCGCGAGCTGCACGCAGGCCACCGCGAGGTGGCCATCGACTTCACCACACCCACCGGCCGAGCCGAACTGGCCGACCTGATCGACGCCGCCGACGTGGTCATCGAGGCGTCGCGGCCACGCGCACTGCGCCAACTCGGCATCGACGCAGAGGAGATCCTGGCCCGGTCTAGCGACAAGGTGTGGCTCAGCATCACCGCGTACGGCCGCACCGGCCCGTGGGCCAATGCCATCGGTTTCGGCGACGACACGGCCATGGCCGCGGGCCTGCTGGCCTTCGACCCGGCCACCGGCACCCCCGCCCCGTGCGGTGACGCTATCGCCGATCCGGTGACCGGGGTCAACGCGGCACTGGTCGCCATCGCCTGCCTCCAAGCAGGCGGCCCGTGGCTGGCCGATCTGGCGCTACGCGAACAGATCGCGGCCACTCTCGACCAACCCGCGACCGCCGCACCACACACCCTGGACCGGATATGGCACGCATCCTGATCCGCCGAGCCGAGGTCCGGCACCGGCGCGTCGACGTGCGGATCGCCGGGACGCACATCACCGACATCGGCCTGCTGCGCCCGCGTCGGGGCGAACTCGAACTCGACGCCGCAAGCGGCGCACTCCTGCCCGGCCTGCACGATCACCACCTGCACCTGCTGTCGCTGGCGAGGGCATCGACATCGCTGCGTTGTGGTCCGCCGGAGGTGACCGATCTTCCCGGTCTCGCGCGCGTCCTGCGCGCCGCGCCCGGCCACTGGGTGCGTGGCATCGGCTACCACGAGAGCGTCGCGGGCATTCCGGACCGCCACCTGCTCGATCGGCTGGTGCCCGAGCGGCCGGTTCGCGTCCAGCATCGAGGTGGTGCGCTGTGGCTGCTCAACACGCGCGCGCTGACCGAACTCGACCTGCTCGACGAGGCCGAGGATGGGCGCCTGTGGCGTGCCGACGCGCTGCTGCACCAACGCCTCGCCGAACCGGCTCCCGACCTGACCGAGGTCGGTGCACGTCTGGCCGAGCTCGGCATCACCGGCGTCACCGACGCCACCCCGAACCTCTCCGCCGACACCGTCCGATTGCTGGGCGAATCCGGTCTGCCCCAACGCCTGCATCTGCTCGGCGCACCGCAGCACCTTTCGCTGCCGCCACATGTCACGGCCGGTCCGCACAAGATCCTGCCCGCCGACCATGAACCGCCCGATTGGGACGGACTGCGTGCCGAGATCAACGAGGCGCACGCGCGAAGCAGGCCGGTGGC
>DASYBO010000217.1:0-11009 GCA_036500685.1 Pseudonocardiaceae bacterium | reverse complement strand
CTGGCCGACGCGCTGCGCGGCGCGGATGTGTTCGTCGGGTTGTCTTCGGCGAATGTGCCGGAATCGGTCATCGCCGGCATGGCGCCGGGCGCGATCGTGTTCGCACTGTCCAATCCGGACCCGGAAATTCACCCGGAATTGGCTTCCCGGTACGCATCCGTGGTCGCCACCGGGCGCAGTGATTTCCCGAACCAGATCAACAATGTGCTGGCCTTCCCCGGAATTTTCCGTGGCGCGCTGGACGCGGGTGCCACCAGGATCACCGAGAACATGAAATTGGCAGCCGCTGACGCCATCGCCGCGGTCGCCGCCGAGGACCTTGCCGTCGACCGGATCGTGCCCAGTGCCTTGGATCCGAGGGTCGCGCCGGAGGTGGCGGCCGCGGTCGCCGAGGCCGCGCGGGCCGACGGCGTCCTTCGCTGAGGAAAGGTCTGATTGGTGCCTGGTCGGTGGCCTTGCCGACCAGGCACCAGCCGTCTGCGGGGAGAAATCCCGAGCACGGCAAGAATTCGGAAAACACAGCCTGACCTGGTAATACTGAATGCCCATTGGGTTCTGGCCCTGGAAAGCGATACGGTCCTTCCATCGGGTGAGGACCTGGATACGGACAGTGCTCACTTTGATCGCTGTCCGCGACGAGCAGCGATGGCTGCATTCGACGGCGTCACCCGTCCGTCGTCACGGTCCAGGCAGGAGGGCTAAACGGTGGCCGAACGGGTCGAACCGGCGGAGCGGCCTGCGCTCGAAGAGGCCGGCGCTTCGACTTCTCGACCTCGGCGCACCCCCTCCCGCGGCGTACTGAACGGCCAGGGCAACGCCGCGATCAACTCGCTGCCGGACGCGCCCGCGCTGCTCTGCGACCGGGCCGGCGTCGTGGTCAGGGCCAGCGGAACCGCAGCCGAACTCGTCGGTGTCGACGACCCGGACCGACTGGTCGGCAAGCGCGTCGCCGACCTGATCGAGGGCTACGAGCGCGGCAACGAACAGGGTCGCGAGTCCGATCTGCTGCTGCGCCGCGACGGCCTGCCGCCGCTGCCGGTGCGCGCGGTTCGCTGGCGGGTGCCCGGCTCCGGCCTCGACGCGGTCCTGCTCACCGACCTGTCCGAGTTGGTCGACACCAAGACAGCTCTTGACCTGGAACGACGCCGGCTCGGCGAGGTGCAGGCGCTCACCGGGATCGGCTGGTGGGAGTTTGACCACGCCGCCCAGCAGGCGTTCTGGTCGCCCAGCCTGTACCGGCTGCTCGGCATCGAACCGGGTTCGGTCCAGCCCAGCCTGGAAGCCATGTTGGGGTTCATCCATCCGGATGACGTCGCCAGGGTGGCCGAGCTGTGGCGGCGTCACCAGCACGACGGCTACGAGATCGACATCGAGGCCCGGGTGGTCCGGCCGAACGGGGAAGTGCGCTGGGTGCACGGTTTCGCCGCGCCGCGACCCGCCGACCCGAGCGCGATGCTGGTCACCGGCTACGCGCGCGACGTCACCGAGCGCAAACGCGACCGGGACATGCTGGCCACCGAGCGGGCCGCGCTGCTGGACGCGCAGCGGATCGCGAAGATCGGCAGCTTCCGCTACGACATCGCCAGCAACTCCACCTGGCGCAGCGCCGCGTTGAACGAGATGTACGCGGAGATCGGCGTCGACCCGGGCAACGACCCGCTTGCCAACGTCAACAGCCAGCGGCTGCCCAGCGTGCAGGCTCTCTACCGGCAGCTCGCCGACACAACCATCGACGCGCCGCTTGAGGTCGAGGTCGACGGGCAGGTCGGCGGACGCATCTACATCGCTCGCGCGCACGGGATCTTCGGGCCGGACGGCAAGGTCACCGGCATGGCCGGCACCATCCAGGACGTCACCGACCACCGCCTGCTGCAACGCCAACTGGTGCAGGACCGGCGCCGTTTCGAGGTGGCGCAACGGGTCGCGCGGCTCGGCGCGTGGGAGTGGAACCCGGACACCGACGAGTGCGTGTGGTCGCCGATGATGCGCGAACTGCTCGGCGTCGGACCGGACACCCATGCCACGTACCAGAAATTCCTCACCCTGGTGCAGCCGCAGGATCGCTCCTGGGTTGACGAGCGGTTCCGGCAGCTCGCGCGGGACCGCAAGCCGGTCGAGTGCGAGTACCACATCGTTCGGCCGGACGGGGCGATTCGCACGTTCCGAGCCTATGGCGCGGTATTGCCGGCGTCGACGTCGCGGCTGTTGATCGGCACCGCGCAGGACGTCACCGAGCAGCGCACCGCGGAAACCCGGATGCTGCGCTCCAGTCAGCGTTTCACCGATCTGGTCGCGCTGACCCCGGTCGGCATTGGTCTTTTCGACGACGCGGAGCGGCTGGTCGATGCCAACGACGCGCTGTGTGACCTGCTCGGCACGAGCCTGGAGAAATTGCGCGGGCGTACCGCCGACCAACTCGGCCATCCCGGCGACACCGCCAAGTACCCGTCGATCCGGGCCGAGCGCGGCAATCTCAAGGGCAGGCGCAAGGTGCCGCAGCGGGTGCTGGTCCGCGCGGACGGTGAGCCGATCTACTGCGATCTGCACATCGCCGTGTCCGTGCAGGACGACGGCCAGCGGTTCTGGCTGGTGGTCTTCCAGGACGTGACCGAACGCCGCCGCGCGGCCGAGGCCCTGCGCCATCAGGCCAATCACGACGAGCTGACCGGTCTGCCCAACCGCGCCGCGGTCAAGGAACTGCTCAGCGGTCTGCTCCGCGGACCGGAGGCGGCCAAGGTCGCGGTGCTGTTCTGCGACATCGACAACTTCAAGCGCGTCAACGATTCCCTCGGCCACGATGCGGGCGACGAACTGCTGGTCGCGCTGGCGCGAAGACTGGAGGGCGGCCTGCCGGACAACTGCACTGTGGCACGCCTTTCCGGCGACGAGTACGTGATCATCTGCGCGGACATCGACGTGCTCGGCGGCGTCGGCAACCTGGCCAACCTGGTGTCCTCGCTGTTGCGCACCGCGGTTCCCGTGCACGGTCAACTGGTCCGGGTGTCCGCGTCGATCGGCGCGGCGGTGCCCAACGGCGACCCGTCCACCGGCGCGGACCTGCTGCGTTTCGCGGACGCGGCCATGTTCGAGGCGAAGAAGCAGGGCGCGGGGCGGGTGTCGGTGGCCAGTGCCGCGCTGATCGCGTCGGCCGACCGCCAGGTGCATCTTGAGGGGCAGTTGCGCGATGCGCTGTCCTCGGACGGCCTTGTCCTGCACTACCAGCCGGTGGTCTCGGCCGATGGCACCGTGCTCACCGCCGAGGCGCTGATCCGCTGGCCGCATCCGGAGCGCGGCATGCTCGGCCCTGATGTGTTCCTGCCGGTCGCCGAACAGGGCGGGCTGCTGCGCGAACTGGACCGCTGGGTGTTGCGCACCGCGCTGGCCGAGGCCGGCGACTGGTCCAAGATCGCAGGCCATCCCGTCGGCATCGCGGTGAACCTGGCCGGTCTCGTGCCGGGCGACGCCGAGTTCGTCGACGCGGTGTCCAACGCGGTGCTGGGCGCGGAGATCGACTGGGATCGGGTCGTGCTGGAACTCGTCGAGACCAGCCTGGCCGACCTGCCGTCGCGGACCCGCGCGGCCATGGCCGAACTGGTCGTCAAAGGGGTCCGCTTCGCGGTCGACGACTTCGGCACCGGGTACTCGTCGCTGGCCCGGCTCAAGGACCTGCCGGCGCAGATCATCAAGGTCGACCGCAGGTTCGTCGCGGGCGTCGGCAGCGACTCGTCGGACTTCGCGGTGGCCAGTGCGGTGGTGGACATGTCCCGCGCGATGGGCCGCAGCTGCATCGCCGAGGGTGTGGAGACCGCGACCCAGTTCCACGTGCTGCGCGGTATGGGCGTCGACGCCTATCAGGGCTGGCTGTTCTCGCGCGCGGTGCCGGCCAGGGAGTTCCGGGCCATGCTCAAGGCTGGCCCCCTGACCATTCCCAACGCCGGCTGAGCCCGATAAATCGGACAACGTTGCGCCGGGTGGTCGCCCGCCCGACGCGATGTTCCGTATCCCAGACACTGTTGCCTGCATCACCCTCGCGGACCAGGGCGTTCGAGAGCTGGGATGTACGTCAAGCACGAACCGATCGGGCGACCTGGTGACCCTGGGTGTCACTTTCGGCACGATTTGATCGCGGGTAGGGGTGGAAATCCGTGATCACATGATGAAACGTGCTGCCTTTGTCGGCGTTGCCGGCTAGGGTCGTGCAACCGATGTCCTCCGTGACCACACGAAGACTCGGAGCACGAGCTATCCAGTGCTTTTGCCTCGGCGGCCGGCGAGTGGCCGTGACGACCGGAGGGATCTCGGGTGATCGAGTTCCAGGCCGTGACCAAGCAGTACGACGACGGCACGACCGCCGTGCGCGCACTGGACCTGCGGGTCGAGGACGGGCAGATCACGGTTTTCGTCGGCCCGTCAGGTTGCGGAAAAACAACTTCCCTGCGCATGATCAACAGGATGATCGACGCCACGTCGGGCCGGATCCTGATCGACGGCAAGGACATTCGTGAGTCCGATCCGCCGTTGCTGCGCAGGGGCATCGGCTACGTGATCCAGCAGGCAGGCCTGTTCCCGCACCGGACCGTGCTGGACAACGTGGCGACCGTGCCGGTGCTCACCGGCACATCGCGCCGCGAGGCCCGCAAGCGCGCGGCCGAACTGCTCGAACTGGTCGGTCTTTCGGTCGACGCCGGCAAGCGCTATCCCGCACAACTCTCCGGTGGCCAGCAGCAGCGCGTCGGCGTGGCCCGCGCGCTCGCCGCCGATCCGCCGGTGCTGCTGATGGACGAGCCGTTCAGCGCGGTCGACCCCATCGTCCGGGAAGGACTGCAGGAGGAGTTGCTGCGCCTGCAGGCAGGGCTGGCCAAGACGATCGTGTTCGTCACCCACGACATCGACGAGGCGATCAAGCTCGGTGACAAGGTCGCGGTGTTCCGCCAGGGCGGCATTCTCGCCCAGTACGACGAACCCTCGGTGCTGTTGGCCAATCCGGCCGACGACTTCGTCTCCTCCTTCGTCGGCCGCGACCGCGGCTACCGCGCTCTCGGGTTCCTCACCGCGGCCGGGCTCAACCTCGGCGAGGTCCCGTGCGTGCGCTTCGGCGGCACGGTCGGCGCGGCCAAGGCCAATCTCGAAGACGGCTGGGCCGTTGCCGTCGACGAGGAAAAGCGGCCCCTCGGTTGGCTTTCCGCCGCACGTCTGTCCACAGTGGCTGACGAAACCGAGGTGACCGAGAGCCTGCTCATCTCCGGCGGTTCGCTCTACCACGTCAACCCGGACGACGACACGACATCGGGATCGCTGCGCAGTGCGTTGGATTCCGCGCTGAGTTCCCCGTCCGGTCACGGCATCGCGGTGGACGAGAACGGCGCGGTGGTCGGCAGTGTGCGGGCCGAGGACGTGCTCGCCGCACTCTCCGCCGCGCGCGATGCCGGCAAGGTCCCGTCATGAGCTGGGCCACCAGCCATGTCGGCGAGATCCTCTCCGACACCGGAACCCACCTGTTCCTCGCGATCCTGCCGGTCCTGCTCGGGCTGATCGTCTCGATTCCGCTTGGCTGGCTGGCCTCGCGGTATCGCGTCGCGCGGTCGATCCTGATTCCGCTCGGCGGCATCCTGTACACGATCCCGTCGCTGGTGCTGTTGGTGGTGCTGCCGGTCATCCTCGGCACGGTGATCCTGGATCCGGTGAACCTGATCGTCGCGCTGACCATCTACACCATGGCCCTGTTGATCCGCTCGATCGCGGACGCGCTGGCCGCGGTACCGGAGAATGTGGTCGCGGCGGCGAACGCCATCGGCTACCGGCCGTTCGCGAGGTTCACCGGGGTCGAGCTTCCGCTCGCGGTGCCGGTGATGTTCGCGGGCCTGCGCGTGGCGACGGTGTCCAACATGAGCCTTGTCAGTGTCGGCGCGCTGGTCGGCATCGGCGGCCTCGGCCAGTTGATGACCGACGGCTTCCAGCGCTACAACACCGGTGAACTGCTCACCTCCGTCGTGGTGATCGTGGTGCTCGCGCTGATCCTGGACGGGCTGCTGGTGCTCCTCGGCCGGGCACTGAGCCCGTGGGCCAAGGCCGCAAGGGCGGGGGCGACCGCATGAACATCGGCGGCTTCTTCTCCGACCCGAGCAACTGGTCCGGCTCGTCCGGCATTCCGCAACTCACCGCCTACCACCTGTTCCTGACCGCACTCGCGGTCGTGATCGGCGCGTTGATCGCCATTCCGGTTGGCGCGTTCATCGGGCACACCGGCAAGGGCGGCTTCCTGGTCGCCGGCATTGCCAACGGTTTCCGCGCGCTGCCAGAACTCGGTCTGTTGACCCTGTTCGTGGTGCTGATCGGCCTCGGCATCGTGCCGGTCACCCTCGCTCTCGTCGTGCTGGCGATCCCGCCGTTCCTGGCCGGCACGTACTCGGGCATCAACAATGTGGACGCCGCGGTGATCGATGCCGCGCGCGGCATGGGCATGCGCGAGTGGTCGATCCTGTTCCGGGTCGAGCTGCCGATCGCGCTGCCGCTCATCCTGGCCGGGCTGCGCACCGCGGTGCTCCAGGTGATCGCGACCGCGACCATCGCCGCGTACGTCGGCACCAGCAGCCTCGGCTATTTCATCTTCCTCGGCGAAGCGACCCAGAATTACACCATCATGCTCGGCGGCGCCATCGTGATCGCGGCGTTGGCGCTGATCGTGGAAGGGTTGTTGGCGCTGGTACAGCGTTTCGTTGTCTCGCCCGGTCTCCGTACGGTTCGGCGACGGCGCCGGGCCATTCGGTCAAGTAGTGTTACGCCGTCCACTATGGACGTCGAAACCGCAGGAGGAACGTCTTCGCCATGAAAAACAGCATGAAGGCCATCGCCGGTGTCGCAGCCGGACTCGCGGCGATGCTGACGCTGGCCGCTTGCGGCGGCTCCAGCAACCCGTTGAGCAGTGGCAGCCCGAGCAGTGGTTCGCCAAGCCCGTCGGACACCATCGTCATCGGCTCGGCGAACTTCCCGGAAAGCCAGCTGCTGGGCCAGATCTACTGGCAGGCGCTGACCGACAAGGGCGTCAAAGCCAGCCAGAAGGCCAACCTGGGCAGTCGGGAGATCTACTTCCCCGCGATGAAGCAGGGTGCGCTGGATCTCCTTCCTGAGTACACGGGATCCCTCCTGCAATATCTGAACAAGACCGCGCCCCAGGTCACTTCGGACGACGTCTACAAGGCGCTGGGCACCACGCTGCCGAGCAACCTGATCGAGCTGAACCAGGCGACCGCGCAGGACGCGGACGCGGTCGTGGTGACCAAGGCGACGGCCGACCAGTACCACGCCAAGTCCATCACCGACCTGGCCCCGCACTGTGGTGACCTGGTCTTCGGCGGCCCGCCGGAGTTCATCACCCGCGTCGACGGCATTCCCGGCCTCAAGAAGAACTACAACTGCACGTTCAAGAGCTTCACCCAGCTCAGCCCGGGTGTGGTCACCGCGACCGCGCTCAAGAACGGTGACGTGCAGGCGGCCGACATCTTCACCACCGACCCGTCGATCGCGCAGTACGGTTTCGTCGCGCTGACCGACCCGAACAACGACTTCGCCGCGCAGAACGTGGTGCCGGTCATCAACAAGGCCAAGGCGACCGATCAGGTCAAGCAGATCCTGAACGCGGTGCAGGCCAAGCTGGACACCAAGACACTGGCCGATTTGGACGCTCAGCTCAACGCGCCGAGCAAGCCGGACGTGTCCACCGTCGCCCGGCAGTGGCTGACCAAGGTCGGCCTCTGATCCAGCGCCAACAAAGCCGGCCCCGAGGATTTCCTCGGGGCCGGTTTCATGCCTGGTGGCCGCCGATCCGGCCGGACAGTTCCGCCGCCGCCCTGCTCACCTCGGCGGCGAGTTCGGGCCAGTCCTGGCCGCAGTCGGTCGGTTCGGGGCAGTCGTGCCGCAAGGTCACGCTGATCGCGGCGACCGGGCGGTCGCCGTGGTCGAGTACGGGCGCGGCGACCGAGGCGAAGCCCTCGGTGACGTGGCCGTCTTCGACGGCCCAGCCGCGTTGCCGCTCGGCCGACAGGAGCCTGCGCAGTTCGGGCAGGTCACGCGGCCCGCGACCGGTGCGGTTGACGAAGTGCGCGGCGTTCGGGAACAGCGCGCGCACCTGCGCGGCCGGCAACTTGCCGAGCATGGCCCGGCCGGACGCGGGCAGTTGCGCCGGCAGCCGCACGCCGACGTCGGTGACCAGGGTCTGCGGCCTGCGCGGCTGCTCGCGGACCAGGTAGAGGGTTTCCGGACCGTGCAGCACGCCGAGGTGCGCGGTGTAGCCGACCCGGTCGACCAGCCTGCGCAGCAGCGGCCGGGCCAGGCGTTCCAGCGGGTCGTGCCGCAGGTAGGCGGAGCCGAGTTCGAACGCGGCGACGCCGAGCCCGTAGCGGCGGTCCTCCGGTAGATGTGTGACGAAACCGGCATTCGTGAGCTCGGTGAGCAGGTGGTACACCGTCGACCTGGGGAGTTTCAGCTCGGTCGCGATCGCCGCCGCCGGCACCGGGCCGGCATGGCTGGCCAACAGGCGCAAGACCCCAAGCCCTCGGCGCAGCGCGGGCACCGTGCCGTTCGCGTCCATGGCCACCTCTTGTCTCGTATCCCAGACACCAGGATAGTCCGTTCACAGTGGACTGTTGAAATTCCGGTCTTCTCTTTTCGTCACTCGAATGATGGAATCCCGGTGAGATCGCCCGAAGTCGTGGGTAATCCACTCGTGGAGGACATTCATCATGCGTCGTGCAACATTACGATTCTCTATACTGACCGCAGCGATTCTGCTGGTCAGCGGGGTATCTATTGCGCAGAGCGCGGCGGGTGGCCTCATCTCGATCTCGATATCGACGGCGGCCAATGCGGAGAAGAATGTCCAATTCGGCCGGTTGAATTACGTGGTCGACACGAATCATTCCGACCAGGTGCAGGCCAACAACTGGCCGTTCGAGGTGCTGCAACGCGGCTATGCCGGGCAGGTCGCCGCGATCCAGCGCGCGGAGACCTCGACCGCGCCGATGACCTTCCTGTTCTACGCCGATCCCATGGTCGAGCGGCCCAGTGACCCGAAGGGCTACACGACGGCGCTGCCGCCCGCGGGGATCAAGTCGAACTGGCTGCTCCGCGACTCCTCCGGCGCCGTGCTCAGCCGATCCGACGGCGACGGCGACATCATGCTGGATCCGGGCAATGTGGACTATCAGAACGCCGCGGCGGCCAACCTGATCAGCGTCGCCGACAACGAGGGCTGGGACGGCGTCATGCTGGACGAGATCAACGAGACCTGGCAGTGGACGATGGCCCGCCAGCCCGCGAACTACCCCACCCAGCAGTCCTGGGACACCGCGCAGATCGCGTTCGTGCACAACGTGTGCGGCCAGGTGACCAAGGCCGGCAAGCAGTGCGTCACCAACACCGGCGACTACGCGACCGACGCGGCGTTCTGGAACCAGGTCACGGCCGACAACAGCGGCTCGATGCAGGAGTTCTTCGTCGCGTTGAACACCACGCTCGGCAATATTCCCGCCGTCGCGACCATGGACAACGGCTGGTGGCAGCCATCGGAGAACCGGCTGATCGCCTCGCAGAACGCCGGCAAGGACTCGCTGTTCCACGCCTACGCAGAGAACGCCGCCGAGGTCCGCTACGCGCTCGGTTCCTACCTGCTGGCCTGGCAGGGCTACGGCACCTTCGCCGCGTCCACCGACTACTACGGCGACACCGACACCTGGTCGGCCGACTTCACCACTGCTCGTGCCCTCGGCGACCCGGTCGGCGGCTACCGCGCGAGCGGGCAGCTGCTCTGGCGCCAGTTCCAGCACGGCTACGTCGTGGTCAACCCGCACGGCAGCCAGCAGAGCGCGACGATCAACGGCGCCTCGATGACGCTGGCCCCGGCCACCGCACAACTGGTTCAAGTCGCCTGATCAGCGCTGAGCGGGGAAGATCCACCCTGGTAGGTGTGCTGGTCAGGGAGGACGCATGGTGTGTGGTGCGCTCACGCGCGTTGCCGTGCTGTCCGCCGCTAGCGTCATCATCGGCGTCAACGTCGCCGGCGCGCCGGCCCCCGCGCCGGGGCCGCAGCGGGAACAGGTCGTCCAGTTCGGACGGTACGACTACACCGTCGACACCGCGCACTCGTTGCCGGCCCAGGCTGACAACTGGCCGTTCCAGGTGCTGCAACGCGGCTACGCCGGCCAGGTCATGGCGCTGCGCAACGCCGCGACGACCAAGCAGCCGATGACGTTGCTGTTCTACGCGGACCCGATGGTCATCCGACCGAGTGATTTCCTCGGCTACACCACCACCCTGCCCGCGTCCTGGGTGCAGAGGTACCACCCGGACTGGCTGCTGCGCGACGCCGCAGGCAAGATGATCGCCCGCTTGGACGGCGATGGCGACATCATGCTCGATCCGGGCAATCCCGACTACCAGCAGCTCGCCGGGGACAACCTGGTCGCGATCATGGCCAAGGAAGGCTGGGCCGGGGTCATGCTCGACGAACTCAACCAGACCTGGGCCTGGACGATGACCGACCCACCGGCCCGCTACCCGACCGTACAGTCCTGGGACGCGGCCGAGGTCGACCTGGTCAAGGCCATCTGCGGCAAGGTGATGGCGGCCGGCAAGCTCTGCCTGACCAACACCGGCGACTACTTCGACGACGAGAACTTCTGGAACTCGATCACCGACCTGAACAGCGGGTCCAGCCAGGAGTACTACATGGCGCTGGACCAGGGCCTCGGCAACGCACCCGCCGCCGCGACCATCGAGAACGGCTGGTGGCTGCCCTCCGAACAGCGGCTGTTCGACTCGCAGTTCGCTCGCAAGCAGGGCTTCTTCCACGCCTACGCGGCCAATCCCGATCTGGTCGACTACGCGCTCGGCTCCTACCTGCTCGCTTGGCAGGGCTACGGCACGTTCGCCGCGTCAACCACCTACAACGGCACCGACATCTGGACCCCCGACTTCGACGCCGCCCGCAAACTCGGCAGGGCCGCGTGCCAGTT
>DASYBO010000216.1:0-24517 GCA_036500685.1 Pseudonocardiaceae bacterium | reverse complement strand
TCTGCCGGCTGAACAGGTCGTCGCCCGGTTCGGTCTCCTTGGCCGTGATCAGCTCGTCCATGTAGCCGCGCAGCTCGTCGAACGCGTTCGCGCGCTCCGCCGAGGTCGAACTGCGCCGGATCAGCGCCGAGGTGCGCGACTGGAAGAAGTCGTGGTCCGTGTAGGGCACGCCAAGCATCTCGCAGATCACCATCGACGGCACCACCAACGACAGCGCCTGCACCAGGTCGACCGGCTGGTTTTCGCTGGCGAGCATCTTGTCGATGCACTCGTCGACGATCTCCTGCACCCTTGGCTGCAACGCGGCGATGCGCTTGACCGTGAACTCGCCGATCACCGCGCGCCGCGCCTCCGCGTGCTGGGCCCCGTCCAGACCGATCATCGACGGCGGCTGGCTCTTGAATCGCTCACGCGTGCCCGGGTCGTCGTTCAAGGTCGGGAAGGCGTCCTTGCGCCGGTCCGAACTGAACCGGCGGTCGTTCAGCACCGCCCGAGCGTCCTCGTGCCGCGAGATCCACCACGCCTCCTGCCCGCCACCGCCGTACAGCGGCACCTTGACGATCGGCTCCTCCCGCATCCGTCCGTACTGGGCGGGCGGGGCGAAGGGGCAACTGCGCAGGCCGGGGAACGTGTCCTCGGTTCCGGCCCCAGTGTTCTCGGCTATCCGGGTGCGTCCCGCGAGCTTGGCGGCGTCCGCGGCGACCCCGGTGGAAACAGTCTCCGTCACTGTCCTCATCCCCAACCAATGTGGAATGTTTCCTTCCGCTTACCTGTTCACCATACCTAACCGGACGAAATTCGTCCAGATGCGGACGGGTGATAACGACGGAGTCAGCAAATGCCCAGCACAGGGACTTCCTAGCCGCCGATCCGAGCCTGGCGTGCAATACTCCGACGCCAGGGCCGAACAACGAAGACCCGGGATGGTGAGCGGTGCAGAGCAGGCAAGACGTGCAGACGCCGCCGCTACGCGCGGACGCGCGACGCAACCGCGAACACATCATCGAAGCCGCCCGCGACCTGTTCATCCGCATCGGCACCGAGGTCCCGATGGAGGAGATCGCCAAGGCCGCCGGCGTCGGCGTCGGCACCCTCTACCGGCGCTTCCCCGACCGCGACGAGTTGATCAAAGCTGTCAGCCTCGACAACTTCGGCCGCCTGCTCGAAGTAGCCCGCCGCATCGAACGCGACGAGCCCAACCCAGCCACCGCGCTGAGCACGCTGCTCTACACGTCACTCGACCTGCGCCTCGGCATCACCATGACCTCGGTGTCGCCGCGCGCGTTCGAAGCCATCCAGCGCTCCCCCGAAGTCACCACCCAACGCAACGAAGTCATCGCCATCGCAGGCCGCCTGCTGGACCGCGCTCAGCAAGCCGGCGAGATGCGCGCGGACATCGGCATCGGGGACGTCGTACTCGCGCTGATCATGGTGTCCCGCCTGATCCCGCCGACCGACAGCCCGCTCAACGAAATGGTCTTCCGCCGCCTGGTGACCATGATGATGGACGGCTTGCGCAGCACCGACGGCACTACCCTGCCCGGCAGGCCCATCGAATACCAGGACCTGGACACGCTGCGCCTGACCGGCCTCGGCAAACACGCCCCGCACTGACCGGCCTCGCCAACTCGCCTCGCAAACCGCTTGTTCCGTGCGGTCTCCACCTGGATCTCCACCTCCGGGAGGTGCCGATCCACCCGTCCCGATTCCGGCGACAGCGGCCTCGGCACGGTGATGAACCTGCTACTGCTGCGCTTCGGCATCATCGCGATCGGCATCGCGATCCTCGCCATCGTCGTATTCACCATCGCGCTCACCTTGAAACGCAAGGGAAACTCGACGCCGCCATGAAGAAGATCGCGCCGATCGCACAGTGATGTTGTTGGGGCGCAAGGAAATCTTGCCCGGCGACTTGTGGACAGTTCAGCGGGGTGTGGACAGACTCGGCCGCCACGACCCGACCGAGAGGAATGAGGACGCGATGACGCTGACGCCGAAGGCCACGCACTGGGTACGCTGAGTATCTGCATCGACGCTGCGCGTGGCGAAGCTATCCGGGGTGGAGCATGGCGATGGCCGACGAGCGGCACCCGGCTCGGTTCCGGGATGCCTTCGGGGTGCGGGAATTCCGCGCCCTCTGGACTGCCTACGCGCTGTCGGTCGGCGGCGATCAACTGGCCGCGGTCGCGTTGTCGGTGCTGGTGTTCAGCCGGACGGGTTCGCCCGCGTGGGCGGCGCTCACCTATGCGCTGACCTTCCTCCCGGACCTGCTCGGCGGTCCGCTGCTCGCCGGGCTCGCGGACTTGTTTCCCCGGCGCACGGTCATGGTGACCGCGGACGTCTCGCGGGCGGTGCTGGTCGGCGTGATGGCGATTCCTGGGCAGTCGCTGGCCGCACTCGTGGCGCTGTTGTTCCTGGTGCAGCTGCTGTCCTCGCCGTTCACGGCGGCGCGCGGCGCGCTGGTGCCGGCGCTGCTGACCGGCGACCGGTACGTGGCCGGCATGACGATCATGCGGATGACCTACCAGCTCGGGTCGGTCGCCGGGTTCGCGGTCGGCGGCGCGGTACTCGCCGGGCTCGGCACCAGCCGGGCACTGCTGATCGACGCGCTCACGTTCGTCGCCTCCGCGCTGCTGGTTGCCTTCGGCATACGGGCGCATCGGCCCGAGGGCGCGATGGCGCACCAGCGGCCGTCCTGGTGGTCGACGTTGAGCGGCGGCTGGCAACTGGTGATGCGCGATCGCAGGCTGCGCTCACTGATCGGACTCGCCTGCGTCTCCGGCGCCTACGTGGCACCGGCGGGGTTGGCCGTCGCGTACGCGGCGCGGCTGCACGCCAACGCGGCCGCGGTCGGCCTGCTGATGGCGGCCAATCCGGCGGGCATGGTGCTGGGCATGCTCGTGTTGCAGCGCCTGCGGCCGTCGGTGCGCCTGACCCTGTTCGGGCCTCTCGCGGTCGCCACCTGCGCGATGCTCATCCCGACCTGGTGGACGCCAGGCCTCGCGCTAGCCGTGGTGTTGTGGTTCGTCAGCGGGGTCGGGTCCGCGTACAACATGATCACCCAGGCGACGTTCGTGCAGAACGTGCCGGATCGGCAGCGCGGTCAGGCGCTCGGCCTCGCCCAGACCTCGTTACGGGTGGCGCAGGGCGTCGGCATCGTCGGCGCGGGCCTACTCGCGCAGGTGTTCGCGCCAGGCACCGTCGTGGGTGCGCTCGGCGCGGTCGGGGTGGTCATCGCCGCACTGGCCGCCCACGCGTGGTCGCGTGCGAACGCCGATTGAGTTGGCGTCAGTCACCCGGCGTCTGCCGTCCGCGAATCAGGTCGGACGCACGCTCGGCGATCATGATCGTTGGCGCGTTCGTGTTGCCGCGCACCACTTTCGGCATGACCGACGCGTCGACGACGCGCAGCCCGTCCACCCCGTGCACGCGCAGATCCGGGTCGACGACGGCGTTCTCGCCGGTGCCCATCGCGCAGGTGCCGACCGGGTGATAAAGGGTCTGGGTCATCTGCTTGATGTGCTCGGTCAGTTCGTCGTCGGTGATGCCGGCCAGGTGCGTCGGCAGGATCGGCGAGTCGAGGAACTTGGCCAGCGCGGCCTCCCGCGCGATCTCGATCAGCGCGCGACAGCCCGCGAGCACGGCTTCCCGGTCGGCGGGGTCCGAGTAGTAGGCGGGATCGATCTCCGGGCGCCAGGTCGGATCGGCGGAGCGCAGGCGCAACCGGCCTCGGCTGCGCACATCGACCACGGTGGCCGCGGCGGTGAAACCCGGACCGGTCGGTTCGCGCATCCCGTTGTCGTGGAATTCCGTTGGGGCGACGTGGATCTGCATGTCCGGCGCGGACAGATCGTCGCGGGTGGTGAAGAAACCGCCTGCCTCGCCGACATTGGAGGCCAGCGGGCCGCGGTGGGTGAGCTGCCACTGCACGAGTCGGCTCGGCGTCGAGTACTGCACCAGGTCGGTGGTTCCCTTGGTGCGCCAGACAATGCCGGAGGCCGGGTGGTCGTGCAGGTTCTCGCCGACGCCGGGCAGGTGCACCGCGACGTCGATGCCGACCTCGCGCAGAGCCGCTGCCGGGCCGATGCCGGAGAGCAGCAGCAGTTGCGGGGAGTTGATCGCACCGCCGCACAGCAGGACCTCCCGGTCCGCCCGCACCGTCTCGGCCTTGCCCTCACGCAGGTAGTTGACGCCGACCGCCTGGGTGCCGCGCAGTTCGATGCCGGTGGCCAGCGCGTTCGTGCGCACGGTCAGGTTCGGCCGACTCAGCGCCGGGCGCAGGTAGGCGTCCGCGGTCGACCAGCGCCTGCCGTTCTTGCAGGTCACCTGGTACTGGCCGGCGCCCTCCTGGGTCTCGCCGTTGAAGTCGTCGTTGGGCTTGAGGCCCCAGGCCACGGCCGCGTCGACCCAGGCGCGAGACAGTTCGTGGGTGTAGCGGCGGTCCTCGACGTGCAGCGGCCCGTCGATGCCGTGCAGCGGCGCGCCGAGCCGGGTGTTGTGTTCGGCGCGGCGGAAGTACGGGAGCACGTTGGACCAGCCCCAGCCGGTCGCGCCGTTGGTGTCGCGCCAGTCGTCGTAGTCGCGCCGGTTGCCCCGGATGTAGATCATCGCGTTCATGGACGAGCAGCCGCCGAGCGCCTTCATCCTCGGCCAGTACGTGGTCTTGCCGCCGAGGTACTTCTGTTCGGTTGTCTCGTAATTCCAGTCCCAGCGGGTCTTGAACAGCGTGGCGAACGCGGCCGGGATGTGGATCTCGTCGGCGTCGTCCTCGCCGCCCGCCTCCAGGAGCAGGACTCGACAGCCCGGATCCTCGGTGAGCCGGTTGGCCAGTACGCAACCCGCGCTGCCGGCGCCGACGATCACGTAGTCGAAGGATTCGCCCGATGTTTGCCCGTGCGTCACGGCCTGCCTCCTCGTCCCGGTACCGCCACCGATCACCCTGCCTTCCCCGGGCTGGCAAAACCAGTGCCAGGCCGCAGGTTTCGCACTGGATCGCTCCGGGTACCGCCAGACCATGACCCGCGACGATCCTCACTCGACACCGCGCAGGTCATCACTCATCGTGAAGGCCAGTATAGTTTTACTACCGCGAATGGGTGAGATGTGCCGTCGCACGTTAACTGAGAGCAATCTTCGTGCGAATAATCTACCGACCGGTCAGCAGCGCCAGCCACCGGGAGGGGAGCCACCATGCCCACCCTGTCACCACCCAGCGCGCAATTCCCGCCCCGCCTCGCATCCCGACCGACTCGAATCCACCTCAAGGGCACCCTCGTCGTCGCGATCATCATCGTCGGTCTGGCCACCGCGAGCTGCGGCCAGTACCCGACCGCGGACGCCGCGACCCCGATCAGCCAGCAGGAATGCGTCAGCGCGGTGTACACCGTGCTCACCGGCATGATCGCCAAGCCGAACGACGACCAGCCCTTCGACGACTTCGTGACGCACTACGGCACCGCGTCGCCCACCTACGCCGCCTATCGGGACAGCTTCGACCCCTTCTACAACGAGGCGGTCGCACACGGGATCAAGGCAGCCGAGCAGACCGTGCGCGGCACGGTGACCAAGGATTGCTCGACCGCGAACTGAAACGGACAATGTCCAACCGCTACCCGCGCCCAATTTCTACATTGGGATTGTTTCAGGTTATCTTTCGGTAGCAGGTCGTCGGTCGCGATCCGGTCGATGGCCTGCTTACGGGTGACATGGCGATCGGAACCGACCTGATGGGACTATGGTCGTAGTCCGACATCCGAACACGCGTGCAGTGGGAGGGCGTGGCGATGGAACAGGCCGCCAACGAGATCATTGGCGACCCGGCGAGCCAGGATCTTGCGCAGATCTTCGCCGACTACGCCAAAGCTGCCCGTGGCACGGCGATCAAAAACCGCTCCAAGGGCGACGGTTTCGGTGACGAACTGGCCAGCAAACGCGCCGCCGTCTACGACATGGCCGCCGATCTTCTACGCCGACTTCCCCCGGCGGAAGCGGCCAAGGAAATGATGGATCGGGCCAGGTCCGCGCATATTCGCACGCCACCGCTGATCGACTTCGACCGCGCGGGCGTGCAGTACAGCCAGTCTCGGGCGTGGCAGTTCTGCGCGCGCCAGATCGACCCGAGCCTGCCGGAAGTCGCCCCGAAATGGGACTGACCGATTCCGGCGAGGAGGGTCGAGCTCGACATGGCGAACACCCGCCCCGGTAATCGGACGAGATCCCGCAATCCGTTCGCCTTTCTCGCCCGGACGGTCGAGTGGTTCGAATCGCGTGGCGTGTACGTGCCGGGCGAGGACAACAGGTCGCTGTCCCCGTGGCGCGACTTCGGCTGGATCATCATCGCCTGGCTGGTCACGGTCGCCGCGTTCATCGTGCTGTTCGCGGTCGCGACCTGACCAGGGCGAATGCCAGGACGGACACCCGCGTCCGTACTCCGAACGGGTGCATTATCTAGTGCTGACGTTGCATCGCATACCTGCACAACGATTCACGTAACGAGTACGCACGCCCCCCGGTGTACTCGTTCCAACTGGCCACCATCCGGGGTGACCAGAGCTGCTCGTGGGCGGTGCTCCACGCACCGCCCACGCTGCTTTTTCCGGACTTTCCAGGCCGCGCTAGCGTGGTGGCATGACGCAGCAACGCCTTGCCGCCGGTGATGTCGCACCGGATTTCACCCTGCCCGACAGCGAGGGCAACCCGGTCTCCCTGCACGACTACCGCGGCAAGTCTGTCGTCGTGTACTTCTACCCGGCCGCGATGACGCCCGGCTGCACCAAGCAGGCCTGCGACTTCCGGGACAGCCTCAGCGAGTTCAACGACGCGGGTTTCACCGTGCTCGGCATCTCCAAGGACCCGGTGGCGAAGCTGGCCAAGTTCAAGACGGCGGAGGGCCTGACCTTCCCGCTGCTCTCCGACGTCGACAAGACCGTGCTCACCGCGTGGGGTGCCTTCGGCGAGAAGCAGAACTACGGCAAGACCATCATGGGCGTCATCCGCTCCACGATCATCGTCGGCCCGGACGGCAAGGTCACCAAGGCGCTGTACAACGTCAAGGCGACCGGACACGTCGAGCGGCTGCGCAAGGAACTGTTCAGCTGAACGCTCAGCCGCGGGCGGCCAGGTTCGCCAGGATGTTGGCGGTCTGGCCCGGATGCACCAGAAAGCCCGCGTGACTTGACTCGATCGAGTGAACATAGAACGGGTTGTCCGGGGTGAGCCGGTCCGCGTCCGCGATCAGCCGGTCCTGCATGGCCCCAGGGCCCGTTTTGTCCCGGCCGCTCAGCCCTCGGCGAGCCCGCGCAACGCCGGCAGCAGCAGCCGCAGCGCCTGGCCGCGGTGGGACAACTCGTCCTTGCGTTCCGGCGGCAGCTCGGCCGAGGTCTGGCTGAACCCGTCCGGCACGAAGATCGGGTCGTACCCGAACCCGTTGCTCCCCCGCCGTTCGCGGACCAGCGTGCCGCGCCAGTTGGCCCGCACCACGGTCTCGGTGCCTGCCGGCAGAACCAACGCCGCCGCGCACACGAACGCGCCGCCGCGCCGCTCGTCCGGCACGTCGCCGAGCTGGTCGAGGACCAGTTCCAGATTGGCGAGGTCGTCGCCGTGCCGGCCGGCCCAGCGCGCCGAGAGAACACCGGGCATGCCGTTCAACGCGTCCACGGCAAGACCGGAGTCGTCGGCGAGGCTGGGCAGCCCGGTCGCCTTGACCGCGTCCTGCGCCTTGGCCAGCGCGTTCTCTTCGAACGTCGCGCCGGTCTCCGGAGCCTCCGGGAACTCGGGCACGTCGCCGAGGCCGATCACGTTCAGCCCGGCGACGCCCTCGGCGGCCAGGATCCGGCGCAGCTCGCCGAGCTTCTTGGCATTGCGAGTGGCCAGCAGAACGGTGTTGCTCACTTCGACTTCTTCTTCGGCTCGGGCAACTCGCCCGGGTAGGGCTCGGCCAGCGCCTGCGTCTGCAACTCGGACAGTCGCGCACAGCCGGCCAGCGCCAGATCGAGCATGCGGTCCAAAGTGGACCGGGTGAACGTGGCGCCCTCAGCGGTGCCCTGGACCTCGACCAGGGTGCCGGTGTCGGTCGCGACCACGTTCATGTCGACCTCGGCGCGCGAGTCCTCTTCGTAGGGCAGGTCCAGCCGCACCCGGCCGTCAACAACACCCACGCTGACCGCCGACACCGCGCAGGACAGCGGCTTCGGATCGGCCAGCCGACGCGCCGCGCCGAGCCAGGTGATCGCGTCGGCCAGCGCAACGTACCCACCGGTGATCGCGGCCGTCCTGGTGCCGCCATCGGCCTGGATCACGTCGCAGTCGATCACGATGGTGTTCTCGCCGAGCGCGGCCAGGTCGATGCAGGCCCGCAGGGAACGGCCGATCAGCCTGCTGATCTCGTGCGTCCGGCCACCGATCCGGCCCTTCACCGACTCGCGGTCGCTGCGGGTGTTGGTGGCCGACGGAAGCATCGCGTACTCGGCGGTCACCCAGCCGAGCCCGGAGCCGGTCCGCCAACGCGGCACGCCCTCGGTGACACTGGCCGCCGCCAACACTCTGGTGTTGCCGAACTCGACCAGTACCGACCCGGCGGGCCACTTCTGGAAACCCCTGGTGATCCTTACCTCACGAAGCGCGTCATCGCCGCGTCCATCCGCTCGTAGCACGCCGCTAGCCTAGAGCCGAGGTGTCGACCCCGGCCCAAGCGACCCAGGAACAGGCAAAACCATCGGTATGGCAACCATCGCAGGCCCGTGGCAGTGGTTCGGGCATACGGCGCTGAGCAGCGGATTTCGCTCGGCCGGGCTCCTCAGCATCGTCGGCGTGCCGGCGCACCCGCTGGTCGTCGCCATGGTCGCGGTGCTGTTGCCGCTGGCCGCGTTGTGCTCGATCGCCATGGCCATACACCGCGGCTTCCGCAAGCGATTCGGTTCGGCCACCCTGGTCCTGACCGCGGTCGCGGTGGCCGCGGTGCCGCTGGCCCAGTACACCGGCGAGCAACTCGCCGCCCGGCTCGGCTCGACGGATCCGCTGGTCGCGCAGCACGTGGCGCTCGGCAACCAGCTGCTCCCCTACGCGCTCGGATTCGGCGTCGCCGTGGTCGTGCTGCTCGTCGCCGGCAAGCTGGCCGACCGGGAACGCGCGGCCGAGGAGAGCAGCGCGAAGACCTGGCAGCGCATCTCCACCCTGCTGTCCGTGCTGGTGGTGGCGATGGCCGTGCTCACAACGGTCGAAGTCGTGCGCATCGGCACCACCGGCGCACAGGCCGTCTGGCAGCACGACGGGACCCGGTAGCGGCCGGTCAGGCCGATCCGGCCGACTGGTCAGACTGGGCGGACTTGGCGGACTGAATCGCCCAGCCGGTGTCCGTACCGAGCTTGACATCCGTGCCCTCGGTCACCGTGAGGCTGCCCAACTGCTCGGCGGGGGCGCCCGCGCGCAGGTCGACGAAGCCGGCCACGCTCGCGTTCGGCACCCGCCACAGGCCAAGGACCCTGGCGTCCATGAGCGAAAGGCCGCCGTCGAAGACGGCACCGAACAGGTCGGTCCGCCCGAAGAACGCGGCGCCCGAGAACAACGCGGGCTTCGAGACGGACATCCCGCTGAGCCTGCTGGCTCCGTAGAGCCGAGCGCGCCGGGCGATGAAGCGGCCGATGTGTCGCCCGGTGAGATCCAGATAGTCCAGGCTGGCATCGGTCAGGTCCAGATCGAGGTCCTGCGTATCGGGCTTACCCGGTTCGGTCGGCAGCAGGTCAGCGATCAGCCGTTGAGCCGTCAGCCGCACCTGCCGCTCTCGGTCGGCCTCGGCGATCCGCACGGCCGGCCACTCGCCGGTCGGTTGGACGTCGGCCTGATCGGGATCATCCGGTCGCAGCAGGTAACTCGGATGGGTGAATGGGTTCCGCAGGTAGGAACACAGCACGTCCACCACGGTCTGGGTGTAGGACGGCCTGCTGCGCGCCAGCCCGGCCAGCGCGTGCAGCGCGCCGACCCGAACCTGCTCGGCGCCGTTGCCGAGCAGTTCGATCGCCTTGGTGAACCGCTCATCGGAGACCCTGTCCTGGTCGAGGAGGACACGGCGCTGCTCAACAGAGTGCCGGGACTCCTCGACCTGGCGCCGCCGATCATTGATCCACGTCGCGTACAGGGCGAGCACGGCGGCACCGGCCAGCCCGCCGGTCTTGATGGCATCTGCCCTCGACTCGGTCGGATCGACCAGCAACCAACCGGTGACCAGCAGCAACAGGCTCAGCGAGCCCAGCACGCTGGCCGGTAACAGCCACCGGCCGCGCACTGCCGCGACGGCGGCGATGGCCAGAGCCGCGACGGCGACCACCGTCCCGGCCACGAGGAGGATCAACACCATGGGCACGATTGGACCATGGTGCCGTGGCCCACTGGTCCGGCAGCTTCCCTTTCCCAGGTCTAGATCTCGTAGCGGGCGCGCAGTTCGGCCAGTACGACCTCGCCGCTGAACGCGGCCTTCGCCTCCGCCAACACCGCCTGCGCGTCGGTCCACGGCGGCACGTGGGTGAGGATCAGCCGACCGACCCGCGCCGTCTCGGCCAACTCGCCTGCCTCCCGCCCGGACAGATGCAGATCTGGCGGCCGATCCTCGGCATGCGTCCAGGATGCCTCGGCGAGCAGCACGTCCACCCCCTCGGCCAACTCGGTCAGCGCGGCGCAGGCGCCGGTGTCGCCGGTGTAGACGAGGGTCCGGCCATCGTGCTCGAACCTCAGCCCGTACGCCTCGCACGGGTGCACTACGCGCGTGACCCGGACCCCGATCCCGTTGATGTTCGGCGCGGCAGGCCAGGCCCGGAAGTCGTAGACGTCGGAAAGATCAGTGTGGGCCAGTTCCTCGGCATCCGGCGCGTACGCGGCGGCCAGTCGGGTCGGCGCCTCCACCGGCGCGTACACCGGGAGTTTCGCGACGCGCGGGTCGACCGGCGGGTTCGGGTGGTAGCGGCGCAGCACGGTCAGCGCGCTGAAGTCCGCGCAGTGGTCCGGGTGCAGATGGGAGAGCAGCAACGCGTTCAGGCTGAACGGATCGCCGTGGCTCTGCAGCTGGCCCAGTGTGCCGTTGCCGAGGTCGACGGCCAGCCGGGCGCCGCCCGCGTCGACCAGGTAACCGGACGAGGGCGATGTCGGGCCGGGAATGCTGCCTGAGCAGCCGAGCACGGTCAACAGCACAGGTCCGAGCTTGTCATGCCGACCGGGATTTCGGCACACCCGACCGGTTCAGTCGGTGATCGGGACCGCGTTCAGGCCCGGATAGTTGCCGAGGAAGCGGCGCGCCAACCTGGTGAACGGTTCGATCGGGCCGGTGGCCAGCAGCTCGTGCGCCGGCGGACGGTCCGGGTCGGCCTCGCGCAGCAGGTCCTGCTCGGTGAGCAGCCGCAGCACGTCCTTGGCGGTCTCCTCCGCGCTGGACACCAGGTCGACCGCGTCCCCCATGACCAGCTGGAGCACTCCGGTGAGCAGCGGATAGTGGGTGCAGCCGAGCACCAGCGTGTCGATGTCGGCGGCTTGCAACGGCGCGAGGTAGGACTGCGCGAGGCCGAGCACCTGCCGGCCGGAGGTGATGCCGCGTTCCACGAACTCGGCGAACTGGGGGCACGGGACGCTCGTCAGCTCGACGTCCCTTGCGGCGGCGAACGCGTCCGCGTAGGCGCGCGACCGGATGGTGCCGACCGTGCCGATCACCCCGACCCGGCCCGACCGGGTGGTGTGCACGGCACGCCGCACGGCCGGCACGATCACCTCGACCACCGGCACCGGATATCGCTCGCGCGCGTCGCGCAGGCACGCGGCCGACGCCGTGTTGCAGGCGATGACCAGCAGTTTCACGCCGTCGTCGACCAGCCGGTCCAACGCGTCCAGTGCGTAGGACCGCGCTTTGGCGATCGGCAGCGGCCCATACGGGCTGTGCGCGGTGTCGCCGACGTAGCGCATCCGCTCGCCGGGCAGCTGGTCCAGGATCGCCCTGGCGACCGTCAATCCGCCGACGCCGGAATCGAAAACGCCAATGGGGGCGTCGGGCGAGACAGTCACACCGTGACGTTACCGGGCAACTCCGGTTTGGCTTCCTTGGTCCGGGTCCTTCCCCGACCCCTGGTTGCCAGGAATGCGGCCAGCACGCCACCGATCGCGCCGAATACGTGTCCCTGCCAGGAGATGTCCGGTTGGCCGGGGATCAGGCCCCACAGGATGCTGCCCCAGTAGAACAGCAGCACCAGCGCGACCACGATCTGTCCGAAGCTGCGGTTGAACACGCCGCGCACCAGCAGGAAGGCCAGCCACCCGAAGGCGATGCCGGACGCGCCGATGGTGACCGTGGTGCTGCCCGTGGTCGCCCACACGCCGAGCCCGCTGGCCAGCCAGACGAGCACGGTCACCGAGACGAACTGGGCAAGACCACCGGCCATGGCGAGGAAGCCGAACAGCAGGATGGGCAGGGTATTCGAGGCGAGGTGGCCCCAGCTCTCGTGCAGGAACGGCGCCCAGATCACGCCGCCGAGCCCGGAAAGGGACTGTCCTCGGATGCCGTCCTTGTTGAGACCGCCGTGCAGCACCACCAGGTCGACGAACTCGACCAGGTAGAGCACGGCGGTGAAGGCGACGATGATGATGGCGGCCCGCACCGGCCGCTGCGGCAGGATCCGTTTGGCCGCGCTGCGGGGCCGGGCGGGACTCACGCTGTGCGCTGAATTGACGTCCACACCATCGAGACTACGAGCAAAAACAGGCGATGGTATGGGGAGAAAACCCTGACCTCACCCTGACTGCTCGTCCGGCGGCGTCCAGCCGTACTTGCGCAGCAGCGGCTCGTCGAACATCTGCATCTCACCGTTGCCGAACGACCAGTCCTCCCTGGTCGTCTCGTGCAGGATCACCATCACGTCCTGCGGCCGCACGTCCACCTCGGCCAGGTTCGCGGCGATCGCCTGGTAGAGCGCCCGTTTCTTGGCCTGGTTCCGGCCTGTGACCAGGGTGATCTCGACCAGCACCGGGTCGCGCCGGTCGATGTCGAGGTACTCGGGGTCGAAGTGCAGCGCGCTGCTCGGCTGCGCGTCGACGACCTGGAACCGGTCGCCCTCCGGGATGCCGATCGCGCTGATCATGGCGTTGTGCACGCCATCGGCGATGGCCTCGCGCACCGGCTCCGACCGGCTCGCGCCGACGGTTATCCGGACGAATGGCATGACCTTCCCCCTTCTGACTTTCATTTCGTAAGCCAGAACCTAGCATGCTGACTGTCGCCGCGAAACCCAGATAGGATGAGGCATGTCGTCGATGCGCTGGGCGGAGCAGGACCCCAGCAACTGCAGCCTCACGCTGACCCTCGACGTGGTCGGCAAACCGTGGATTCTGTTGGTGCTGCGCGAGGTCTTCCGCGGCTTGTGCCGGTTCGACGAGATCCAGCGGCACATCGGCGTCTCCCCGCCGGTGCTCAGTCGCAGGCTGACCGCCTTGGTCGAGTCGGGTCTGCTGACACGCGTGCCGTACCGGGAGGACGGCAGCCGCGAACGCAGCGAGTACCACCTCACCGACGCGGGCCGCGAACTGTTTCCGGTACTGCTCGCGTTGCGCGACTGGGGCGACGCGCACCTGGCCGGCGAGAAAGGTCCGGCAACCGTCTACCGGCACCAGGACTGCGGCGCCGAGGTGCGCGTCGCCATGTACTGCGAGGACGGCCACCGCATCGCCGACCGCGCCGGCGTCGTGCCCGAACCAGGCCCGGGCGCCCGACCGCTGGCATGAAAACTCGGGGCGGTCGCGCAGCGCGTCATCCTGCTATGACAGCCGGTTGAACAGCCGCCCGGCCAAGTCGACACCGACGACCGCGCCGGTCGCGTCGCGCGTGAAGAACCCGCGCTGGCCCTTGAGCGCGCCGTCGGTGACGATGTACTCGTCGCCAGGCAGCAGCCCGAACTCGAACGGGTCGTAGTCGGCGGGTATCTCAACATCCGACGCCGCACGGATCTCCGGCTTGAGCAGGACCTCCAGCGAGAGTCCGGTGCCGTCGGTTGTGATGGTGAACGTCATCACGTCGTTCTCGTAGCTGCCGACGATCTCCGCGGCGCGCGCCGCCTCGTAGGGCTCCGGCTCCGGATCCCGATCGACCACGCCCAGATAGTGCTCCAACGCCCAGCGGACGATCGCCTGATTGCACGGAATGCCGGTCGGGCTGGCGTTGGAGGCCACGACCACGGCGAAGTCCCGCTCCGCAACGATGAGCAACTCGGCGAACTGGCCGTTACCCGAGCCGCCATGACCTACGGTGCGGATGGCCTCGACGTCGCGCAGGAACCAGCTGATGCCGATCGCGTCGCCCAGGGTGCTGGACTGCAGCTCGACCGTCGGAACCCTCATCTGGTACAGGGTTTCGATTGGCAGCAGTTCGGTTCCGTCTGGCGCGCGGCCGTCGCCGAGGTGGAATCGGGCCCACCGCAACTGGTCTGCGACGGAGGACGCGACGCCGCCACCGGGGTTGTTCGCGCGGTTGTCCTTCCACTGCCGAGCGATGGCGTACTCGCCCTTGTCATCCGCGTTGTGTCCCATTGCGACGGTGGGCCGCGCCATGATGTCGTCCATCGCATAGAGGGTGTTCGTCAGGCCCAGCGGCTGCAGGACGAGGGTCTGCACTGCTCGCTCGAACGTCAGGCCGGTGACCTTCTCGATGATCCGGCCGGCCAGGTTGTACCCGGCCTGGCTGTAGGAGGCGCGGGTCCCGGGGGCCGCGAACTGATCGAGTTCGACCAGCCGGGCCACGAACTCGGCCAGCGCGTCGTCCTTGTCGCCGGTGTCGACGATCAGGCGCCAGTCCAGCCCTGCGGTGTGGTTGAGCAGGTTCAGCACGGTGATCTGCCTCGCCCACTCCTCGTTCTGGAGCACCAACTCGGGGAGGTAGCGGCGGACTGGGGCGTCCAGGTCGACCTTGCCTTGCACCACCAGCCGCATCATCGCGGTCGCCGTGAAGGTCTTGGAGATCGAGCCCATCGAGTACAGCGTGTTCTCGTCGACCGGCCGCGGGTTCTCCAGGCTGGTCACCCCGTGGCAGGCGTAGGTCTCGATGCCGTCAGCCCAGACTGCGACAGCTACGCCGGGTACCCCGAACTTCTCGGCGGCCGCCTCAACGAAGGCCGCCAGCGTCATGTCTGACATCACTTTTCTTCTTTCGTCTCCGACTTGCACAACGTTCAAGAGGAACCGTACCTCCAACTTGAACACTGTGCAAGAATCTCTCGAACATAGTTCAAGTCGAGGTCCAATTGGCCTAAGGTGGGCTCATGGCGCGCGAAACGCTGTCTCGGGACGAGATCGTCACCGCTGCTCTGGACCTGCTCGACGCCGACGGCCTCGAAGGGCTGAACATGCGCGCCCTTGGCAAGCGCCTGGACTCGGCGGCCACCGCGATGTACTGGCACGTGGGCAGCAAGGATCGCCTCATCACCCTTGCCGGCGACCGCGCCTGGGCCGAAGTCGAGCTGCCGGACCCGGCCGAGATCGGCTGGCGGAGGGCCGCACATCAGCTGGCTACCAACGAGCACGCGATGTTGACCCGGCACCCGTGGCTGGTCCAGGCATTCGGCTCGTACCGGCTCTACGGGCCGGGCAGGGCTCGACACGTCGACCACAGCCTCGCGATCTACGAGGCGGCCGGCTTCGTCGGGGTCGAGGCCGATCAGGCGACGTCCGCCGTGTTCACGTTTGTGCTCGGCAACGCTCTCGGGCCCGCCGCGGCGGCCTCGTTCGCCAGGAAGCTGGGGCGCGATGGCGGCGACGTCGAAGCGTCGATGCGCGCGAGCCGCGCGGAGATCGTCGAGGCAGCAGAACAGTTTCCTCGGCTGCGTGCTCGCCTTGAGCTGTCATCCGCCGAGTACGGAGCCGCACCGGATGACAGTTTCGCGTTCGGGCTCCAGGCGGTCCTCGACGGACTGGAGGCGCGGCTCGCCGCCCGAGGCGAGTCAGACACCAGGGCGCATGCAGCCCATACACCCCGAGGTTGACAGGTCCTGCACCCGCCTACGTCGCGTCAGGTGTTGGTGCTGGGCTGCGCACCGCGCGGTTCCCTGGTTGAGGCGATCGCCCAGATCCGGTGCGGTACGAGCAACGGTTCCGGAAACCGCTCGGCGAGCATCCGCGCCAGGTCGACGTCGAACGCGGCTACCTCTACCGCGCCCAGCGACGCGCCGACGCCGCTGGAAGTGCGCATCCGCCCGCGCCAGGTCTCGTGCGTGAACGGCACGTCCACGTCGAACTCGAACGTGCGCACCGCGTCGAACCCGTTGCCGCGCAACTCATCCGACCAACCCGGGACGTCGGTCACGTTGCCGGGTGTGCGCCAGCCCGGATTGTGCCGCAACACCAACTCCTCGCTGAGCGCGCCGATGCCGCCCTGCGCCAACGAGTAGTCGCGCCCGCAGATGACCAGCGCGCCACCGTCGACGAGCAGCCTGCGCACTTCCGCGCTGACGCGAGCCCGGTCGAACCAGTGCCAACACTGCGCGGCGCTCACCACGTCCCAGGCCGCGCTCGGCAACCTGGTGTTCTCGGCCGGCGCGAGCCGATAGGTCACCGCTGGTCCTTGCGCGGTGGCGTCGTCCAGCAGTTCGCGCGCTATGTCCACCCCGGTGACCGAGCATCCCTCGGCCGCGAAACCTCTCGCCAACACTCCGGTGCCGGTCCCGAGATCGACAACCCGCTGCCCGGCCAGCCCGATCCCCCACGCGGCGAGCCGCTCGAAGAACTCCGCCGGAAACGCGGTCCGAAACCGCCCATAGTCCGCAGCCGTCCGGCCAAAATCCACGCCCAACCTCCCCTGCCACGACCGCGAATAACCGAATCATATTCGCAATCCTCTTAGTGGATTTGGGGAGCCCCCATTTTAAACATTACCGAGGTTTGGCCGGCGGGGGCAAATGGGGATCGGCGTGTCGTCCGTTCCCGTTGACGAATTCCCCTGAATGGGCGGTGCGGGCCCGACTGTGTCCGCCTCGAAAGTCGGGCCCGGCAACGGTTATGCCCACAGCGTACTGTCGATGCGCTCCGCTGCTTCGTCCAGGGTGCCGGAGTAAACCCCGGTGGACAAATACTTCCAGCCGCCGTCCGCGACGATGAAGACGATATCCGCGTCATCTCCCGTGCCGGCCGCCTTTTCCGCGACGCCGAGCGCGGCGTGCAGAATCGCGCCGCTGGAAATGCCGGCGAAAATGCCCTCGGTCTCCAACAGTTGCCGCGTGCGGCGCAGCGCGTCGTGCGAGCCGACCGAGAACCGGCCGTTGAGCACCTCGGGGTCGTACAACTCGGGCACGAAACCCTCGTCGAGGTTACGCAGGCCGTAGACGAGTTCACAGTAGCGCGGTTCGGCGGCGATGATCTGCACGTCCGGTTTGTGTTCGCGCAGGTATCGGCCGACGCCGACCAGCGTGCCCGTGGTGCCGAGGCCTGCGACGAAGTGCGTCACGGTCGGCAGGTCACGCAGGATCTCGGGGCCGGTGCCGGCGTAGTGCGCGCCGGGGTTGGCCGGATTGCCGTACTGGTAGAGCATGACCCAGTCCGGGTGCTGTTCGGCCAGCTTCTTGGCGGTGGCGACGGCTTGGTTCGAGCCGCCCGCCGCCTCGGAGAAGATGATCTCCGCGCCGTACGCCTTGAGCAGCTGACGCCGCTCGACCGAGGTGTTCTCGGGCATCACGCAGACCAGCCGGTAGCCCTTGAGCTTGGCCACCATGGCAAGCGCGATGCCGGTGTTGCCGGAGGTCGGCTCGAGCACGGTGTCGCCCGGCTTGAGCTTTCCCTCGGCCTCGGCCTGCTCGACCATGGCCAGCGCCGGCCGGTCCTTGATCGAGCCGGTCGGGTTGCGGTCCTCCAACTTGGCCCACAACCGGACATTGGGCGCGGGCGACAACCCCGGCAAACCGACCAGCGGGGTGTCACCGAGCGCGTGTAGCAGCGAGTCGTACCTGGCCACGAGAAGCCTCCGGGGAGAAGCTCAGCCGCCCGCGACGGCCGGCAGGATGGTCACGGTGTCGCCGTCGGCGACCTTGGCCTCGAGGCCACCGGTGAACCGCACGTCCTCGTCGTTGACGTAGACGTTGATGAAGCGGTGCAGCGTGCCCTCCTTGACCAGGCGGGCCTTGAGGCCCGCGTGGTCGGCTTCGAGGCTGTCGATGACCTGGGCCAGCGTGTCGCCGCTGACCTGGACCGACTTCTCGCCGCCGGTGTGGGTGCGCAGAATCGTGGGGATGGAGACGGTGACGGCCATGGTGGAACAACCTCCGGATAGGGATGACTACCAGATGCAGACGCTCGCGACCTGACCCGCTATTCCGGGTCGGCCGACTCAATGCCGGTCGGCCCGGTCAGTGCCGGTCAACGGTGTCGTCACGTCCAGTGTGCGAGAACATGTACGACTCGACGACCTCGACCGGCTCCTCGGTGACGATCCCGTCCACGATGCGGTAGGACCGCAGTTCGTGCTCCTCGGGGTCACGGGTGGAGATCAGCACATAGTGCGCCTGCGGCATCGCGGCGATGTTGACGTCGGTCCGGGACGGATACGCCTCGGTCGCCGTGTGCGAGTGGTAGATGACGATGTAGTCCTCGTCCGCGGCCTGCATCGCCTTGTTGACCTGGAAGTACTCGGCGGAATCGAAGTCGTAGTAGGTGGGCGAGCGCTGCGCGTTGATCATCGGGATGAACCGCTCAGGGCGGTCGGCACCCTCCGGGCCCGCGAGGATGCCACACGCCTCGTCGGGATGGTCCCGGCGGGCATGCGCCACCATTGCGTCGACCAGGTCGCGTCGGATCACCAGCACATCGCCATCCTACGGGGCCACGACCGGCGGATATCTCTGATTCCGATATGTGAGAGGGCCGAGGGTCAGGACACCACGCCGGGCCAGACGTCCCGGTAGGCGGACACCCCGGCCAGAGTGTGGGCGCTGAGCAGGGCGTGCACCATGGCGCGGGCGAACACGTCGGCCGCGGCGGACGCGCACCGGTCCAGTTGACCGGCCCGACCGGGGTCGGCGAGGCTGCTGGTACCGGCCAGCAGCGGCCGTCGCCCGGTGGCCAGGGCGAACACGGTGTCGCCGTCGAACATGGTGTGCGCGGGCCGGACCGCGCGGGCCAGGCCGTCCTGGCCCGCCATGGCCAGCCGCTGGCATTCGGCTTTGGTCAGGTCGACGTTGACGGCGACGACACCGATCGTCGTGTTCAGCGGCGCCGCGCCGGGCTCCGCGTCGACACCCGGCCGGTCCGGCCAGGTCGTGACGCCGAACTCGTCGGCCAGTTCGACATCGGCCGCGTAGGGGCGTCCGGTGGCCCGGTCGACCGCGCTGCCGGCCGCGTTGGCTACGACCAGCGCGCCAACCACGATGTCGCCGTCCGGATCGGGCAGCACCACGCTCGCGGTGCCGACGGCGCCCTTGAGGCCGCCCAGTTTCGCGCCGGTCCCGGCCCCGACGCAGCCTTGCGCGACCGGTCCACCGGTGGCCGCTTCGCATGCGGCGTAACCGAAATCGGCGGTGGGCCGGTTGCCCCAGGTGCTGCGCGGCAGGTCGAAGATGACCGCGCCGGGGACGATCGGCACCACCTCGTGCGGCGCCAATCCGACCGGGATGCCGTGGTTGCGTTCGGCCAGCCAGCGCATCACGCCGTCGGCGGCGGCCAGCCCGTACGCGCTGCCACCGGTCAGGCACACCGCGTTGACCCGCTGGACCAGATTGGACGGTGCCAACAGGTCGGTTTCGCGGGTGCCGGGCGCACCACCGCGTCCGTCGACTGCGCCCACGGCGCCGTCCGGCACCAGCACCACCGTGGTTCCGGTGGCCCAGCCGGCATCGGTCCGCTCGTGGTGTCCGACCAGGACACCGGGCACGTCGGTGATCGCGTTGTTCCCGCCGGGCCGGGCCAGGTTCGCCATTGTGTTCACCGGCCGCCGTTCAATGCCTGGACCAGGCTCTCCTGTACCCAGGTCAGCCAGTGGTACACGCTGAGGTGGGAGGAGCGCGGGTCCTCTTCCGGCAGTTCCTCCGGCATGTCCTCGGTGACGTCAAGTGCGGTGCCAAGGGCCAGTCGGACGTCGTTGATCGCGGAAAGCCAGGCCTCCGCCTGTTCCAGGTCGAGGCGCAGTTCGCCGCCGTTGCGCGGGCAGGTTTCCATGACGATCGCGGCGACGCCGGTCTTGTGGTCCAACAGTTCCGGCTCGTGCAGGGAACGCAGCGCGGCCGCCGAGTTCTGGTCCTCGGCGGACGGTGCGTCGTCGTCGAGGCGGTAGAAGTCGGGCAGCAGCCGGGACAGGATCGGGTCGTCGGGCGAGGTGGACGGTCCGGTGCGGATGCCGGTCAACTCGGCGAGTTCGTCCTGCGGCGCGTCCTCTCCCCTGACCTCCAGCATCTCCTGGATCTGGCTGACCAGCCCGCGCACCAGCGCGGCCTCCTGCCGATCCAGCACCGCGACCACCCGGTCACCCTTGCGGCGCCAGCCCTTCACTCAGTTACCTCCACGCCGACCGGCATCAACAGATCCTGGGTCACGACGTCCGCTGCATCGTCGCCCACAGCCCGGCGGCGTGCAGTCTGGCCACATCGCCCTCGACCTTGTCCTTCGACCCGGAGGACACGATCGCCCTGCCCTTGTGGTGCACGTCGAGCATGAGCTTGACGGCATGGTCGCGGCCGTAACCGAACAGCTTCTGGAACACATAGGTGACGTAGGACATCAGGTTCACCGGATCGTTCCACACGACGGTCTGCCAGGGCTGCTCGGCGGCTCCGGACTCGGCGGAGGCCGGATCGAGCTGCGTGCTCTCCTGTTCGACGGGCGTCGTCATGACCCCAATGGTGGCATGCCCGGGCGACTCCGGTGAGATCGCGTTCCGCCCACGAGTGACGAAAGCCACTCTCACCCGTCCGCATGACAATCAGTCGGTGGACAAGGTCTTGTCGATCGACGCGCGGCACGCGCCGAGAACCGCATAGGCTGCCAGCCATGACGGCCAACGGGGTGAGCACCGCGCTGCTCACCGACCACTACGAGTTGACCATGCTGGCCAGCGCGCTGTCCGATGGCAGCGGTGAGCGACAGTGCGTGTTCGAGGCGTTCGCCCGGCGCCTCCCGGAAGGCAGGCGCTACGGCGTTGTCGCAGGCGTCGGCCGGGTGCTGAACGCGATCGCCGAGTTCCGCTTCAGCGACGCGGAGATCAGCGCGTTGGCGGCGACCGAGGTCGTCGGCGACTCGACGCTGGAATGGCTGGCGAACTACCGGTTCAGCGGCGACATCGACGGTTACCCGGACGGCGAGCTGTATTTCCCGGGTTCGCCGCTGCTGACCGTGCGGGCCAGCTTCGCCGAAGGTGTGTTGCTGGAGACCCTGGTGCTGTCCATTCTCAACCACGACACCGCCATCGCCTCGGCGGCGGCGCGGATGGTCAGCGCGGCCAACGGCAGGCCGATCATCGAGATGGGTTCGCGCCGGACCCACGAGCAGGCCGCGGTGGCCGCCGCGCGCGCCGCGTACCTGGCCGGGTTCGCGTCCACGTCGAACCTGGAGGCCGGCAGGCGGCACGGCATCCCGACCACCGGCACCAGCGCGCACGCGTTCACCCTGCTGCACGACAGCGAGGAGCAGGCGTTCCGCACCCAGGTGGACGTGCTCGGCACCAACACCACGCTGCTGGTGGACACCTACGACATCAGCAGGGGCATCGACAACGCCATCGCCGTTGCCGGCCCTGAACTGCGAGCGATCCGGATCGACTCGGGCGATCTCGGCGTGATGGCCCGCCAGGCCCGCGATCAGCTCGACGCGCTCGGCGCGCGCAACACCCGCATCGTGGTTTCCGGTGATCTCGACGAGTTCGCGATCGCCGCGCTGCGCGCCGAACCCGTTGACGCCTACGGCGTCGGCACCTCGGTCGTCACCGGCTCGAAGGCACCGACCGCTGGCATGGTCTACAAACTTGTCGAAGTCGCGGGGCGTCCGGTGGCGAAACGCAGTTCGCACAAGGAATCCCGAGGCGGGCGCAAGGCGGCGTTGCGCAGGCACAAGGAAAGCGGCACCGCGCTGGAAGAGGTCGTCTACCACGTCGGCGCGGGCATCGACCGACCGGAACTCGGCCAGCACGACCGTGAACTACAGATCCCGCTGATCCGCGCCGGCAAGCCTGCGGACAACCTGCCCTCCCTCGAGGAAAGTCGGCAGCGGCTGCGTGAAGCGCTGGTCAGCGTACCGTGGGAGGGGCTCAAGCTCTCCCAGGGCGACCCGGCCATCCCCACCACCTTCGACTTCAAGTAGTTCACGTAGGAGGACGCCGTGGGAACCGCGCTGATCGTGGTCGACGTGCAGAACGACTTCTGCGAGGGCGGTTCCCTCCCCGTCACCGGGGGCGCAGCGGTCGCGGCGGCGATCTCCGCGCACGTCGCGTCCCGCCGGTACGACCAGGTCGTGGCGACCCGCGACTACCACGTCGATCCGGGCGCGCATTTCAGCGACCACCCCGATTTCCTGTCGACCTGGCCGGTGCACTGCGTGGCCGGTACGCCCGGCTCGTCCTTTCACCCGGAACTGGACGTCAGCCGGATCGCCGCGGTCTTCTCCAAGGGCGCGCACCAAGCCGCGTACTCCGGTTTCGAGGGCAACGACCGGGACGGTGTCGGGCTGGGCGACTGGCTGCGCGCGCACGACATCGACACCGTTGACGTCGTCGGCGTCGCCACCGACCACTGCGTTCGCGCGACCGCTCTGGACGCGGCCAAGGTCGGCCTGCGCACGACGGTCCTGCTGGCTCTCACCGCAGGTGTCAGTCAGTCCACAGTGGACTCCACACTCGCGGACCTGCGCGCTGCCGACGTCACCCTCACCGGCAGTCCAATCGTCGGCTGATTTGGCGAAACCGCCCAACTCGCGCGCCCTGGTTCGATATTCTCGGCTGGTGGCGGACGACATGACAAACGGCGGTGTACCTCCGGCGACTCCAGGTGCGGCCATCACGGCGGCGGGCGCCGGACTACAGGGCGTATCGACCCAACTCGGCAGCGTGGCGCAGGCCGTGGCCAGCGGTTCACTCACCCTGTCCCAGGACGCGGCCAGCGCGCTGCTCGGGACCATCGGCCAACTCCATGATCAGGCAAACGACCTGATCAGCCTGGCCGACACCATCGACCAACCGCTGCATTTCGGGCACAACTGGGTCGGTGTGGCCATGGACAGCCAACTGCGCGCGGTCGCGGCCGGGAAGGACAGCTCGATCCGGCCGGTCCTAGTCGAGTTCGCGAGCCTGCTCGGTGAAGTGGAAGCCACCATCGCGCGCGCCGCCAACCTGACCGTCAGCAACGACGAGCAACAGCGTCAACTGCTCATCAACACCGGGGGGGCGTGATGCTCGGACTGCCGCTGCCCGATCCCATCGAGGCACAGGGACTCGACCAGCACGTCGACTGGATGTCCTACAGCCACCAGCAGCTCTACGACATGGTCAACAACGGCGTCGACCTGACCGGCGCGACCGATGTCGCCGGAACCTGGGCGAAGCTGTCCGACACGCTGCGGCAGATGGGCGACACGCTGAACACCGCGCTCGCCGCGTCCTCGGACGGCTGGAAGGGCTCGGCCGCCGACCAGGCCCGAGGTAACCTCACCGGCCTGGTGAGCTGGACGAACACCACCGGTGAGAACGCGGTCATCGTGTCGGGTTGCGTCAGCCAACAGGCCGAAGCGCTGCAGACCGCGCGGTCGTCGATGCCCGTACCGCCACCGACGCCGCCGCTCCCCCAGCCCGTTGGGTTCAACCAGCCCGTTGGGCTCAACCAGCCAGATTCGGTCACCCAGACGAACGCCTTCGCGCAGCCACCGATCGCCAGCCCCGGCCCGATCTCGTCCACCGCGCAGTCCGCCGTGGCGCATCAGCAGGCGGCGCGGGTCATGCAGCAGTACCAGAGCAGTTCGGCCGACATCGCCCGCACGATTCCGCAGTTCGCCTCGCCCACCAACCCGGTGTCCGGGCCGATCCAGCCGCCGGTCGGCAATCCGACCCCACCACCGTCCAGTGGGCAGCTCCCCGGCCCGATTCCGGTCGGTGGCATCGGGGGCGACGGCCTCGGCGGTGGCGGCCTCGCCAAAGTCGGATCAGGCGGCGCGCCGCCACCGGAGGAAAGCGGCACCGCGGCCACGTCGAACCCGGGTTCGCGCAGCTCCGTAGGCGCGACAGGCGAGTCCGAACCGGCGCAGGGCACAGGCTCGGCCGCCGCCGCGGGCACCCGAGGTTCGGTCATGTCCTCGGCCGGTCTCGGCGGCGGCGCGGGCCGGCGCGAAGACGACCGCGAACACCAGCGCAAGTACTACAAGGACGACGACGGGATCTTCGACCTGGACACGCGGGTCTCGCCAAGGGTGATCGGCGAGGAAAAGCGTGACTGATCCCTGGCTTCGCGTGTCCGCCAGCGAGTTCTACCTGCTCTGGGACGCCTCGGGACTCGGTGAACCGCCCGCCGCGCTGAACCTGCGCCACGTCGGCCGAACCCGCGCC
>DASYBO010000215.1:0-24420 GCA_036500685.1 Pseudonocardiaceae bacterium | reverse complement strand
TCCACCATGACCTCGCGGGCGATCAGCTACGGCACCATCTACACCACCAAGCTGCTGCGGCGCGGCACCGACATCGACCGCGCCACCCCGGCGCACGCCTTCGACGAACTCACCGTATCCGAGGCCATGCACCCGTTCCCGAGTCCGCTGGCCATATCGGACCAGGTTGCCGGCAACGGGACTGCCCCTAACTGGGATTGCCTCCTCGGTCCGGTGACCCGTACGCGGGAGCCGCAGCTGCTCTTCGCCAACGACAGCCTGGCTCAGGCGCTGCGCCAACTGGTGCTCTACGGCCGGGACGGTCTGCCGGTCGGTTCCGTTGACGGCCGCAGTGTGCGAGGTTGGCTGACCAACCAGAGCGTGATGCGTGCTGTTGCCCGCCAGCTGACGGCCGCCGAACCGGAGATCACCGCAAGGCAGCGCGTGGCCGAAGGGGCCGACCCGCACACCGGGGCGTCAGGCCACGACCTGAATTCTCAGCTTCACGGCTATCGCATCGTCGAGCGGACGCTGACCGAGGACTCGGGCGCGGTTGGGCACGCCCTCGGCGAACTCGACTGGCCTGCCGGCCATCGGCCCGTCTCAGTGCTGCACAACCGAAGTCTGCTTGACCCGGACGCGGCAGTGCGCCTCGCCGCAGGCGACCGGATCAGCTTTCTGGTCCCCGGCGATGCACAGGCCGACGGCTCTGCCCCCTAATCCAGCCGGTAGTACTGGGAACCGGTGGGCTGACCGGTTCCGCCGCTGCCGGCCATGCTCGCCAGTGGTTCACCGGTGGCGCTGCTGTCCGGGTCACGATGCCGGCGATCGCACGAGCGGTCAGATCGCCGCCGTTTAGTCTACTGTCGACAGACCTTGTCCTTTTCCGACCTGGTGAACTCGCGCTCAGTCGTCGGAGTCCGGGCCGGCCGATTTCCAGCGTTGTTCGAGTTTGCCCAGCCGCCAGTAGCCGATCGCACCGGTCCACACGACGACGAACAAGCCCACGATGAAGAACCCGACGTTGTTGAGGTTCAGGCCCGAGATCCAGGTTGTCACCGGGTCGACGATGTCGAAGTCGTCGTGCAGCACACCGACGAGTTCGATGCTGCCGATGATCAGGGCGACCGCGACGGACAGGCCGGTGATGGTGATGTTGTAGTACACCTTGCGCACCGGGTTGGAAAATGCCCAGTGATAGGCGAAGTTCATGAACGTGCCGTCCACGGTGTCCAGCAGGCTCATGCCCGCTGCGAACAGTAGCGGCAGCGCGACGATCGCATACCAGGGCAGGCCGCTCGCGGCCCCGGTGCCGGCCAGGACCAGCAGCGCGATCTCGGTCGCGGTGTCAAAGCCGAGCCCGAACAGCAGTCCGACCGGGTACATCTGGCCGGGGCGGGTGATGGTTCGAGTGAGCCGACCGAGGAAGCGGTTGAAGAAGCCGCGATTGGCCAGGTGCGCTTCGAGTTCGGCTTCGTCGAACGCGCCGCGGCGCATTGACTGCCACACCCGCATGATGCCGACCAGCACGGCGAGGTTGAGTACGGCGATCAGGTAGAGGAACAGCCCGGACACGCCTGTGCTAATCAGCCCGAGGGCTTTGTGGGCACCGGAGTCCTCATTGGTGAGGCTGCCGACTACGTGTGCGCCGGCCGCGATCACCACGGCCATGACCAGTACGACGGTGGAATGACCCAGTGCGAACCAGAAACCCACTGACACTGGTCGTTTGCCATCGCCCATCAGCTTGCGCGTGGTGTTGTCGATCGCGGCGATGTGATCGGCGTCGAAGGCGTGCCGGAGGCCCAGCGTGTAAGCAGTCACTCCGAGGCCGATGCCGAACACCTGGGTGCCAACGGTGTAGTGGTGGGGTATCACCAGCACGATCAGGATTCCCCAGGCCACCACGTGCAGCACCACGATCGCCGTGAATACGGCGATGATCCGCACCCAGTCCGCGCGCAGGCCGAACAGTGATGACCGAAATGACGGGGCTGGGGTGTTGTCCGACGTAACCATCGGTGCGGCCTTTCCAGTTCCTCGTGGAAGGTGTCTCGATGCCATGGCCGGTCTCCTGGCTGACGGGTCAACGCTCGCCGCCCGCCTTCCCGACCCTGGGGTCAGTGGCATGTCGAGCGGTGAACTTCCCGATCACAGTGGCGAGGGCCGCGCCGGTCTTGCACCGGCTTCCCGAGCACCATGGCGCCCGTCAATTTATAGAGCACGAGACCGAACGGTCAAGCCCGTCATCAGGACATACGAAGCATACGAACAGGGGAGTGTCGGGAAACGTGACCGCCATCGACGCGCTGATCCTTCAGAGGCAGGAGACCAACACCTGGCGCTGCCCTCCCCGCGAGGGCGTGAACGCACCAGCACGGCTGGAACCGACGCCTGCATCAGTTCCAGTCGACACGGCGTCCGCGAATTGCTCTCCTGAACCTGACGGGCTAATGCGAATGTCAAGAATGCCCAGCTTGCCGAGCGCGGCTCATGACCGCGATTCCGATCGTCGCGATGGTGCCGTAGACGGCGGGTGCGAGGAACACGAGCGGGAGGCCGAGGATGCTGACGCCCGCTCCGCCGGTCAGGCCGCCGAGCGCGCTGGCTATCGCGGTCGAACTCATGAACACCGCGGACGCGGTCGCGACCGCGTCCGGGAGCAGTCGTTGCGCGACGATGATCCCCAGCGCGGCGAAAACTCCCCAGACGCCACCCATCAGAACCTGACCGGCGAACATGCCGATCACGTTGCCGGTCAACGCGAAGCACAGGTTCGCGCCGACGCCGAATGCGGCGCCGAGCACCATCAGGCGCATCGCGCCGAAGCGGCGGGCGAGCACGATGGCCAACGGCATCAACATCAACTCGATCAGCGGCTGGATGCCGATCACCGCGCCACTGATCACCGCCGGGAGTCGGAGGTCGGCACGCATATAGATGGGGAGGTAGGCGTATTTGATGGGTTCGCCCGCGTAGACGAGCACGTAGAGGCTGATGAACGCGAGTAGTGGCAGCATCACCCGCACGCCGGGCGTCCGCTCGACCGGCTCGGGCCGGGTGGGCGTTCGGGTGGGAGTCGCCGTAGCGCGAAGGAAGCCGAGCGGGATGATCTGGGCGAGGGTGCACACCGCGGTCATGGCCAGCATCGCGCGTGGGCTCACGGCCGCCGCGAGGAACGATCCGACTACGGGGCCGACGACCCATCCCGCGGTGAGGGCCATCCGCACGATCGAGACCACCCCGTCATCCACCCCTCCATCCACTGCCGAACTCATGGCAGTGCGGCTGGCGCGCAGGTCGTCGTGGATCGCGGCGAACAGTTGCGAACTGGCCGCGCCCGCGAAGCCGAGCACGAGCGCGCTGACCGCGAACGGCATCCACGCCTGGCTGGAGAAGGCGACGCCGAGCCAGCCAAGGAAGCCCGCCAGCGCACACAGCCGGAACAGGCCCAGCCGTTTGCCGGTACGGTCCGATCGCGCTCCGATCAGGTAACCGGCCACCGGTGCGGTCAGGTTGGTGAGGTAGAACAGGCCCGCTGTGGTCAAGGACACGTGCATGTCGTTGACCAGGAACGAGGCGATCTGGGGTGCTGCGGCGGAGAAGCCGAGTCCGGAGAGGAACAAGGCGACGGTCGCGCCGCGGTACAGGGGTGAGGCGAGCGTGACGCGCAACGCCGACGGACCCGGCGGGACACTGGTGTCGATCGATGCCGATGGCAAGGATGGCAAGGTCGGCGTCTCCCTTTTCTTGAGCGTCAACGGGAAGGAGCGTCGCCGAAGTCCGGGATGGTCAGCCGCACACCGTTGTCGCGCGCGGACTCGTTCGCGACGATGCCCGGCAGCGTGTAGCGGGCCGCGACCCACGCGTTGACCGGCGGCAGCGAACCGGTGCGCACGGCTGTGACGAAATCGTCGGCCAGGAAGTGATGGCTGCCCTCGTGCCCGTTGGACGCGGTGGCGAACTCCTTGGGCAGCCGTGATCGGTCGTGCACGGGGGCGGACCCCGACGTGAAGGCGTCCCGTAGGGCGGGGGCGACGTGGGCAAGGGATGGATCGCCGGGATCGAGACTGGGCACGGGCAGCAGGTGCTCGGTGATGTCCTGGACGCCCAACTTGTCCTGCCACAGGCTGACGGTCGCCAGTTGTTCGAGGCTGCCCTCGGTGCCGAAGAAGCGGAACCGTGATTCGCGGATGTGCGACGGGTAGCCGACGCGCCGGAATTCGTTGGTGCGGAACGCGCCGCCGCCCGCGACCTCGAACAGCGCGGTGGCGTTGGAGAAGTCGTTGTCGAACTGGCTGATGTCCTTGTCGAACACGCCGTCCCCGCGATCGTCGCGCACGCCGATCGCGGACACGCTGGTGGCGTGGGTCTGCCACGCGCCGAGGACGCCGCCGATGGAGTGGGTCGGGTAGAGCAGCGGCGGGTAGCTCGCGGTCGCTTTCCAGTTCTCGCCACCGCTGTAGCGGTACGCGTCATAGAAGCCGAGGTCCATGTCGTGGACGTAGTCGCCCTCTGCGTAGAACAACCGGCCGAACGCGCCCTTGGCGACCTGGTCGCGGGCGTGGACGGTGGCCGGGTTGTAGTAGCTGGTCTCGCCCATCATGTAGGTCAGGCCGGTGTCGCGGACCGCGTCGATGATGGCCGCGATCTCCTCCTCCGTCACCGCCATGGGCACGGCCGAGTAGACGTGCTTGCCCGCGCGCAGGGCGGCGACCACCAGCGGTCCGTGCGTCCAGCGCTGGGTGAAGATCGCCACCGCGTCGACGTCCGAATCGAGCATGGCCTCGTAGGAGGGCACGGTCGCGGCGAGGTCGTACTCGGCGACGAGGCGCGTGGCACGTTCGGGCAGCAGGTCGGTGGCCAGGATGTCACCGACACCGGGATGCAACCGCCACAGTCGGGCGAACTGTCCGGCGAACTGGCCGGCGCCGACGATGCCGAGTGAGAACACGCGAACCTCCCCTTGTGGTGGACGATCACCACGGTATGTGCCTACGATCCGCGAGGTCTTCATCGAAGAGAGCGAGAACTTCTTGGATTCTCAGATCACGTCGCGGGTTCTGCCGGGCGTTCTCACTGGTTGGGCCGGCGAGCCGGAGGTGATGGGCGCCGCGCACCAGCACGACGACCTGGAGATCAACCTGGTCGCCAAGGGGGGCACGATGCTCTACCTGTTCGGTGGCGTGCCGGTCGAGGTCGGGCCGGGCAGCGTGGCAGCGTTCTGGGCCGCCGTGCCGCACCAGTTGGTGGCGACCTCGGTGACCCGCGCGCACTGGGTGTGCGTGCCATTCGAGACGTTCCTGGCCTGGGGGCTGCCCGATTCGCTCGTCAGCCGCCTGCTGTCCGGCATCCCGCTTGTCGCGCCGTCCTCGGCCGCCATCGGGACCGACGCGGCGAATTTCGCGCAGTGGGCCGGTGATCTGGGCAGCGACGAGCCAGAACGCCGCCAGATCGCCATGCTCGAAGTCGAGGCGCGGGTCCGTCGGCTCGCCCTGGACACTGTTGGCGAACCGGTGCGCCGCTACTCCGGGTCGGACCCGACCCTGCGCCAGGTTGTCGCGATGGTGCGGCACATCGCCGAGCACTTCCGCGAGCCGCTCACCGTCTCCGCCATCGCCGCTGCCGCACGGCTGCACCCCAACTACGCCATGACCCAGGTCCGGAGCGTCGTCGGCACCACCATCCTCGACTACCTGACCCGCCGCAGGCTGGCCGAAGCCCGCCGCCTGCTGATCACCACCGACCTTCCGGTCGGGCAGGTGTCCGAGGAGTCCGGCTTCGGATCGGTCAGCCGCTTCTACACGGCCTTCAGCAACGGATGCGGTGCGCCACCAGCGATGTTCCGTCGCGAGCATCGGCTCAGGCGACTGTGAAACGGGGCAGCCAGGTAGGACTTGAGGAACATGTCCACACCGGACACGATCAGCCGGTCCACCAGGTTCTTGGTCGGCGCCCAGCCGTAGACTCGGACGGGGCGTGCTTGAGAAACCGGATGCCTACGCGGACAGCTTTCCGGCTGTCCCGGTTACCTTGCCTTGGGGAGAGCGGGACGGGCGAGATGTGGAATCCGTCAACTTGTTGATCAGCGACGCAAAGTCAGAGCCGGTCTTTGCGGGGACGTTCAACGCGGGAACCTGGATTCCTGCCTTCGGACGTGCGGGTCTTGAGTATCATCCGGACAATACAGACGGCATGCATGCTTTGCGTCATTTGTACGCATCCGCTCTGCTCCACGAAGGGGTGTCGATCAAGGAGCTGGCGGCGTTCCTCGGTCATGCCGACGAGGCGTTGACTCTGAGGACCTACGTCCACCTGATGCCGAACTCCTACACCGGGCAGCCGCTGCGGTCGACGCCATCTTCGCGCCAAGCCAGCTGCCCGCAGCCGACGAGCCGGACGCTGGTTGATGGCTCGTGGCGCGGGCTTCTGACGTGAGACGGCCTGGAGACGGCCTGATCATGGTCTGGGCCGCTCAAATCGCCTGTTCACGCTGGTCAGACGTAGGGGACTAGAAGATGTCGTTGATGATGTCTTCGCCGATGGCGAGGCCGGCACCCGTTGCGATGGCCTGGCCGAAGCCGCCGTGCAGGAAGCCGCCGAACCCGCCGCCGTAGCCCTGCTGGTAGACGGGCTGCTGATACATGGGCTGCTGATAGACGGGCTGCTGCTGATAGACGGGCTGTTGGTAGACCGGCTGTTGGGGCTGTTGCTGGGCCTGTTGCTGGGCCTGCTGGGTCTCGTTGGCCACGAAGTTGTGGATGGCCTGCAACAACAGGGTCACCTGCTGCTGCTCCGACTGGAAGCCGATGGTGATCTCCTTGAGATCCAGCAGCCACTCGCGGGCGTTGGGGTCGCCGTTGCTTGCCGCCGTCTGCAGCTTCTGGGCCAGGGCGGTGATCAACCCGACCGTCTGCTGGCTCTGCTGCTGCAACTGTGCGTACGTGTTGTCGATGGTCTGGGTGTCCATCGGGTCGCCTCCACTGATCGAACTGCTCACCCCCGATCCTGCCACGTTTGCCGCGACCGGCGGCGCCGCGACCTGGCTGGCCGCGCCTTCCGGCAGGTCAAGCCCGTGAGGGTGGGGAAGTCCACATGAAGGGAACCGACCCCGAAGCGGTGGTTTCACGCATACGTCAAGTTACTGTCGAGGGTATGCACACTTGGTTGTCCCATTCGGTCCCCACGGTCCCCGGCCCGGCGCGCCCGCTGCGGCTGTACGACTCGGCGACGGGGGAGGTGCGACCGACTGCTCCCGGCCCGACCGCGCGGATGTACGTCTGCGGGATCACGCCCTACGACGCGACCCACCTCGGCCATGCCGCCACCTACCTGGCCTTTGACCTGGTCCATCGCCAGTGGCTGGACAACGGGCACCGGGTGCATTACGTGCAGAACGTGACCGATGTCGACGATCCGCTGCTCGAACGGGCCATCCGGGACCACGACGACTGGGTGGTGCTCGGCATGCGGGAAACCGCACTGTTCCGAGAGGACATGCAGGCGCTGCGCGTGTTGCCGCCGCAGGACTACATCGGCGCGGTCGAGGCGATTCCGGAGATCGTCGAGGTGATCTCCAAGCTGATCGCCGGTGGCTCCGCGTATCGAGTCGATGACGACGAGTTTCCGGATGTCTACTTCGACCATTCCGCGACCGGCCGGTTCGGCTATGAGTCCAACTACGACGAGCCGACCATGCTCGCGTTGTTCGAGGAACGCGGTGGCGACCCGCTGCGGCCCGGCAAGCGGCACCCGCTGGACGCGCTGCTGTGGCGGATGGCGCGCGACGGCGAGCCGTCCTGGGACAGCGAGCTCGGCGCGGGCAGGCCGGGCTGGCACGTCGAGTGCGCGGCGATCGCGATCAACCGGCTGGGCAGCGGGTTCGACGTGCAGGGGGGCGGGTCTGACCTGGTGTTCCCGCACCACGAGAACAGCGCCGCGCACGCGGAGGCGCTGACCGGGGACCAGCCCTTCGCCCGGCACTACACGCACGCCGGCATGATCGGGCTGGACGGCGAGAAGATGTCCAAGTCCAAGGGCAACCTGGTGTTCGTGTCCAAGCTGCGGGCCGACGGGGTCGACTCGATGGCGGTGCGCCTCGGCCTGCTGGCCGGGCACTACCGGACCGACCGGTCCTGGACCAAGGAACTGCTCACCGAGGGCGAGGCGCGGCTGGCCCGCTGGCGCGAGGCGGTGTCGCTGCCGACGGCGCCCTCGGCCGAGGACACCGTGCGCAGGCTGCGCGACCACCTCGCCGACGACCTGGACACCCCGGCCGCGCTGGCCGCGGTGGACGCCTGGGCCAGGGAAGCGCTGAATCGGGCCGGCACCGATCCGGCCGCACCGCGCCTGTTGCGCGGCGCGGTGGACGCGCTGCTGGGCGTCGAGCTGTAAGGGAGTGGGTGCGGGGCGCACCCCGCGTACGCCCCGCACCCCTCCGCCCTTCAGCTGCTCAGCCGCTCAGTACCAGCGAACGCGCCCGCGCCGGGCGCGGGCCGAACAGCTTACGGACCAACGCCCGGATCGCAGGCGACGGCGCGACGCCCAGTTCGCGGTCCAGCAGGGTCCGATAGGACTGGTAGGTCTGTACGGCCTCGCTGTAGTTGCCTTCCGCGATGTGCGTCTCGATCAGCAACCGGTACGGGCTCTCCCGCAACGGTTCCGCGCGCATCGCGGCGAGCGCGGCCTCGACCGCGTCGCCGTAGCGGCCGGTGCGCAGCCGGTGGTTGGCCAGTTCCTCCAACGTGTGCAGGCACAACTGGCGCAGCCGTTCCCGTTCGATCAGCACCCAGTCCTCGAACCAGCCCGGCAGAAGCTCCGCCGGTCCGTCGAGCAACAGGTCGGCCGCGGTGCGCCGGTCGTCCTCGGTGTAGGAGAGCAACCGGGCCGCACGCACCAGTTCGTTGACGTCCACAACGACGTCCTTGGCCAGGTTGAGTTTCTCGCCGCTGGTGGCGACCACCGGCGCGCCCAACTGCTGTAGCCGCCACAGCGCGGTGCGCAGGCTGCCCAGCGCCTTGTCCTCGCTGACCTCGGGCCACAACGCGCCGACGGTGTGCGCCCTTGTGGCCTGCTGGCGCAGGCCGAGAAACGCGATCAGGCGCTGCAACGTCTTCGGCACCTCGACAACGGCGCCGTCGACCATGAGTGTGAATCCGCCTAGAAATTCCAGTCGTGCCCTCGACACGAGACTGCCCCTCCCCATGTGACCCCGATCCCCGCCTGTTTTCCCTTTGCCCGACTCAGGATTTGTGACCGAGGGCGGCTTCGCCCTTGGCGACGACGTTCTCGATGGCATGTTCCGCGGTCGCACCGAAGCCCCCGACCTTCCTGGTCGCGTCCTCGATCGCGCCGAGCACCTCGTCCTTGAACGTCGCCGGCTTCTTGGTTGCCATCGCGGTGACCAGCGTGGCCAATGCGTCGACCTTCGTGTTCAGGGCGCTCACGTTGGTCGTGAGCGCGGTGATCAGCTCGTTGAGCTGGTAGCCGAACATGTCCGAGTTCTGGATGAGGCGAGCGAGCGGCGCCTGTTCGGTGCTGTTGGGCTTCATGCTCGGGTAGAGGTCGCCGTTGAAGAACGCGCGCAACGCGTTCATCGAGGCGACCTGGGCTTCGTCCGGTGTCATGTCGTCCTCCGGTAGTGGCAGCAGTTGATCGTTGATGTCGCAGGCGATCCGGTTGACCCTGGTCTGGCTGGCGCCGGTGTTGCGCTGCCACAGGTGCACGCCCGCGTTTCCCACCGGACGGGTGCCGCACTGCCACAGCCAGGACGCGCTGTGCGCGGCCCGTACCGCCGAGATGAACTCGTGGAAGCCGTACGCTCCGGTGCGTTCGACGCCGAGCACGCTGGCGAAGCCGGCCTGGTACTGGACGCCGACGCGCACCTGCGCGGCGGTGAGGTGCCGGTCGCTCGCGGAGGCGATGCCGACCGAGTCGGGGATGCTGCACGCCCGCGCGTTGTTCAACGCCGCGTGCGCGTCGGCGACGCCGCCCGCGTAGCCGCGCAGCACGTCGCCGGTGGCGTTCTCGTGCACCAGTAGCACGCTCATGCTGTGCCCGACAAGATCTTGATATTCGCCCGCGGTGATGTTCTTGGTTCGGCCCGGCGTGCCGACGTATCGGATCACGCCACTGAAACCCGCCGCCCGCAGCGCGGTCCCACCCGGTCGGCCCGCGCTGTAATCGGCCCAAATGGTCACGAGACCCCCTCCTGATTCCCGTAATTCGGCCCGACTCAACGCTAGGGATCCGACTCGATCGGCGAACCCGTGCTACCACCTGGATTTCCCGGGTAGACCACCTGGATGCCCGGGTGGCGCGCCCGCCAGGACCGGGAAAGTCGGGGTGGAGCGCTACCGTCGCGGGCGTGACCGATGCGATTCTTGAGCTGACCGACCAACCCGACGACGCCGATCTCGCCGTGCTCACCGCGGGACTTGACGAGTTCAACGAGCAGGCCGCGGGCGTGCTCGATCGCCGTTCGCTCGCGGTGTTCGTCAAGGACCGGGACACCGGCCGCGTGCTCGGCGGCCTTGCCGGGCGGACGTCGTACGGGTTGTTGTTCGTCGACTACTTCTACCTGCCGCCCGACCTGCGCGGCGCGGGCCTCGGCAGCGAACTGTTGCGGCAGGCCGAGGACGAGGCGGTGCGGCGCGGTTGCCGCGCGGGCATGCTGTACACGATCAACTTCCAGGCGCCGGAGTTCTACCGCCGCAACGGATGGCGGGTCTTCGGCGAGGTGCCGGCCGAAACGGACGGTATCAGCCGGATCTTCCTGACCAAGGATCTCGTTACGCCGCAGCCAGTTTCGCGGTGAGCGCGGTGCGGCCGGTCACCTCCAGCTTGCGGTAGATCGCGGCGAGGTGCCCCTCCACGGTGCGCACGCTGACCACCAGGGTCGCGGCGACCTCGCGGTTGCTGCTGCCGGTGGCCACCAGTTCGGCGACGCGCCGTTCGGTCGGCGTGAGCACGCTGTCCGGGCGTGCGCCGTCGGAGCGGCGCAGCGACTCCGCGGCCAGGTCGCGCCATGGGGTCGCGCCGATCTCGGCGAAGCAGGATTGCGCTTGTCGCAACACGTCTTCCGCCTTCTGCCGGGCGCGGGCCCTGCGCAGCGTGTTGCCCAACGCGAGCAGGGTGCGTCCGCGTTCCAGCGGGAAGTCGACCTTGTGGTGCAGGTCCAGCGCGTGACCGAGGGTGTCGATCGCGGTGCTGGTGTTGCCGCGCGCCGCCGCGACCAGCCCCCGCACCCGCAGCGCGAGCGCCTGCAACGAGGGTCGCAGCGAGCGTTCGCCCGCGAAGTACAGTTCGTGGCCGAGTTCCTCGGCCTCGTCGAGTTCGCCGACCGCCACCAGGGCCTCACCGAGATCGCCGTCCAGCCGCAGTCGTCGCCCGGCGAGGCCGAACCCGAGATCCTCGGCGATCTGGTAGGCCGTACGCAGTTGCCGCACCGCATCGCCGGGCCTGCCGTCCACCAGGTCGGCCGCGCCGAGCACGGCGTGGTAGCCGATCAGGCCGCGCCGGTCGCTGACCCGCTCGCACGCGGCGATCCGGCTGGGCAGATGAGTGCGCGCCCACTCAGGATCGCCGGTATGCACGCCGAGCGCGGCGCGCGCCAGGTACGGGCTTGGCGGATGCACGCCGACCAGTGCCGCCGCCCGCACGCCCTGTTCGGCGGCGGCCATGCCGATGGCGTACCGGCCCGCCCAGTACTCGGTCAGGGCAAGGTGGCCGAACAGGTTCGGCAGCGCCACCTCGTCGCCTTCGGCCCGCGCCTCGCCGATCGCCGCGTGCAGCGCGACGCGGGAGCCGCCGATGTCGTCCACGTTCTTCAGGCTCGCGCCGCGATAGGTGCCGGCCCGGTCCAGCACGGCAGGCCGCGCACCCGAATTCTGGGCGGCCTCAAGGAGTTCGAAGGTGTCCGGCGGGAGTTGGCCGCGTTCGTCGAGTTCGCAGCCGGACAGGACGGTCAACGCGAGGAACCGGGTTTCCGGCTCGGCCTGCGGGCCGAGTTGGTCCAACGCGGCCAGTGCCCGTTCCGCGTGTTCGCGGCACACCTTCACCGGATGGTCGCCGAGGTCCGCGATCAGGGTGTGCGCCCGCGCCTGGGATGCGAGGTCGTCGTCGGCGTCGTCGAGGGCGCGTTGCGCATAGCGCACGGCGGGTCCGCTGCCCTCGGTCCAGTACACCAGCGACGCCAACAGCAGGCCGGCGCGCACCCTGGGCAAACCGCTCTCACCGTTGTCCAGCACGCGTTGCGCCCACTGCCGCGCCTGTTCCACCTCGCCCACCGCGAACAGCAGTTCGGCCAGCACAGCGGCCCTGCGGTCGGCCGCGGCACCGTCCGAGGTGGGGCTGAGCCGGACCGCGAGTTCAGCCAGATCGGCAGCGGCCCAGACGGCGCTGCGCGAACGGGCCGCCGCCGCGCCGGTGTCCAGCGCGTCGGCGACGGTCGCGTTGGGTTCGGTGCCGACCGAGGCAGCCAGGTGCCGGGCCCGCTGCTCGGGATCGCCGACCAACTCGGCAAGGCGTTTGTGCAGCACCTGCCGGTGTTCGGGCCGCAGCAGCGACAGCGTGACCGAACCGAGCAGCGGATGTGTCGGCCGGACCCGGTTCGCGGTCGTCTTCACCACACCGGCGACCGACGCGGCGGCCAACGCGGCGGGGGAGTCGGTGCCGGGCGCGCCGAGCGGCTGGAACGCCTCGTCGGCCAGCAGCATCCGCACCGCGCGGCGCACCAGGTCCGGGTTGGGCTGGGCCAGCGCGGCGACCACCAGCAGCACCAGCCGCGCCGGGCCGGGCAGGGTCGCGATCCTGGTGGCCACGTCGGCGGTGAGGGTGCCGGACGCGGTCGCGAAGTCCAAAATGGACCGGTCGCCGACAAGCACGTCCCGGTTGTGCGAGGCCAGCGCGGTGCGCACGATCTCCAACACCCACAGTGGATTGCCGCCGGTCTGCTGGTGCAGCCGCCGCGCCGCGCGCACCGGCAGGGTCACGCCGAGCCGCTCGGCCACCAGGACGCTCAGCGCGGAGGGCGCCAACGGTCCGACTGCCAGCGTGGTGGTGCGCTGGTCGGGCAGGCAGCCGATGATCACCTCGGCCGAGTTCAGCCTCGGCCGGTTGCCCGGCGCGCTCTCCTCGAGATCCCGCACCGCCAGCGGTGTCTCGGTGCGGTGCGCCAGCAGCAGCGTCACCGGTTCCGTGGTCAGCCTGCGCAACGCGAAAGCGAGCACCTCGGCCGAGGCCGGGTCCAGCCACTGCACGTCGTCGATCGCGATCACCAGCGGGCCGCGCTTGGCCAGCAGCCGCAACGCGGACAGCGCCGCGAAACTGACCGCGCGCCGCGCGGGCTCGGCGTCTGTGGGGGTTCTGCGCAGCAGCGCGACCTCCAACGCCGTGCCCAGTGGCGCGGGCAGTTCCGGGATCAGTTCGTCCGCGACCGTGTCCAGCAGGTCGGTGAGGCCGGTGAACGACCAACTCGACTCCGCCTGGGCCGCGTTCATGGTCAGCACGGTCGCGCCGGTACCGGCCGCCTCGCCGACCCCGATCTCCCACAGCACGGACTTGCCGATCCCTGGCTCGCCGGCCAGGACCAGCGCGGCGGCCCCCGCCGCGTTGACCCTGGTCGAGTCAAGGAACGTGTGCATTGTCGCCAGTTCCACCTCGCGACCCGGGAGTTGCGGGGTGGGAGCGTGGCCTTTCGTGCTCATCACCGAATAGCTCCCCGAACATCGGTGCGATGCGAACCCCGCCGTTGGCCCGCCGCCGATGACCAGGGTTGATCAGTCCGCCAAAAACTCACCAAAGGTCGGTAAACCTCGTGGCCGGGCATCCGGTGACCGGGTGGTGACGCCCGTGTGACGCCGTCCGAGGAGCGTCGGCGCGGCCAAGGCGGCCATGGGGAGGATGCATGAGTGACGCACGGGCGATCGAGGCGGTCACGCAGACACTGCGCTGGCTGATCGGCGCCGGGCTGGGCCGACCCACGAACCAGGGCGGCGTCCAGGGTGTGCACATCGGGGCGGCCCCACCCGACCAGGCCCAGAACAGCGGGCACCCGGTCGAGCTGAACCTGTTCCTCTACCAGGCTGCCGTGGACGGCTCGCTGCGCAACCAGCCGCCGCGCACGCTGGTGCCCGGCGAGAGCGGCGAACCGCCGCTGCCGCTGGTGCTGCACTACCTGCTCACGCCCTACATCAAGGGCGGCGACGACGTCGACGTGACCGCGCACCACCTGCTCGGCCTCGCCGTGCAGACCCTCAACGACCACCCCGTGCTGACCCGCACCGAACTCGCCGACATCGCCCCGTACAGCAACGTCGCCGACCAGGTGGAGCGGATCCGGATCAGCTGGCAGCAGCTTGAGGAGAAGGACATCTTCTCGCTCTGGTCGATCTTCTCATCGCCCTACCGGCTCTCGGTCGCCTTCGAGGTGCGGGCGGTGCTGATCGACTCGCGCCGCGACTCACGCACCCCGCTGCCGGTGCTGACCAGAGGCGTCAACGACCGAGGCCCCGAGGCGAACGCGAACGTCGACTCTCCGTTCCCGGAACTCAGCGCAGCGATCCCGCCCAACGCCCAACCGTCCGCGCGGATCGGCGACACCGTGACCCTGCGCGGCGCGAACCTCGGTGCGTCGGCCGTGCGGGTGCTGCTGGACCACCCGCAGCTCACGGCTCCGATCCCGGTCACGCCGAGCAGCACCAGCTCGACCGAGGTCACGTTCACCGTGCCGAACACGCTGCCGGCCGGCGCCGTGAGCGTCGCGCTCGGCCTCACCGCGACCGGGCTGCCTGAGACACTGACCAACGCGGTCGCGCTGCCGCTCGCACCGAAGATCACCACCTCGCTGCCCATCTCCGTTGCCGGCACAGCAGGCATCACGATCACCTGCGATCCGCCGGTGCGACCCGGCCAGCAGGCCCAGCTGCTGCTGGCCGAACACGGCGTTGCCGCGCAACCGTTCGCGGCAGCCACCGGCTCGCTCACCTTCGCCCTGATCAACGTGCCGCCCGGCGCCTACCTGACCCGGTTGCGGATCGACGGCGTGGACAGCCAGCTCGTGGACCGGACGGTCACGCCGCCGGTCTTCGACCGCACCCAGCTCGTGACGGTGACCTGATGGCGACGCCGCTGGCGACCGAACTGGACTGGGAGACCGCGAACAACGAGTTCCTGGCCGCCTCCCTCGACTGGCTGCGCCTGCTGCTGCGCAAGGCCCTGCCGAGCGAATCGGTGACCGCGCGCCAGATCACGGCCGCGGCCCGCGCGGTGGACCGGGCCGAGCTGGCCGGACCGGTGCCCGCACTGGTCGGGCTGGCCCAGCGGCTCGGGCTGTCCCGGTTCGAACGCGACACGCTGCTGCTGTGCGCGGCGACCGAGTTCGACCCCGGCATCGCCGAGTTGTGCGCTGCGGTGCAAGGCATCGCCTACCCGACCTTCGGCCTTGCCCTGCGCGTGCTGCCCGATCCGGCCTGGGAAGTGGTTTCGCCGCGAGGCGGGCTGCGGCACTGGCGACTGGTCGAGCTGAGCACCGTGCCCGGTCAGGCGCTGGTGGCCGGCGCGCTGCGCGTCGACGAGCGGATCGTGCACTACCTCAAGGGCCTCAACTATCTCGACGACCGGCTGGACCGCCTGGTCACCCCGCTGCCGCTCGATCCCGAGCTGAGCCTGCCGCCGTCGCAGCAGGACGCGGTCGACCAGGTCGTCGCCGGCGTGCGTCGCGGCCCGGTTCAGTTGGCCGGCGCGGACCGGGCCAGCAAGGAACTCGTCGCCGCCGAGGCCGCCGCCCGCGTCGGCCTGCTCGGCTACCGGCTGCCCGCCGCCCTGCTGCCGGCGGGCCTTGTCGAGGTGGACGCGCTGGCTCGGCTGTGGGAGCGGGAAGCCGCGTTGCTGCCGCTCGCGCTCTACCTCGACGCTGACGAGGACGACGGCGACTCGTCGATCGCGCGGTTCCTCGACCGGGTGCACGGACCAGCCCTGTTCGCCGCGCGGGAGAGCAGGCCCGATCTCGGTACCCGCGTCGTGGACATCGAACCGCCCACCCCGGCGGAACGGGCAACCGCTTGGCAAGCGCGGCTCGGGCCTGAACTGCCGGCCGATCTGCTGTCGGCGCAGTTCGGGTTGGACGTCGGCGGAATCCGGGACATCGCACGGGACGCGACCGACCTCGACCAGGTCTGGCGGGCCTGCCGACTGCGCGCCCGGCCCAGGTTGGAAACGCTTGCGCAGCGGTTGACGCCCAAGGTCCGCCTCGACGACCTCGTGTTGCCCGAACCGGGACGGGCCCTGCTGCGGGAGATCGTCGACCAGGTCGCCCAGCGCACCACGGTGTACGAGCGGTGGGGTTTCGGCCACCGGATCAGCCGAGGTCTCGGCGTGAGCGCGTTGTTCGCAGGACCCAGCGGCACCGGCAAGACCATGGCCGCCGAGGTGTTGGCCAACGAGCTCAACCTCGACCTGTACCGGATCGACCTGTCCTCGGTGGTCAGCAAGTACATCGGCGAGACCGAGAAGAACCTGCGCACGCTGTTCGACGCGGCCGACACCGGCGGCGCCATCCTGTTCTTCGACGAGTGCGACGCGCTGTTCGGCAAGCGCAGCGAGGTCAAGGACGCGCACGACCGGTACGCCAACATCCAGGTCAACTACCTGCTGCAACGGGTAGAGGCATTCCGCGGCCTCGCCATCCTCGCCACCAACATGCGCAACGCGCTGGACAAGGCGTTCCTGCGCAGGCTCCGGTTCATCGTCGAGTTCCCGTTCCCGGACGCGACCCAGCGCGCCGAAATCTGGCGCAGGGCCTTCCCGTCCACCGCGCCGGTCGCCGAACTGGACTTCGACCGCCTTGCCCGGCTCGCGGTCAGTGGTGGCGTCGCCCGCAACATCGCGCTGAACGCGGCCTTCCGCGCCGCCTCCGCCGGCACCGAGATCACCATGGCTGTGGTACTCGCCGCAGCCAGGGTCGAGTTCGACAAGCTCGAACTTCCGGTGCGGGAGCGCGACTTCCTTGAAATAGGACACAGCCTTGAAGTAGGACACAGCCTTGAAATAGGACACAGCCTTGAAACAGGACACAGCAGTGCGGATTGAACTCGACATCGAACGGTTGACCCTCAACGGCATCCAGCTGGATCGGCGGCAGCTCGCGGATCTGCGCGAAGCCCTTGTCACCGAACTCACCCGGCTTCTCGGCGAGCGGCGCCACCCTCCCGCTGCCGCGCGGGTGGTGGCCGCGCCGCCGATCCGGGTCGGTGCCACCCCCGACGGCGCCGACCTCGGCCGCCAACTCGCCCGCTCGGTGCATCGCGGCCTCGCCGGCAACACCGACCACAACAGAAATCGGAGGACGTGATGTCCACAGCGGACGCACAGGACGTGTGGAACCACCAACTCAGCGATCCCGTCGACCCGGCCCGCAGCTGGTCGGCCGGTGATCTGCTGAAGTGGGCCAACGCAGGGGCCAACGAGGTCCAGGACGTGCCGATCAACCTGCTCAACGCCAAGGTCGCGACCGCGGACGGGAAGGCGACCTACAGCGTCGCCCAACACCTCTCCTGGAGCACCCACTACGCCCAGCAGGCCGCGAACGGCGTCGCCGTGCTCGAACAGGCACTGGCCCAGGTGCAGGGGATCGGCGCCGAGATGGCGAAGGTCGCGGAGAAGATCGGCGTCGTGCACGAGGTCGTTGCGACGGTCGCCGCCGCCCAGCCCGCTCCCGATTCGACGGCCAAGCACGCGCTGAGCACGACGCCGGCCTGGCCGACCGAACAGGACGCCAACCGGGTCACGGCGCCGCAGGCCCCGTTGGTCGCCGGCCTCCTGGTCAGCTGGATCAGGACCGTGGTGCCCTCGGTTTGGGGCGCCGCCATCGGATTCGCGATTTCGCTCGGAGTGATTCCCACCGATCTGGTCGGCACCGCGCGCGACGTCGGCACCGCGGTGATCGTGCCGATCTGCATTTCCGCGTTCTACGCGGTCGCGCGGTGGCTGGAAACGCGGAAATGGGCGCCGCGCAAGCTCGTCATCGCCCTACTCGGTTCGGCCAGCGCACCGCGTTACCGCGCGCAGGCGCCTGCCTCGACCAGCACCGAAGCGGCGCCGGTCGCCGCCTGATTTCGCCGTGACGCCGCGGTGACGGCGTCGGAATTGACTATCGCTATCGCGTCTTGTGGGAAAGGGACCAATCATGCCGGTATCTCCGACCTATCCGGGGGTCTACCTCACCGAGGTGACCAGCCCGGTGCACACCATCACCGGTGTGCCGACGTCCATCGCCGCATTCGTGGGTCCGGCAGCGCAGGGCCCGGTCAACGTTGCGACCCAGATCAACAGCTGGACCGAGTTCGAGCGCACCTACGGTGGTCTCGCGCCGGACAGCGAAATGACCTACGGCGTCTACCAGTTCTTCCTCAACGGTGGTGCGACCGCGCAGGTCATCCGCGTCACCGGCACCCCGGTCGCCCCGCAGGGCGGCACCGCGCCACCCAACGCGGCCAAGGCCGTCTACCTGATCCGCACCACCACCGACTCCCCGCCGAAGACGCTGTCGCTGACCGCGACCTCGGAAGGCACCTGGGCCAACAACTACACCGTGCACATCACCGCAACGCCGACCCTGGGCCTGCCGGCCGCGACGGGTACCGGCGGCGCAACGCCCGCGACCGACTCGGATCTGAAGACCTACAACCTGTCCATTATGGACAGCAAAAAGAACGTGCTCGAAAGCTACACCGGCATCAGCACGGTCGCGGGTTCCACGCAGGGACTTGCCGCACAGCTGAGGGCCTCGGCCCTGCTCACGGTCAGCGGCGACGCCGACCCGACCGTGCCGCCGACGGCGGGCGACTTCGCAGCGACCACCCAAGGCGTCGACAGCCCGCCGGTGACCGTCGGCGACCTGAACCCCACCCACAACGCGGAACTGCAGGCCGCGCTGGACAACATCGACATCTTCAACATGCTCTGCGTCCCGGACGCGGCCGACTTCACCTGGACCGGTGACGTCGCGACGCCACCGGCGCAGGCCACCCCCAGCGAGGGCTACACCAGCCTCCTTCAGGTGCTCGCCAAGTACTGCCGCGACCGGCGGGCGCTGCTGCTCATCGACCCGCCAAAGGGCTGGCCGGTGCCGAGCAAGACGATCGAGCAGCAGTTGCTGCTGCACAACCTGGACATCGGCGCGAACGCGGCGTTCTACTACCCGCGAATGTCCGTTGTGGACCCGGCTAACAACTCGGTGCGCTCGCTCGGCACCTCCGGCACCATCGCCGGGGTCTACGCGACGACCGACGCGTCGCGCGGCGTGTGGAAGGCGCCCGCCGGCACAGCGGCCTCGCTGACCGGTGTCGTCGACCTCGCGGACAACATGAACGACGCGCGCAACGGGCAGTTCAACCCGCTCGGCGTCAACTGCCTGCGCAACTTCCCGATCTACGGCCCGGTCAGCTGGGGCGCGCGCACGACCAACGGCGCGGACCAGGACGCCGACCAGTGGAAGTACGTGCCGGTCCGGCGGACCGCGCTGTTCATCGAGGAAAGCCTGGTGCGCGGCACCAAATGGGTCGTGTTCGAACCGAACGACGAGCCGCTGTGGGCCTCGATCCGGCTCAACGTCGGCGTGTTCATGAACGGCCTGTACCGGCAAGGCGCATTCCAGGGCAGCACGCCGCAGGCGGCCTACCTGGTCAAGTGCGACGCGGAGAACAACCCGCAGAGCCAGATCGACCTCGGCATCGTGAACATCCTCGTCGGTTTCGCGCCGCTCAAGCCGGCCGAATTCGTGATCATCAACATCCAGCAGCTCACCGGCAACCTGGCCGGCTGAGGGGGAGCAACCAATGGCACAGTTCACGGTCAACGCGACTCGACTCGACCCGTACAAGAACTTCAAGTTCAGGGTGAAGTTCGGTACCGGGCCCTACGTCGCCGGGATCAGCAAGGTCAGCGCCCTCAAGCGGACCACTGAGGTGGTCAAGCACCGCGACGGCGGCGACGAGAGCTCCAGCCGCAAGTCGCCGGGTCGCACCGAGTACGACGCGATCACGCTGGAACGCGGCGTCACCCACGACCCGGACTTCGAGCAGTGGGCGAACAAGGTCTGGAACTACAACAACGCCCAGGCCGCGCCGGACCAGCGCACCAAGGAAGTGTCCCTCCAGGACTTCCGCAAGGACATCATCATCGACATGTTCAACGAGGCAGGGCAGGTCGTGCTGTCCTACCACGTGACCCGTTGCTGGGTGTCGGAATACCAGTCCCTGCCCGACCTCGACGCGAACGCGAACGCGGTCGCGATCCAGCACATCAAGCTGGAGAACGAGGGCTGGTACCGGGATTCCGGCGTCAAGGAGCCGACCGAGTCGGTCTTCCCGACGGACGTCTGAGCCGATGCCGGTCACCGTGTCGGAGGGGGCGCTGCTCGCGGCGTGGGAGGCCGGGGTGGGCAGGCGCGCGCCGCAGCAGGCGCTGATCCTGCTGGCCTCGGCCGCCGACCCGGCCCGGCGATCCGAGGTCGGCCTGCTCCCGGTCGGCATCCGCAACATCCTCCTGCTGGCCCTGCACCGGGAGTGCTTCGGCACCCGGCTTGACTGTATCGCCGACTGCCCGAACTGCGGCGAGGAGCTGGAGTTCGGGCTCGACGTCGACGAGATCATGGGTGGCCCCGATATGTCCGATGTGGACAGCTGGTTGACCGAGTTCGCCGAGCAGGAGAGCAGGCCGTTGGTGCTGCGGGCCGGCGAGTTCGAGGTTGCCGTCCTGCCGCCGACCGGCGCCGACCTGGTCGCGGTCAGCTCGGCGCCGAAGTCCGAGGCACGACAGGAGCTGTTGGCGCGCTGTCTTGTCGACGCGTCGGTGGACGTTTTCGAGCTGCCCGAACCTCGGTTGGCCGAACTGATCGAGTCGATCGGCGACGGGCTCGCCGAGGCCGATCCGCACAGCGTCATCGGTTTCGAGCCGAGCTGCGAGGAATGCGGCCACAGGTGGTCGGCCGAGCTGGACGTGGTCGGGTTCGTCTGGACCGAGGTCGACGCCTGGGCGCGCCGGTTGCTCACCGAGGTTCACCTGTTGGCCTCCGCGTACGGCTGGACCGAGTTCGACGTGCTGTCGGTCGGCAGCGCGCGGCGCCAGTTCTACCTTCGGGCGGTGGCAGGGTGAGCGACTACTTCGGCAGGCTGCTCGGCCTGTCTCCGGCCAATGTCGTGCGTCCGCGCCTGCCCGGCCTGTTCGAGCCGATCAGCCCGGACCCGGACGAGAGCACCCCGGTTCCGGTGTCGACCGAGCGCACCGAACCGGCCCGACGCACCGAACGGGCCGAGCGCAGCGAACGCGCAGAGCCCGCCCAACGCGCCGAGGCGGCCACGCTGGTCGCGTTGGTGTCCAGCACCGAGCAGCCACAGCAGGCACGCCAGCGGCCGGCCCGGCGCCGCGTCGACGAGCAGTCCGAGATCCCAGCGCCGGCATCGTTGCGAGCCGGCGTGGAAAGCGTGCCGGAAACGGCACGGGTTAGGCCGATTACCCAGGGCGGCCAACCAGTGCGCCCGCCGGCCGGGTTGCCCACCCAACACCCGGTCGGCGCGGCATCGACGCCGACGGTCGCCGAGATGCCGGCAATACCCGAGAACTCGACGACGCAGGTCGCGATACCGCGCGGGACCGAACCGGTGCGGCACCACAGCATCGCGGTTACCACCGAGGTCAACACGGTGCACGAGCTCAACGAGATCAACCGCGTCAGCCAGGTGACCAACCTGCGCCGCGTCGACGGCAACACCACCATCCGGCAACGCCGAGAACGCGCGGAAACGCCGCAGCCGAGCGAACCGGTGATCCGGGTGAGCATCGGCCGGATCGAGGTGACGGCGGCAACCCCGGCTCCCGCACCGGCTCGGCGCACCGGGCGGCCTCGGTCGAATACCCAGAGCCTGGCCAGTTATCTCGCCGAACGTGATGGAGGCCGACCATGACCACTCCCGGCGGGATCGCGCCCAAGGTGGTGCGCGGCGGCATCATCACCTTCGACCAGGACAGCGGATCGCTCGTTCAGGTCATCCCGTTCCAGTACAACCCGGACACGCTGAACAGGACGTTGCAGCCACAGACCGTCGCCGACGATCCGGGTGACCGGCTGGAGGCGACGCGGCTCAAGGGGCCGCCGCACGAGACGATCAAGCTCGACGCCGAGTTCGACGCGTCCGACGCCCTCGCCGACCCGGACGGCAACCCGGTGGTCGCCGAGTTCGGCCTGCATCCGGTGCTGGCCCAACTGGAGATGTTGATCTACCCGAAGGTCAAGCAACTGATGAACGAGGACACGATGGCAGGCCAGGGCATGATCGAGATCGCACAGGTTGAGGCGCCGCTGACCGTGTTGGTGTTGGGCCGCAACCGGTCCATGCCGGTTCGGCTGACCGAGTTCAGCGTCACCGAGGACGGGTTCGACACCGAACTGAACCCGATCAGGGCCAAGGTCAGCCTGACCGCGCGGGTGCTCAACTTCGACGACGTCGGCTTCACCAAGACCGCGGGCCGCATCTACCGGTCCTACCAGTCGCACAAGGAATTCCTCTCCGGCAAGGCTCCGCAGATCACCGCGATCGGCGCCGTCGGACTGACTGTTCTGCCGGGAGCGAACTGACATGTTCTCCGTGACCAGCCGGTACTACGGCCTTGCCCAGCAACAGTTGACGCTGCCGGACGGGCAGGTCGTGAACTACCTGCAACGACGGTTCGTGCCGCGCCCGGATTCCCTCGCCGATCTGGGTACGTACGTGGTGCGGCCGCTGGACCGGATCGACCTGATCGCCTACCGTGCGCTCGGCGACCCCGAGCTGTCCTGGCGGGTCGCGGACGCCAACGGCGCGATGAGCCCTGATGAACTGGAAACCCCGGCCGGCCGGCAGTTGCGGATCACCCTGCCGGCGGGCGTGCCAGGGGGTTCCAGTGGCTGACAGCATCAGCCTGCAACTGCTGATGGGGCCGACGATCGCGGTCCCGGTGCCGGCCGATCTCAGCAACGCCTTGCAGTCCGCGCAGGTGACGACGGCGGTCGGCAGCCCGAGCGGGGTCCAGCTGACCTTCGCGGTCAGCAAGAACTCGGTCATCACCAACTCGCTGCTGCCCTTCGGGTTCTTCGACCCGAAGATCAGGGTGATCCTGATGGTGATCTTCAACGGCACCCCGCACGTGCTGATGGACGGCATCATCACCAAGCACGACATGTCGCCGTCCAACGATCCGCGCCAGTCCACGTTCACCGTGACCGGCGAGGACCTGACCAAGCTGATGAAATACGAGCAGAAAACCGTTCCGTGGTCCGGTTTGCCGGCGCCCGCGCAGGTCGCGGCGATCTGCGCGACCTACGCCCCGTACGGGATCGCGCCGGTGACCGTGCCGCCGGTGCTGGCGTTCATGCCCTCGGCGAACCAGCAGCAGGACGTGCAGACCTCCATCAGCGACCTCGACTACATCACCAAGTTGGCCAGCAACAACGGTTACACCTTCTACATCACGCCGGGACCAGCGCCGGGCACGAACATCGCGTACTGGGGGCCGGAGGTGCGGGCCGGTGCGCCGCAACCCGCGCTGACCGTGAACTCGGACGCGGCGTCCAATGTGGACTCGCTGTCCTTCAGTGTCGACGGCAACTCCAGCACCGCGTTCACCGCGTCCGTGCGCGTGCCGTTCGTGCACCTCTACGTTGACGTGCCCATTCCGGACGTGTCGCTGGTGAAGCTGCCGCTGGCCGCGCGGCCTGTGGCGCCGTTGACCAAGCGGCGACTGCCGAACGTGGCCACCCTGGATCTGGTGCAGGCGATGCTGGTCGGCCTCGACCGCACCCAGGCGACCACCGACGCGGTGACCGCGCAGGGCAAGCTCGACGTGCTGCGCTACGGCAGCATCCTGACCGCGCGCTCGATCGTCGGCGTGCGCGGTGCAGGCCTCGCGCACGACGGCCTCTACTACGTGCGCAGCGTGACCCACGACCTCAAACGCGGGCAGTTCACCCAGAGTTTCAGCCTCAGCCGGGACGGACTCGGCCCGATCACACCACGGGTGATGACATGAACAGCGTTCCCGGATACGACTACACCGGCGTCTACGAGGGCGAGGTCGTGCTCAACATCGACCCCGACCAGCGGGGCCGGGTGCTGGTCCAGGTGACCGATGTGGCCGGCATGGAACCGGTGTTCTGGGCGGAGGCGTCGAGCCCGGTCGCCGGCTCGGGCATGGGTTTCTACGCGGTGCCCGCGATCGGCACCACGGTCTGGATCACCTTCGTCGGCGGCGATCCGAGCCGCGCGGTCTGGCTGGGTACCCCGCACGAGACCAGCAAGGACCTGCCCAGCGACGTGATCACCAACACCGACCCGCTGACCCCGCCGGTGATGCTCTACACCCAGGAGGGCCACAACGTCGCGTTGATCGACGGTCTGCAACTTGACG
>DASYBO010000214.1:0-5807 GCA_036500685.1 Pseudonocardiaceae bacterium | reverse complement strand
CGTGCTGCGGAAACCGAAGCGTTTCCGCAGTCGCGGGTGCAGTCGCGGGAAGTCGGCGCCGAGCGCGCGTTCGAAGATCGAATCCATGATCACTCCACTGTGGATCGTGCTGTCGTTCTGCACCGGCGCGCGGCCGGCGTCGTGGGTAGTGGTGGCAGGACGGCAAGTGCGGCACCGGCGATGACGGCCCGCGCGATCGACCCCTCGAAACCCACGATCGCGCAGACCACCAACCGGCCGCCCGCATCGAGCAACGCGTTGCGCAGCGACCTTTCCGGTGTCACACCGCGTTCCAGCCACAGCCGCAACCGGTCGAACGACCAGGCCGTGCCCCACCGCATCAGTGGCCGGAACAGCAGATCCGCCACCGGCCCCGCCCGGCCCCACCCGGGTCGGTAGTCGTATCCGGTCCAGAACCTGATCCCGGCTTCGGTTGGCAGATATCGCCAGTAGCCGGCCCCGGATTGGATCAGTGACAGTGGATCCGCCGAGGCGAACCGCAGCACCGAGGTCCGGCAACCGTCTCGGTTGCCGCGTTCGGCGACGGTGCTGCCGACACCGCTGACCGTCAGTCCGGGCAGTACCCGCACGGTATAGCGGAATCGTTGTGGCTGCCCCGGATCAGGCCTCGGCAGGTAGTGGATCCGGGTGAACCGCAGGTCCCAGCGTTGGTGCTGCGCCGGGTCCTGGGTTCGATGCCAGAGCGTGTCGAGGTCGCAGCGGATCACCGTCTCGATGAACAGTCGTCGCGACATCGCACCTCCTCCGATTTGAGCGATCGCTCAAGCGAGACGTTAGCAGCGTTTGAGCGACCGCTCAAGTGGGTGAGTCAGTCCGATTCGTGATGGCGCTGGTAGTAGCGGCTGACCCGAGCCCGGTTTCCGCACGACGGCTTGCACCAGGTCTGCCTGGGATGACCCTGCACGAAGTAGCGGACGCACCTCGGCGCAGGGCAGGCGCGCAACCGGTCGTGTTCCGCGCCGGTCAACAGTTCGATCGCGGAGCGCGTCAGGCTTGCCAGCAGCGCCCTCTCGGCGTCGACCTCGGCCGCTGACGGACGCCGACTGGGCGCTGGTCCGAGGAACTCGCCAGCCACCGGCTCCCTACCCGAACTCGGGCCGTGGCCCTGATCCGTCAGCCGGCCAGGTTCAAGGCTGCATCGATCGTCTGTTCCAACAACAACGCGATGGTCATCGGACCGACGCCGCCAGGCACCGGGGTGATCAGCCCGGCGCGTTGCGCAGCCTCGGCGAAGGCCACGTCGCCGACCTTCCCAGGGTGGTATCCGGCGTCCACCACGACCGCGCCCGGCTTGATCCAGTCGCCCCGGACGAACTCGGGTTTGCCAACCGCGGCCACCACGATGTCCGCCGTGCGCACGATCGCGGGCAGATCCACGGTGCGCGAATGGCAGAAGGTCACCGTCGCGTCCCTGGCCAGCAACAGCATCCCGGCCGGCCGGCCGAGGATCGCGCTGCGGCCGATCACCACCGCGTGCCGGCCGGCGATCTGGACGTCGTGTGCGTCGAGCAACCGGATGATCCCGCCCGGCGTGCACGAGACGAACCCGTTGCGCCCGAAGGACATCGTGCCGAACGAGTGCATGGTGACGCCGTCGACGTCCTTGGCCGGATCGATCGCCTCGAACGCCAGCCGCTCGTCGAGGTGAGAGGGCGCCGGATGCTGCAACAGGATCCCGTGCACACCCGGATCGTCGGACAGCGCGCTGATCGTCTCGACCAGTTCCTCGGTGGTCGTCGCGACTGGTAGCGCCACATGGCGGGAGGCGATACCGACCTTGGCCGAACGGTTCTGTTTCATCCGCACGTACGTGGCGGAGGCCGGATCATCACCGACCAGGACCGTGGCAAGGCAGGGCTGATACCCGTACTGCTCGGTGAACTCCATCGCCCTTGTCGCGGTGTGCCGCAGGATCGCAGCGGCGAGTTCGGTACCGGGCATCAGGCGCGCGGTGTCGGTCACGCCGCCTCCCCGGCGGACGTGCCCAGCTCGCGCCAGAGGAACTCGAAGGTCAGAGCCCAGCTGAACGCGCGCTGCCCGTTGTCGGCGCCGTCGGCGTGCCCGCCCTCGATGTTCTCGTAGTAGGACACCTGGTGCTCCTGTTCGAGCATCCTGGCCACCATCTTCCTGGCATGGCCGGGATGCACCCGATCGTCGCGTGTGGACGTTGTGATCAGCGCTGGCGGATACGGGAAACCCTTGTGCAGGTTGTGATACGGCGAGTACGAGCGCAGATAGGACCGCTCGGTCTCGTCGTCGGGGTCGCCGTACTCCGCCATCCACGAGGCACCCGCGAGCAACAGGTGGTAGCGCAGCATGTCCAGCAGCGGCACCTGGATGACGATCGCCCCGAACAGTTCCGGGTAGCGGGTGAGCATCACACCGGTGAGCAGACCGCCGTTGCTGCCGCCGATCGTGCCCAACTGCCCGACCGTGGTGATGCCCCTGCTCACCAGATCCTCGGCCACCGCGGCGAAATCCTCGTACGCCCGCATCCGGTTGAGCTTCAGCGCCGAGTTGTGCCAGTCCGGCCCGTACTCGCCGCCGCCGCGGATGTTGGCGACCACGTAGTTGCCGCCCCTGGCCAGCCAGGCACGTCCGACGATGCCGCTGTAGGACGGTTTGCGCACCACCTCGAACCCGCCGTAGCCGTTGAGCAGCGTCGGTCCGGGGCCGGAATCCGTTCTCCCCGCGACGAAGTAGGGGATCTTGGTGCCGTCGGCCGAGGTCGCGAAGAACTGTCGCACCGACATGCCGGTCGCGTCGAACCGCGCTGGTGCCTGCTTCAGGATCTCCAGCTCACCGCCGACCTCGCCACGCCACAACGTCGAGGGTTCGGTGAACCCGCTGGAGTTCAGCAGGAACTCCTCGCTCTCGTCCTCGTCGGTGTCCAGGATGTCGACGCTGCCGAACTCGGGGATCCCGGCCAGCGGCGCCCGCGCCCAGCCCGCCTCACCCGGCGTCACCACGTCTACCCGGTTCTTCACGTCCACCAGCACGTTGAGCAGCAGATGCTGCCGGGTCCAGGCGAAGCCTTCCAGCGAGGAGTGCGGATCCGGTTCGAATACCACGGTCAGCTCCCGGCCGCCCGCCATGAACTCGTCGAACCGTGCCGCCAGCAGCGCTCCCGCAGGGTAGTCGCGGCCACCGACCGACCAGGCCGACTTGGTCGACACCAGCAGCCATTCCCGGTGCAGATCGATCTCGGCGTCGTCCGGCACGTCGACCCTGCGCAGCTCGTCGCCGTCACGCAGGTAGTACTCGCTGGTGAAGAAGGAGACCCCTCGGGTGACCAGGTCGCGCTCGAAACCCTCGGTCGGGTCGTGCGACGTGACGATCGAGACGTCGCTGGTCTTACCCTCGAACACGGTGCGCGCCGCATCGATCGGCGTTCCGCGCCGCCACAGCTTCGCCAGTCGCGGATAACCCGACGAGGTCAGCGAATCCGGCCCGAAATCGGTGCCGACGTAGACGCTGTCCTCGTCGATCCAGCCGATGCTGGTCTTGGCCTCCGGCAGGACGAAACCGTTCTCGACGAAGGTCAGCGTCTCCAGGTCGAACTCGCGCACCACCACCGCGTCCGCGCCGCCCCGCGACAGTTTCAGCAGGGCCCGCCGATGACCGGGACGCAGCGTGGTCGAGCCCTTCCACACCCAGTTCTCGCCCTCGCGCTCGGCCAGCGCGTCCAGATCCAGCAACAACTGCCAGGCCGGCTGCTCGGTGCGGTACTCGGCGAGGGTGGTTCGCCGCCACACGCCTCGCGGATGCGCCGAATCCTGCCAGAAATTGTAGAGATACCCACTGCGACGGACTACATACGGAATCCGGTCCTCGGCGTCCAGGCTGTCCAGGATCTCGGCTTTGAGCCGCGCGAACCGTGAGCCTTCCGTCAGCTCCGCCGTGGTGTCCGCGTTGCGTTGCTCAACCCACCGCAGCGCCCGTTCACCGGTGACGTCCTCCAACCACAGATACGGGTCCGCGTTGCTCATCTCGTTCATGACCGGAAGTCTTGCCTACGCTCAGCTCTGTACCAACCCGGCCCGATACGCATAGGCGACGGCCTGCGCCCGATCGCGCAGACCGGCCTTGGTGAACAAGTGGTTCACGTGCGTCTTCACGGTCGCCTCGCTGACCACGAGACGTCGGGCGATCTCGGTGTTGGACAGCCCGGCCGCGATCAGCCGCAGCACCTCGATCTCCCGCGCGGTCAACCCCTCCGCCAGTTCGGCCGGCTCCGCCTGTTGGCTCCGTGCACTGGTCGCCGCCTCGACCAGCATGCGCTGCGCCTCACCGTCGAGCGTCGACTGACCTGCTGCCGCCGCGTGCAGGGCACGGGCGATCGCCTCGGCGTCCGCGTCCTTGGTGAGGAAGCCGCGAGCCCCCGCCCGCAACGCGTTGAGCACCGACGTGTCGTCGGCGTAGGTGGTCAACACCACCACTTCGGTACGCGGGTACCGGGTCCGGATCTGCCGGGTCGCCTCGACCCCGTCACATCGCGGCATCTTCAGGTCGATCAGCACCACGTCCGGATCGAGATCGGCGACAAGGGCCACCGCCTCAAGACCGTCCGAGCCCGCGCCGACCACCTCGACCCTTGGCAGCAGGCCCAACAGCGTCACCAGGCCCTCTCGGACGACGGTCTGGTCATCGGCGAGCACCACCCGCAAGGTCCGTTGTTCCGATCCGCTCGCAGCGCTCATGAAGGCACCACCAGATGAACCCGCCATCCCGTCTCCGTCGGACCCAGCTCCAACTCGCCGCCGATCAGCTCCGCCCGTTCCCGCATACCGGTCAAACCGTAGCCGCCCGAGGGTCCGTGCGTCGGACGACGTCCCTGCTCATCGGTCACCGTCAGCTCGACCCGATCCGCCAGATAGCTCAACTCCACCCGCACCGGCGCCCCGGGCGCGTGCTTGCGCGAGTTGCTCAACGCCTCCTGCGCGGTCCGGTACAGCGTGGCGTCGGCCGAACCGGACAGGGTCCTCGGACTACCCGTCAGAGTGAATTCGGTCGGAGTGCCGGTCTCCAACCGAGCCGACGTGACCAGATCCGCGATGCCGCGCGCCGCCGGCACGGTGTCCTCCCGCAACGCCGACACCGCCCGCCGGGCCTCGGTCAACCCGTCGGCCGCCAGCTTCTGGGCCCGCTCGACCTGAGTGATCGCTTCGTGGCTGGCGCCGTCCCTTGCCAACATCAACCGGGCGCCCTGCAGGTTCAGCGACAACGCGGACAGCGAGTGCGCCAGCACATCGTGCATTTCCCTCGCGATCCTGGCCCGCTCGTCCAGCGCCGCCGCCCGCGCGTGTTCCTCCCGCGCCGTCTGCTCCCTGGCCAGCGCCAACTCCATCTGCTCCAGCCGGTCCACCCTGCTGCGCCGGGCAAAGGACCACGCCGCGACCGCGGCCAGAGTCCCCAACTCCGCGACCAGGCTCTGACCCGTGTCGTGGCGCCCGATCAGGGAGATGAACAGGGCGATCACGCCGCCCGCGAACACGGTCCACGTCCACCACCCCGCGTAGCGCCGAACCGCGGTCGCCACCGCCAGATAGGGCAACGCGATCAACGCCCCCGTCGGCACCGCCGCGGAGAGCACCCCGCCGACCAGAGCGATGACCAACAGGCTCGTCGGCCCCATCCAGGGGTGGTTGTTCCGGTAGTACAGCAGCGCGAGGTCGGCCACGATCACCGTCGTGGCCAGCAGATAGGTGGTGACATAGGTACCGGTGATCAGGTACGGCCCCCGGTAGGCGAGCAGGTTGCCAAGGACCAGCGGTATCGGCAGCAGC
>DASYBO010000213.1:0-2581 GCA_036500685.1 Pseudonocardiaceae bacterium | reverse complement strand
GCCCTGCTGCGGCTGCTGCGGCGGGTAGGGCTGTGGGGGATAGGGCTGCTGCGGCGGGTAGCCCTGGGGCGGATAACCCGGCGGCTGCTGCTGCGGGTTGTACGGGTTCGTCATTGCTGCGCCCCCCTGGCGGCCGGTGTCCGTGTCGTCATTCGTCGTGATTGTACGAGTAATACGTGACCGCCCGCGCGATAACGGCCACGCTGCGCAGCGGAAACGACCATCGGCCACAATACGCGGGTGACCTTCGCCGAATTGCCCCACGAACAGTTGTCCGAGCTGGCCGCGAGCCTGCGCACCGCCCACGACGAGCTGCGCGCCCGTGGCCTGAAACTGGACCTCACCAGGGGTAAACCGTCCGCCGAACAGCTGAACCTGTCCACGCCGCTGCTCGACCTGCCCGGTGCGGGGGACTACCGGGCTGCCGACGGTTCGGACACCCGCAATTACGGCGGTCTGCGCGGTCTGCCGGAATTGCGGGAAATCTTCGCGCCGCTGCTCGGGCTCAAGCCGGAAAACATGATCGCGTTCGGCAATTCCAGCCTGGAACTGATGCACGACTTTCTCATGCACGCCGTGCTCTTCGGTGTGCCGGGCGGCAGCGGACCGTGGCGCGATGCGGCGTTCCTGTGCCCGGTGCCGGGCTACGACCGGCATTTCGCGATCTGCGCCAAGCTCGGCATCGAGATGATCCCGGTGCCGATGACCGGCGACGGCCCGGACCTGGCCGAGGTGGCGCGGCTGGCGGTCGACCCGAGGGTCAAGGGCATCTGGTGCGTGCCCAAGTACAGCAACCCGACCGGTGAGACCTACTCGCCGGAGACCGTGCGGCGGCTGGCGGAACTGCCGACCGGCGCCGAGGACTTCCGGATCTTGTGGGACAACGCCTACTCCGTGCACCACCTCACCGACGAACCGGTCGAGATCGAGGACATCCTGGCCGCGGCCGACGCCGCCGGTAACCCGGACCGGCCGATCGTGTTCGGGTCCACTTCCAAGATCACCCTGGCCGGCGCGGGCGTCGGGTTCCTTGGCGCGTCATCGGCCAACCTGGACTGGCTGGTCGGGCACCTCGGCAAGCGCACCATCGGCCCCGACAAGATCAACCACCTGCGGCACGCCCGGTTCCTGGGCAGCCCACAGGGCGTGCTCGACCTGATGGCCAAGCACCGCGCCGTGCTGCGGCCCAAATTCGACCTTGTCGAGCAGACCCTCACCAAGCAGCTCGCCGACGCGGGAGTGGCCTCGTGGACCACTCCGCGCGGCGGCTACTTCGTCTCGCTGACCGTGCTGCCCGGCTGCGCGTCGCGGGTGGTCGAGCTGGCAGGCCACGCCGGCATCGCGCTCACCCCGGCCGGCGCGCCCTTCCCGCACGGCAAGGACCCGGAGGACAAGGTACTGCGGATCGCGCCGACCTTCCCGCCAGTGTCCGAACTGGCCGACGCGATGAGCGCGCTCACCCTGTGCGTCAAGCTGGCCTCGGTCGAAGCGTTGCTGGCGAAGATTTAGACGGGCTTGCTCTCGTCGAGGTTGATCTCGGTGCCTCGGCCGGTCGCCAGCCGGATCACCAGGATGACAACGCCGATGGCCAGCCAGATGCCCCCGCTGATCTTGGCGGGGGTGTCCGCGCTGTACTCGACGTAGCCGATGATCAGGAAACCGATCAGCGGCACGACAAGGTGCATGCCGTAGGTCCTCTGCCGCTTCTTGATCAGGTAGTAGAACGCGACCGAGATGTGCAGCAGCAGGAACGAGAACAGCGCGCCGAAGTTGACCAGGGTGGACAGGAACTCGACCTGGCCGACGAAGCCGACGCCGAGCACGAGGCTGATCACCGCGACCACCAGGATCGCCCGCTCCGGCACCTTGCGCTTGGGGCTGATGTGCGCCAGGAACCTGGGCAGCACCCGGTCGCGGCCCATCGAGTAGAGCAGCCGGGAGGTCGCGTTCTGTGCGACGAGACTGTTGGCGATGGCGCCGGCCAGTGCCGAGGAGACCGCGATGAGGATGGTCATCCAGTGGCCTGCGGTCAAGCCTGCGACCTGGTAGAAGGCCTGGTTCACGTCGTTGTCGCTGAACGCCGTCTTGCCGGGCACGAGCAACGCGGCCAGGTAGGTCTGGGCGATGAACAGCACCGCGACCAGGCACAGCGACAACAGCGTCGCCCTGCCGACCACCCTCGGCCCGCCCTGCACCTCCTCGGACTGGGTGGAGATCGCGTCGAAGCCGAGGAACGACAGCGCGGCGATCGACAACGCGGTGAACACCAGACCGGTGCTGAACTCCTTGGGGTTGTAGAAGGGCAGCGTCGACCAGTGCGCGCCGCCGGTGCCGTTGTTGATCGCGATCACCGCGAGCACGATGAAGATCGTCAGTACGATCAGCTCGCCGATCAGGAAGACCCGGTTGACCCACGCGCCCAGTTCCACCCCGGCCAGGTTCACCACGGTGTTGAGCACCAGGAAGATGACCACCCACAGCCAGCCCGGCACGGCCGGCAGCACCGCGGCCATGGCGGCGGCGCCGGTCACGTAGAGCAGGGTCGGGATCAGCAGGTAGTCCAGGATCAGGGCCCAGCCCG
>DASYBO010000212.1:0-2923 GCA_036500685.1 Pseudonocardiaceae bacterium | reverse complement strand
CATGACCGTTGCGATCTTCGACGATGCTGTGACCCCGACCGCGAAGGTCCGCGCCGCCAACGGCTACGTCACCATGGACATCGGTACCGTCGCAGACCTGACCACCTTCCTCAACCGGACAAGCTACCTGTCCCACCTCGAACTGCGCGGATCGCAGATCCGGGCGAGTGGCTGGAACTGGCCTGTCACAGCGGAATCACGAGTGGACGCCGCAGACGTGTCGGCTCTGCAGCGCGGATACACCGACCCCAACGCGACCACTCGGCCGGGTTTCTCCCTCGACCCTCAGCGGGTCACCACCGTCGCGGACCTGCGTTCCGTGATTCCCGGCCTCTCCGCCGACCTGGCGACGCGGATCATTGACAACGACTGGGCAGGCTCGGGTTTCTCCTCAGCCGCCGACCTCGACCGCCTTGTCGAACAACAACTCTACTCCGGCGGGCAGTCGACCGATGCACTGGCACAGCGCGGCTTGCACCTCGATCGCACCCAACTGTGGGCCCTGGACAACCAGTTGATCGGCGGTCCGGCATTTGCCGAGGCGCGGTACGACGGCGACATGGCTGGCACCGCAGTAGGCATGACACTTTTCTACGACGACTACGAAGCCAAGAACTGGTCGGCGGGTGTTGGCACGGGCGTGCCGACCAAGGCCGTGCCCGGTTTCGTGCCAGACGATCTCGCCGTGACGCCGTGGAGCCAGTGCACTTCGGACAACACCGCGGCCAATCAATCCGGAAGGTTGTGGTTCGGCGAGAACCCGTCCGCTGTCGCGTTCGGACCCAACGACATCAGCATCGGCGCTCAGGCAACCCAGCTGTTCTTCCGGGCCAACGGTTCTGGCGGCGAGGTCCAGCCGAGCTACTCGTTCGGCCGTGGCCTGGCCTGGTGGGACCAGCACTACCAGGAGGTGGCTGACTATGATCAACAATTTCAGCGCCTCGAAGATATCATGCGCTGGAGCGACGCGCTGAACTGGTTGTCCGCCAAGACATCCGTGACGCTGCCGCGTCTCCAGGACGGCTCGATCCCGTCGAACCTGCGCTTTGCCGACTGGTATGCCCAGCATTCCGAGCTCAGGGAACGCTCGGCGATCGATTTCGTCAAGCCGCCGTCGGCGACCGAGGAAGCCGTGTCGCACATTCCGACGGTCACCCACCAGGACTGTGGCTTCCAGGTCATCGAGGGTGGCGTATCGCTGGGCGATCTCATCGACCGGGAAGGCGACCAGTCCTACCATGCCGACCTGCCATCATCGGTGAGTCGCGCAGGCCCGCTCGATCCCAGCTCGACCTTTGACGACAGCCTGGGAACCGGCGTTGTCATCAGGGACACCATTGGTGATATCGGCAATGTCACCGACCAGTTGAAGCAGACCGTCAACACCAAGGACGGCACCGCCGACATCGAGACGACTGGCAGCGGCAGAGCTGTCGAGTCGCTCGGTGACCTGAAGGACGATCGCTCCGCCACCGCGCCACGCACCGTCGTCGTCGACATGACCGCTGACAGCGGGGCGATCTCGGAGCGCATCAGCGTCGACGGCGAGGCGCTCGGCACGTTCTCGACCGCGTATCCCGCATACGGCCAGGTGGTAAGCGTGGGGTGGAGAACGGGGCCCCTTGATCGGGCCCGGCAGGTGTTGGAGTACATCCAGAACCACTGGCGCACCGGACAGAACGGCGGGATTCCGACCGCGACAGGCGCGCTTGCCACATATCAGGCACCGGACGGAACGACCATGTACGACGTCGGTCAGCCGGACGCGCAGTGGCTGCTGGTCACACCCAACGTGCCACCGGCTGGCGACGGCATGGTGCTCCAGGCCGGCGGGCCGAATGCTCAGGGCAGCGGCGCCGACTTTGTTGCTGGGGTGTTCGCGCGGCCGCCCCCGTTCGATTCTGGATGGGTCGATGTCAGCCCGGCCGGTGGTGGCGCCGTCGTGGCTGGCGGGTCACCGCCACCCGATCCGCAGGACCACGTGTCGGTGACCACATCCGATGGCGGCAGCACAACCGTTTATCTACACAACGGCCAATTGTTGGTGCGTGCGGACGACCCGATCCTCGGGCCGAACGGACGAGCGGAGGGCATGGCTCTGTTGCGCGACTTTCCCAAGATCCAGCAGGCCATGGCGGACGCGAGTCGGGCCAACGACGGCCTCGGGCGTGGCATCGTCCTCGGCGGCGACGGGGTGGCGATCGTGTCGTCCCATGACGTTCTCGTGCTGTCGATGGACGACCCACTGGCCTCGCCGGTGCTGCGTGCGGCCCTCGACGATCCCGGCACAGTTCCATTGCTGACGGTGGATTCCGGGATTCCTCTACAGGTCGTGAAGCCCGATCTCGGGACGCCGCCGGCTCCGCAGCCGACGAACCTGGGTACGACGATGGCCATGCCCGACGCCACCGTCTACCTGAACGACGTCTTCCGCCAACAGGCATCCGTGCAACCCGGGCCGGTCATCAGGAACTCGTTGCCGGCGCGCACTCAGGTCGTCATCAGGGTGTATCAGGCGCCGACATCTGGGAGGGGCGCGGAAATCCTGCAACATGGCGACGCCGAATGGTTCCGGCTCGACGGTCTGGGCGGGTCGGGCGGGCCATCCGGGTCGGGCGGACCATCCGGGCCGACCGGGCCGTACCTCCCGTACGTCCTGCCAGGCCCAGCCGTCCAGACCACCAGCCCGACCCCAACACCGAGCACCATGGCATCGCAGCCGAGCGGCCCGGTGATCGTGTTGGTCTGTCCGGCCGACTCCGCCCGTGTCGTGGGGTGTTCGTCGTGACCGGGCGGCCGATCGAGATCGAACCCGACAGCCGGGTCGCCAAGTACCTTGCGCAGGCCAACGCGGCTTTCGACAAGGCCGACGCGATGACCATGGACGCGGCCTATCGCGGTGCGGTGAACGCAGCCGAGGAGG
>DASYBO010000211.1:0-3049 GCA_036500685.1 Pseudonocardiaceae bacterium | reverse complement strand
TTGCTGATCTTGTACGGACCGTCGGAGATGGTGTTCTGCCGGAAGTTGGGGTCATCCGGCATGTAGTTGAGGTACTCGACCGGCGACGGCGATGCGAAGCCCATCGACAGGATGTTGACGAAGTCGCTGGCCGGCTTGGTCAGGGTGAACTGCACGGTGGAGGCGTTGACGGCCTTCACACCCGGGATGTTGGTGCCGGTCAGGTACTGCTTGTAGGCGTCGATCGTCTGCGGGACGGTGGCGAAGTTGGAGCAGAACGTCGCCATGCCGACGATGGTGTCGGTGTAGTACTGCGGCGCACCGGCTTCGGCGTAGGGGTTGCACAGGCGCTTGATGCCCAGCACCTCGTCCTGCGCGGTGACCTGGCGGGGCGGGCTGGTGTTCCAGTCGACGCCCTGCTTGAGGTGGATGGTGTAGGTCTTGCCGTCCGCGCTGAGGCCGCCGTTGGCCTGGGTCGGGAGCTGCGTCGCCAGGTCGGCCACCGGGTTGGTCGCTGTGTCGGTGTTCGCGGACGCGGGGTAGGCGAACAACTGGCGGGTCATGGTGCGCAGGATGTCGCTGGAGTACGTGGTGTAGGCCGACGCGGTGTCCAGGTGGTCGATGTCGGACATGCCCACGATCTGCAGGGTGCCGCCCTGCTGGGGGGTACCGACCGAGTTCTGGTTGGCCACCTGGTTGTAGCCGGAGTTAGCGCCCTGCCCGTTGCTGCTGTTGCCGGCGGTGTTGCCCCCACTGCCGCAGGCGACCACAGTCAGTGCCGCCAGCGCGAGCACGGATGCCACCCGCAGCCTCTGATGCCTCGCTACTTTCAATGCCCTCACCTTGCGCCAGTTGTCCTGTGGTCATCGCGGACCCGATTACCGCAGGCTGACTGTATCCCCCACGAGTAGCGGCGGATCAGGTACGGATTTGCCGCACGCGACTGGTGGTCACGCTCAGCCCGCACTGGCAGTCACGAATGGGTCTCGGTAGCGATTGCCTCGGGAACGTCCGAATGTTGTCCGCGAAGCCTAGGTCCCACGTTGTGAACCGATCCCGGCGGCCCGGGGATCGTTGGTGAAACGTGATCGGACCGATACTGTGATCAAGTAGGTGCTCTGCGTAATGGCCCCTGACCAGGGCCTTTGTCCGAAGCTTCACCCTGTGGTGTTCAGATATTCAATTTCTCGATGACCGAGTTGACCGGTTACCGACCGGTTTCCGCTCGTATTCACTTGACAACTCGGCGTGAAGTACTCCAAGACCGGACAGAGCGGGCACCCTCCCCCAATCGAGATCCTGCGGCCGTTCCCGAATGGAATTCTGGCCCGTCAAGCACTGATCAATCACCCGGAAGCGCGATTATTCGGGGTCCGAATTTACCCTGATTTCACGAGAGCGATTCAGGGAGCGATTCAGCGCCCGTTATGGGTTCCCGCGGCCCCGAGTCGTTTGGCGCCGGCTGTTGGAGGCGGCGGTTTGTCGCTTTTCCCCGGCATCACCGCTGGTCACGGAGGGTGTCTGGGCGAGGGGTTCAGAGCCGGCCAGCGGCGATGATCCGGCTCAGGAACTGCCGGGTGCGCGGCTGCGTCGGCTCGGCAAGCACCTGCTCGGGCGGCCCCGACTCGACCAGCAGCCCGCCATCCAGGAAACAGACCCGGTCCGCGACCTGCCGGGCGAAGCCCATCTCGTGCGTTGCCATCAGAATCGTCGCGCCCTGCTCGGCCAGTTCGCGGACCAGGGTCAGCACCTCGCCGACCAACTCGGGGTCCAGCGCGCTGGTGATCTCGTCGAGCAGCAGCAGTCTCGGCTCGTAGGCCAGCGCCCGCACGATCGCCACCCGCTGCTGCTGGCCGCCGGAGAGACGGTCCGGGAAGGCGCCGGCCTTGTCGGCTAGACCGACCCTGGCCAGCAGCGCCCGGCCGCGTTCGGTCGCGGTGGCCCGGTCGACGCCGTGCACCACCCTCGGCGCCAGGGTCACGTTGTCCAGCACGGAAAGGTGCGGGAACAGGTTGAACGCCTGGAACACCACGCCCATGCCGCGCCGGGCCACGTCCGCGTTCACCCTGGGATCGGAGATGTCCTGGCCGTCCAGCAGGATCTGGCCGTCGTCGATGTCCTCCTGCAGGTTCACGCAGCGCAGCAGCGTCGACTTGCCCGAACCGGAGGACCCGATCAGCACCACCACCTGGTGTTCGGCCACGTCCACGTCGACGCCGTCCAGCACGGTGTGCTCGCCGAAGCGCTTCACCAGTCCCTTGACCTGCAACAGCGGCGCCTTCACAGTGACCCCTCCCGACGGGCCAGGCGACGCGCCGCCGCGTCGGCGAGCCGCGCGCACGGCACCGCGAGCAGGACGAACAGCAGGCCGGCCACTACATAAGGAGTGAAGTTGTAGAAGTGCGCTGTGGCGATCTGCGCTGCGCGCACCGCGTCGATCGCGCCGAGGACCGAGATCAGGCCGCAGTCCTTCTGCAGCGCGACGAAGTCGTTGAGCAGCGGCGGCAGCACCCGCCGGATCGCCTGCGGCACCACCACGATGCGCATGGTCTGCGCGTGGGTCAGCCCGATCGAGCGGGCCGCGGCGCGCTGCGAGGGGTGCACCGACTCGATGCCGGCCCGGAACACCTCGGCGACGTAGGCGGAATAGATGAGTACCAGCGAGATCCCGCCGAGCACCACCGGATCGTTCGGGATACCGGTCAACCGCAGGCCCGGCAGGCCGAAGCCGATCAGGTAGAGGCAGATGATCAGTGGCAGGCCACGGAACAGGTCGACGTACCCGGTGGCCAGCGCGCGCAGTGGAAACCAGACCGGACCGCGCAACGTGCGCAGCGCCGCGATACCCAGGCCGAGCACCAGGATCAGCACCTCGCAGATCACCAGCACGCGGATGTTGAGCCACAGCCCGGCCAGGATCGACGGGACCGAGCCCGCTGCGGTGGGCAGGTCGAAGAACGACGAGCGCACCCTCGGCCAGCCCGGCGAGGACGTCACCCCGAACCACACCGCGGCCGCGAACACGACCGTGGACACCATCGCGACCAGGGTGGATCGCCGCGCGCGGGAG
>DASYBO010000210.1:0-26481 GCA_036500685.1 Pseudonocardiaceae bacterium | reverse complement strand
CACCATCTCGACTGTGGTGTTGGTGACCAGACAGCCTTTGCCCTCGACATCGGCGACACAGTCCTGTGCGATGGCAACCAAACCCGCGCGCAGCGCCGGCAGTACCGGACCAGGCTCGGCCAGCCAGGCCAACGAGCTGTACGTGTCGTTCTCGGTGTAACGGTCCAAGGCGCGTAGGTAGAGGTCGTGTTTGGTGCCGAAGGTGGCGTACAGGCTCGCCCTTGCCACGCCGAGATGTTCGACAAGATCCTGGATCGAGGTGGCCTCGTAGCCCTTGCGCCAGAACAGATCCATCGCGGCGTCCAACGCGGTGTCTGGATCGAAGTCCTTGGTTCTCCCCACCTGGCTGACACTAGCGGATATGAGAACGAACGGTCAAGAAAATCGGGCGCGTGGTCGTGACCTCGCGATGTTCAGCCGGGTTTCAGAATTCGCACCTAGCGTTCATCGGTGTAGATCCCTCCAGCTTGTGACCTAGGGAGCAAGACGTGCGAACAGCTCGCTATCCACGGTGGCGACAACACAGTCAGCGGATCGCGCTGGCTGCCGGCGGCTTCGTGATCACCCTGGTCGTGGCGTGCACAAGTGCCACGCCGACGTCATCGGCCGACGCGGGCGCGAGCGACGGTATCCACAAGATCCAGCACGTGATCGTCATCATGCAGGAGAATCGGTCGTTCGACAGCTATTTCGGCACGTATCCCGGTGCCGACGGCATTCCGATGAGCAACGGCCAGCCCAGCGTGTGCGTGCCGGACTCGCAGGCCAACACGTGTGTCAAACCGTATGTCGACCACGTCGATGTCAATGGCGGCGGGCCGCACGGTCAGACCAACGCCACCGCTGACATCGGCGGCGGCAAGATGGACGGCTTCGTTGCCCAGGCGTTGGCCGGCAAGAAGGGGTGCACCGATCCCACCAACCCGGCCTGCACCAACTCGGCGACCCCGGACGTGATGGGCTACCACACCCAGAGCGACATACCGAACTACTGGGCCTATGCCAAGGATTTCACGCTTCAGGACCACATGTTCGAGCCGAACGCATCCTGGAGCCTGCCTGCGCACCTGTTCATGGTGTCGGAATGGTCGGCGCACTGTACCCAGCACGACAACCCGGCCAGCTGCGCCAACGCGCTACAGAACCCCGGAACGCCGCCCAAACGCGATCCGGCAACGCCAGGCTCGACGCCCTCGAAGGGACCGATCTACGCCTGGACCGACCTGACCTACCTGCTGCACAAGAACAACGTCAGCTGGGGCTACTACGTGATGTCCGGAACTGAGCCGGATTGCCAGAACGACTCGGCGGTGTCTTGCCCAGGGGTCAAGCAGAATGCCAAGACACCGGGCATCTGGAACCCGTTGCCGTATTTCGACACGGTCCGCAGCGATGGGCAGGAAGGCAACATCCAGTCGGTCGACAACTTCTACTCGGCGGCCGCGAAAGGGGCGTTGCCCGCGGTGTCCTGGGTGGTGCCCTCCGGTCAGGTCAGTGAACACCCGCCCTCGCCGGTCAGTTACGGTCAGTCCTACGTCACCGGCCTTGTCAATGCGGTGATGCACGGCCCGGACTGGGATTCCACGGCGATCTTCCTGTCCTGGGACGACTGGGGCGGCTTCTACGACCATGTCGCCCCGCCGACCGTGGACCAGAACGGCTATGGCCTGCGGGTACCGGGCATCGTGATCAGCCCGTACGCGAAGCCGGGCTATGTCGATCACCAGACGCTGTCGTTCGACGCGTACGACAAGTTCATCGAAGACGACTTCCTCAACGGCCAGCGCATCGACCCGCACACCGACGGCAGGCCCGACCCCCGGCCCGACGTGCGCGAGAACGTGAGCATCCTGGGCGATCTGACCAGCGACTTCAACTTCGACCAGTCCCCGAGGCCACCGGTCATCCTGCCGGTGCACCCCACCACGACCCTGACCGGAACCCCCGCTGCCAGCCAACTGCCCCCGTCGGCAACGGCGGGCGACGGAGGCGGCTAACCGAGGCCGGCATCCCCGGCCTTGGCGATGGCCGCGGTGCGGTTGACGACCTGGAGTTTGGCGAAGATGGTGGAGATGTGCGTTCGCCGCGAGCGGACACGGCGGCCGAAACACTCGAGCGCGATGCAGCATGGACGGCAATACAATGCTGTAATCAAGTAATCGAGAGGCGGTGGGCCTGGTGACGGACACACCGACCGAAGACGACGCCATGGACGCCTACTCCCGCACCGTCGTGGCCGTGGCCCGATCCGTCACCCCGCACGTGGCCAGCGTGCGCCTGCGCCGCAGCGCCGGATCGGCCGTCGTGTTCACCGACGACGGGTTTCTGCTCACCAACGCCCACGTCGTCGGATCGGCCGGGGAGGGGACCGCAGTGTTCGCCGACGGCACCGAGTCCGCCTTCGACGTCGTCGGCGCCGACGCGCTGTCCGATCTCGCGGTGTTGCGCGTGCGCGGCAACGCCCCCGGTGCCGCGGTGCTGGGCGACGCCGACCGGCTCGTCGTCGGGCAGCTCGTGGTGGCGGTGGGCAATCCGTTGGGGCTGGCCGGATCCGTCACCGCCGGTGTGGTCAGCGCGCTGGGCCGCGCGGTGCCGGTGGAGTCCGGGCGGGTCAGCAGGGTCATCGAGGACGTGATCCAGACCGACGCCGCGCTCAACCCCGGCAACTCCGGTGGCGCGCTGGCCGACGCGCAGGGCCGCGTCGTCGGCATCAACACGGCGGTGGCGGGGGTCGGGCTGGGCCTTGCGGTTCCGATCAACAAGACCACCAACCGGATCATCACCACATTGCTGTCCGACGGGCGCGTGCGCCGCGCCTATCTCGGCATCGTCGGTGTGCCGGCGCCGCTGCCGGCGCAGGTCGCGCAACGCATCGGGCAGACCGCAGGCTTGCGGCTGGCCCAGGTCATCGCAGGCGGACCTGCGGACAGGGCTGGTCTGCACGCGGGTGACCTGGTGTTGTCGGTCGCGCGCAACACCGTGTCCGACGCGCAGGGCATCCAACGGCAACTGTTCGACGACGCCATCGGCAAGCCGCTGCCGGTGACCGTGCTGCGCAACGGAGCCATGGTCGACGTGTTCGCCACCCCGACCGAGCTGACCACGGACTGAGCCTGGACCGGCAGCGGATCAGCTATTTAGCGACTGTTCCAGCTGCTCGTCCACGGATGCTTGCGCGGCGGGGTGTCGCCCGGCGTGTACCCGCCCATCCCGTCGCCGAATCCGTGGTGCGTCGCGGTTCCCTGGGGCGCGAGGTTCCACGGCACGATCACTTCGTGACCGTTCTCCTCGGGCAGCCGGAGAATGCCGCCCTGGGCGCCGACGCCATCGGTCAGCGACTCGCCTTCGGAGACACCGAAGTGTTGCTTCAGGTCGGACAGCTTGCCCGCGGCGACCTCCGGGCTGTCGCTGCCCTGCTGAGTCAGTCCCTCCGGGATCGTGTGCACGGTCGCCCCGTTGGGGAAGTTGTAGTGTGCGACCGCTCCGCCGGTACCGTCTTGGTCGCTCACCGCGTAGCCATTGCCGTGCTCGTGGCTTTCGCCGAGATACCAGCCCTGCCAGTTCGGGTTGGAGTTGCCGAGCCCGCCGGGGCCCGGCGGACGCTGAACGCCGTTCAGGACACCCTGGTAGTGCTGGAATTCGCCGCCCATGCCGTGGTAGCCGTTGAAGGAGTTGACCGGCGTGCTGGAGATGCCGTTGGGATGGACCACGGTTGGCCCGCTTACCTGGTAGTTACCTGACGGCAGGCCGTGATCCATCGTGGTGGTGCTGCCGCCGGAACCCGCCTGCGGGTTGAGCACGGAGGTGATGGATCCCCCCGGAGTACCGCCCGGCTGATGCTCGGCCGAGCCTGGGCCGCTTTCTCCGTGCGGGCGCGGCGGGCCGGCGGGCGTCGAGGGGCGGGACCCGGCTGGGCTGGCACCGCTCGTCGACGTTGATCCGCTCCTGGGGCGCGGGGCCTTCGTGCTGCCGCCGTGAATTCGGTCGAATACGCCCGCGTGGTGCTGGTCTGTGTCCGCCAGCGACGTCGCGGTGCTGTGCAGTCGATCCCCGGCCGCGCCGGCTACCCGGCCGCCCTCACTGAACACTTTGCCCGCGACGTCCGCGCCCTTGGCCACCGCTTTGACCAGAACGGAGCCGACGCCCGAGGAGTCCTTGCCGGCCGCGCTGACGAGCTTCTGGCTCACCGACTGAAGGCTGTCGCCACCGGCGGCGACGCTGTTTCCGAAGCTCTGCAGCGTCGATCCCGAGCTGTGCACTTCGCCGGGGGAGATGTTGAGGTGCGACTTGGTCACGTCGACAGGCTACGCGGGACCCGGGGATCAGGGGACAACCGGGCATTTCGCCCCGAAGGCACCACGCTCCACACAAGACTCGATATCCGCAGATACGGCCATTCGACCCCTAGATTAATCGCTGATGCGTATATATGGGGGAACTTTCGACGCGGAACCTTGTCGGCGGGTCACTCACCCGATTGAGTGGCACCGCTCGCGCTGACGTGCGTGGGGGCCTTGCGGTGTCGCCGTCGTCACCGCAGCGCCGAACCCGACCGCGTTCGGAGAGGTAGACCTTCGTGAAGCGAAATCGTCGTGGCCCGCTGCGGCCAAGATCGGCCAGAGGTGTCCTTCCACTACTGGGTGTCGTGCTGAGCGGAGGTCTCATCGTCTCCGTGCTGACGGCGGTGACGCTGTCCTCGTCGAGCACGGCGGCCACGGTCGGCGATCCCTGCGGCGTGTCAGGTGTGTTGTCCGGCTCGACCTGCACCTACGACCGGATGGGGTCCGACACGTTCACCCTGCCCGACGGCGTGAACTCGGTGCAGGTCATCGTCACCGGCGCCCAGGGCGGGCGCTACTTCCTCGCGGGCGATGCCGCGCACGGCGGTTCGCCGACCGGCGACATCACCGGCCGGCCAGGCGGTGGTGGCGGTCAGTCGTCCGGGATGTTGACCGGTCTTGTCGCCGGTGCGGTGTTCCAAGTAGACGTCGCAGGGCGCGGTGTCGACGGCACGGCGGGGTCGCGTTCCGGCGGAAAGAACAACGGGCCGACCGGTGGCCATGGCGCGCTCGGCGGCTTCGGTGGGTCCGACGGCGGTGTACCGGGTGGACCGGGCGATGCCCCCGGCGGCAACGGCGGAACCGCGAACAACAACGGCGGCAATGGCGCGGGCGGCGGCGGTTCGTCGGATGTTCGCGTCGCCGTCGCCGGCTGTTCAACGCTGACATGTGCGCTGTCCGACCGGGTGCTCGTCGGCGCCGGTGGCGGTGGTGGCGGCGGCACCGGCGGACAGGGCAACGCGCTGGGCGGTGCGGGCGGCGACGGCGGCGGTGCCACCGGCGCCAATGCCGGGTCGGTCGTGGACGGTGGAAACCCTGGCCTGCCGGGCGATGGCGCCAGCGCGACCGAGGGCGGCGCCGCCGGGCTGAACTCGTGCCGGCACGGCGGCGGCAATCCGCCTGCCGGCAATCCGGCGACCGATCCGCGCTGTGGCCACGACGGCACCAACGGCGCAGCCGGGACGGCGGGCATCGGCGGCGACGGAAACCAGCCCTGTACGGGCACCCTGACCCCGCCGTGCGGGGGATCGAGCCCGACCGCCGGCGGCGGCGCGGGCGGTGGCGCCGGTGGCGGCTACTTCGGTGGCGGTGGCGGATCCGGTGGCGGCGGCACGTTCAGCGGTGGTGGTGGCTCGGGCGGTGGTGGTGGCGGCGGGAGTTCGTTCGCGGCCTCCTCGGTGTCCTCGCCGGTGCTGACCGCCGGAGTCAACACCGGTTCTGTCAACAACGGTGCGGGCGAGGTCTTCGTCAACTGGGGGACGCCGGTCACGACGCCGCCGACGACGACCCCGAACCCGCCGCCCACAACGAATCCGCCCACACCGCCGACCACCACCCCGACCGGGCCGCCCCCTCCGGTCAAGCGTCCGAAGCCGGCCACCGCCTACGTGATCAACAACGGCAGTGACACGGTGACCCCGATCGACCTGCACGACAACCGCGCGGGCGCGCCGATCCAGGTCGGCAACGCGCCGCGCGCGCTCGCGATCACCCCCGATCAGCGAACCGTCTACGTGACCAACCGCGCCGATGACACGGTGACTCCGATCGACGTGGAGAGCAGCAGTCCTGGCAAGCCGATCCCGGTCGGCCAGTTCCCGTTCGGCATCGCGGTGACCCACAACGGCCGCATGGCATACGTCGTGGACAACCTCAGCCGGGACGTGACACCGATCAACCTGGCCACCGACACTCCCGGTCCTCGGATCCCGGTCGGGGCCGACCCGCACGGCGTCGTGTTCACGCCCAACGACCGGACCGCGTACGTCGTCAACGCCGCGAGCAACACGGTGACTCCGATCGACGTGCGGACCGGTACCCCCGGTACGCCCATCCCGGCCGGCAACAATCCACAGTGGATCGTGATGACGCCGGACGGGCGAACCATCTACGTCACCAACAACGCCAACGCGGGCAGTGCCACCGTCACGCCGATCGACGTGGCCACCAACACTCCCGAGCCGCCGATCCACGTCAGCGACCGGCCGGTCGGCATCTCGATCACCCCCGATGGCAGGACCCTGTACGTGACCAACCAGCGGGACAGCGTGGTGACCCCGATCAACGTGGCCACCAACACTCCCGGCACCCCCATTTCAGCCGGGGGCGATGATCCGTTCGCGATCGCGGTGACCCCCGACGGTGTCGCCGCATACTCCGCCAACCGGGACAGCAACACGGTGACCCCGATCGACCTGCACACCGGCACCGTGGGCGCTCCCATTCCGGTCGGTCCTCGGCCCGAGGGAATCCTGATCACCCCGGCACACCCGCACCTGCGCCCGCCGCCACCGCCCGGCGTGTGCGGCCGGACCGGTGTGCAGTCCGGCACCACGTGTACCTATCGGACGGTCGGGTCGGACACGTTCACCCCGCCTGCCGGCGTGGATTCGGTCACGGTGACGGTCACCGGCGCCCAGGGCGGGCACTACTTCATCGCGGGCGATGCCGCGCACGGCGGCTCACCGGCCGGCGACCTCACCGGCCGTCCCGGCGGCAGCGGCGGCCAGGCGTCCGGAACGGTGAATCGCCTCCGGCGCCATACGGTCCTTCAGGTCGACGTGGCCGGGCACGGCGTGAACGGCACCGCCGCATCACGCTCGGGCGGGATGAGCAACGGCCCGTCCGGAGGTTCCGGGGCGCTCGGCGGATTCGGCGGGTCCAACGGCGGCGTGCCGGGTGCACCGGGCGATGCCTCCGGTGCCAACGGCGGAACCGCGGTGGGCAACGGCGGCAACGGCTCGGGCGGCGGCGGCTCCTCCGATGTCCGCTTGGCCAGGAGAGGTTGCGCGGACCTCAGGTGCGGTCTGTCGAGCCGGATCCTGGTCGGCTCGGGCGGTGGCGGCGACGGTGGGGGCGGCGGGCAGGGCGGCGCGCTCGGCGGTGCGGGCGGCGACGGTGGCGGCCTGACCGGTGTCAACGGCGGGACGCTCGTGGACGGCGGAAACGCCGGCGTTTCCGGCATGGGCGCCACCCCCACCGCAGGCGGGACGCCCGGGCTGGATCCGTGCCGGCACGGCGCCGGCAGCCCACCGCCCGCCGACCCGCTGAACGATCCCCGCTGCGGTGGTGACGGCTCGTCGGGTGCGCTCGGCGTGGCCGGGATCGGCGGTGCCGGGAACAAGCCGTGCAACGGCACCTGGACTCCGCCCTGCAACAACCCGAACGCCACCACGTCTGGTGGCGGCGCAGGCGGTGGCGCGGGCAGCGGCTACTACGGCGGAGGCGGTGGGGCTGGCGGTGGCGGCACCTTCGGTGGCTACGGCGGTGCGGGCGGTGGTGGTGGCGGCGGCAGCTCGTTCGCCGCGACCGAGGTCGCGAACCCGGTGCTGACGGCCGGGGCCAACGCGGGCACGGTCAACGGCGGCGACGGTCAGGTCACGATCAGCTGGACCGCCCCGACGTCCACTCCGGACCTGACGTCGGACCCGAATCCCAACCCATTGCCGGCACCGACTCTGACGCCGGACCAAGTACCGGCGACGACGAAACCCTGATTTCCATGAAAGGACCGAAAGTGCGGAGACGTAACATCGCCACGGCGACCATCGTCGGCGCGGCACTGGCTCTCGTCCTGCCCGGAATCGCCTATGCCTCAACGAGTTCCTCGGTGGCGACGCCGGGAACCACGTCGTGGTCCAACCCCGGATCCGGTGTCCTGCTGAAAACCGACGCCCAGTGCTCCAGCGGCCTGGTGTCCGGTGGCGGGGCGCAGGTGACCGGTTCCGGGACCCAGCAACAGATCGACGGCATCCATGTGATGGAAACCGAGCCGAGCACCAACGGCACCTCGGCCGCGGGCAACGGCGCCACCGACCCCACGTACTGGCTGGGCTACGGCGCGACCGGCGGCCAGGGCGGAGGCAACTACACCGTCCAGCCCTTCGCCGTGTGTTTCACCAACTCCACGATCAACCACACCCAGGTGGTGGTGAGCAGCACCGCGGGCCCGACGACTTCGGGCGGCATGACCTCGGTGACCGCGACGTGCCCGTCGAACACCCTGCTCCTCGGCGGCGGTGCACAGTCCACTTTGGCCAGCAACAAGAGTGTCAAGGCGATCGCGAGCTACCCGTCGGACAGTTCCGGCGCCGCTGCGGCGGACGCCACGACCGACCCGACCTCATGGACGGCGGTCGCGCTCAACGGCGGCATGTCCGGCATCGGCAACACGACCGCTGCCTTCGCGGTCTGCAGCGGAAGCGGCATCAGCGTTTCCGGAATCACCGTCACGGTCAAGCACACTCACGTGACCGGTCCTGGCACCGCGAGCGGTACGACGACCGCTACCGGCAGCACCTGCGGCACGTCGGGCACGATGATCAGCGGCGGTGCCTCCATCAGCGGTGGTGACCCGACCACCGGCGCCTTCACCGCGCCCGGCTCGCAGGGCGACCACCTCGACGGCGACTACCCGAGCGATTCCAGCGGCAACCCGACGAGCAACGGATCCGCCCCGACGAACTGGTCCGCGACCGGCCACGCCGGCGGCGTGTCAAGCCCGAGCACCAGCACCGACGTGTGGGGTCTGTGCATGAACTGAACCCGCTGTGGGCCGCACGGTGTGCGGCCCACACGGCGGTTCGCCCGTTGATTTGACGGAATTTCACGCCGTTCGCCTTCGAAGTGCCCTGTTGCCCGGTCGGATCGGCTAGCAGGATCAGCGTTCATGAACGCGCGCTTCGGGATCTTCGCCCCGCAGGGGTGGCGCCTCGACCTCACCGAGATCGCCGATCCGGTCGAGCAGTACGAGGCGATGACAGCGGTGGCCCGGGCCGCCGATCGCGGCCCGTGGGATTCGGTCTGGCTGTTCGACCATCTGCACACCGTCCCCGAGGTGACGCGGGAGTCGACCTTCGAGGGGTGGATCAGCACTGCGGGCCTGCTGCGTGACACCGAACGCGTGCACGTGGGCCAGATGGTCACCTGCAACGGCTACCGGCAGCCCTCGCTGCTGGCGAAGATGGCCTCCACTGCCCACGTCGCCGGTCACGGCCGCCTCTACACCGGGCTCGGTGCCGGCTGGGACGAACAGGAATGGCGTGCCTACGGCTACCCGTGGCCGCCGACCCGCGATCGGATGGCGGCGTTCGCCGAGGCCGTCCAACTCGTGCGGCGGCTGTGGACCGAGGACGACGTCGTGTTCACCGGCAAGCACTACCAGCTCGACCGGCCGGTCAACGAACCGAAGGGCGCGGGCGGCGGTCATCCTCCACTGTGGATCGGTGGCGCGGGCGAACAGGTCACGCTGAGCCTCGTCGCCCGGTATGCCGACGGCTGCAACTTCGGGCGTGGCAAGCCGGAAGTGATCCGGCACAAGCTCTCGGTGCTGCGCAGACACTGCGACAGGGTCGGCACCGACTACGACGCTATCACCAAGTCGACGTCGATCAGCGCCTTCCCCATCGCGCCCGGCGCAGATCCTGAGGCCGCCACCGCCCAGGCTCGCGGCCGGTTGACCCTCGACGAGTTCCGCGCCCGTGCGGTCGCCGGCAGCCCGCCGGACACGCTGTGCATGATCGACTCCAGTGCCGCGATCGCCGCGTGGATCGAGGAGTTGCTTGAGGCCGGCGCGGACTACATCGTCGTCTACATCCCCGGCGTCGCCTACGACCACACGCCGCTACACCGCTTCGCCGAGGAGATCATTCCGCGATTCGAACCGCACGTTTAGGCTGGCGGCACCGCCGAGCTGCGCTCCCGCGTCATCGACGCGATCGCTCACACCGGCTGATATGCCGGGCAGGTTTGGCTTTCTGGTGTGACGGGTCAGACCTGAGGGACTGGCAGTTCGATGCCGCTCAGCCCGGAGTAGATGATGAATCGGAACGGGCCGGTGTTCAGGTTGCGCTCGGTCAGGCGCTCCAGTGTTTCTTGGCGCAGTGCGGACAGCGCGGGATGGTCGGCGTGGCGTAGCAGCGCGTGGTCGACCAGGCGCAGGGCGACCGGCAGGTAGTCGCGGTCCAGCAGGTCGCGGATCACCTCCGCGTGCCGGTCAGGGTCACCGGCGGCCAGCAGGTCCAGCGCCAGCGCCCATTCGTCCGGGAAGATGTCCTCCACGCCCTCGCCGTCGGGCTGCCAGTATCCGCTGTACTGCCGGTGCTTCCGTTTGATCAGGCCTTCGCGCAGGAGCAAGTAGGGGAGCACGGCGTCGGGGTGTTCGCGCAGCAGTTCGGGCAGGTGGTTGCGGCGCAAGATCTGGCCGAGGGTGCGCCAGTCTCGCAGGTCGGCGTCCACAGTGTCCACTAGCGACTCCAGCGCGGCGCGCACGTGGGGGATCGTGGCGGTGGTGAAGTTGTCGGTCAGCGGCGGGTGCCCGTGGACCACGACCTTCGGCGCGAGCCGTTCCACCTCTCGCATGCCCTCGATCAGGCCCTCGGGGGAGCCTTCACCGAAGAACGGCGCGCCAAGGTAGGGCATCATGATGTCGCCCACGAACAGCACGCCCCTGGCCGGCACGTGCACCAACAGTGCGTCCTCGGTTTCCCCCCCGCTGACCGGAAGCAGCTCCACGTCCAGGTCACCGATGCGCAGTGTGGTCGGCTCGTCGATCAACTGGTCGGGCTCGCCGTCCAGGCCACGCAGGGTTTCGCCCGCGGGCAGGAACCGTGGCCACGGCGGGCGGACGGTGTGCCGGTGCTCGATGTTGGATCGAGCCACGACCTGGGTGTCCGGCCCACGCAATGCGGCCAACCCGCCCACGTGGTCCCAGTGCCCGTGCGTGATCAGCACGTGGGTTATTGGATCGGTCGTGATGGCGCGATAGGCGGCGAGCGCGGCGGCGGCGTTGTCCGGAGTGCCACCCGCGTCGATGGCGATCACTCCGGCGCTGGTGCGCACGAACGCGATGTCCGAGAAGTCGTAGCCCTTGGCGACATGCACGCCCTCGGCGACCTCGACAAGCTGCGGCGGGACGAACCGGAACCCGGCGTCGTCGGTGACCCAGTAGTCGGCGGCCAGCAGGGATGCGTGTCGGTCGGTGCCGACCTTGTCCCGAGCGCGCTGGGCGTCGTCTTCTCGCCCAGCGGCGGCATAGAGCGATGCCAAGCCATGATATGCGGAGCGGCGCACTCCGGAGGGGAACCGCTCGGGCAGCGCGACCACCAGCTCGAGGTCGGCGATGCCCTCGGTGATCCCGGCCTGCGCACGCACGATGCCGCGCAGGTAGTTCGGCAGGCCGACCTGTTTGGCGACGGCCGCATCGAGCGTGCCCAGCGCCTCATCGAGACGACCACCCAACTTGGACAGTGCGATGCCAGCGATGGCCAGTGGCAGGGCCTGATCCGGGTCCTCTCGGCTGAGCTTGTCGAAGAACTCGTGTGCCTCGTCGTATCGGCGGGCCGCGAGCAGTTGGTTCATCAACACCAGCAGTATGCGGGGCGAGGGGTTCGGCCAGCTGGCGGCCACTCGCAGGGCGTCGATGTCGTGTCTGGCGGCGAAGGTTTTGGTCATCATGATCCTCATCGGCTCAAGATTGTTTCGTGGTAGGTCGTCCCTCGGCTCATCCCCAGCATCCTGACGATGGGCCGCCGGGTCAGAGCGGTGGCGATAAAGTCGCCGATGACCGGCGACACAGCCTCACCAAGCAACAACATGTTGGCCGTTCGCGGCAATACGACCCGTCGTTTCCCGCGCCGGACCGCCGCTACCACGGCTCGCGCGACGGCGTCGGTCGAGAGCGGAGTCATGTGTCGGAATGGTGCGGGCATTTCGGCTTCCGTCGCCTCCCGCAACAGGTCGGTGGCAGTGAGAGCGGGATAGATCACCGAGACCCGAATACCGCTGCCGGCCACCTCTTGGCGAAGGCTGTCCGACAACGCGGAGACCGCGTGCATCACGATCGCGTACGAGCCGAATCGAGCAAACGCTTTGCGCCCCATCACCGACGACATGTTGACGATCGTCCCCGACCTTTGTTGGCGGAATACCGGGAGCACGCGTTGCGTCACGTCGATCGCTCCGAAAAGGCTCGCGCGCAGTGTTTGCTGGACGTTGTCGGCAAATGCCACCGAGTCGATATTGCCGACCTTTCCGATTCCGGCGTTGTTCACCAGTACATCGATTCGTCCGAGTCGCTTGATCGCCGCGTCCACCAGGGCCGCAACGGCGTCGTGGGAGGTCACGTCGGTCGGCACCGACAACGCCGCCGCGCCGAGCTCGCGCACCTCCTTCTCCACCAGGGCAAGGTGTTCAGCCGAGCGGGCCGCGAGAACCAGCCGTGCTCCTTCTCGGGCGAACGCCAGCGCGACGGCTCTGCCGATTCCGCGCGACGCGCCCGTCACCAAGACCACCTTGTCCGCGAAGTGTGTCTTCATGATCTCCTCCTTCTTGATGTATATACAACATATCGGCGCTCGACCGCGGCTGAGTTCGATCCTGTTTTGGCTAGGCGCCGGGCGGGTAGCCGATGCTGGTCGCCATTGCCTGGACCGCATGCACTCCTGGCTCTCCCAGAAGCTGTGCGGCCTGCTGCTGGGCCTGTCGCCACCTGGGCATCACGGACTCGATCTTGGCTCGGCCCGCGCGGGTGAGCGCAACCTCGCGTATCCCTTTCGAGTCGGACGACAGGGCCTCGATCCAGCCGTGGCTCAGCAGCAGGTTCACATTCCGACTGACCGTGGACCGCTCCAGTTGCAACACCTGGCCAAGCCTCGACGGCGGACACGGGCCGACCTTGCCCAGGGCGGCCAACAGATTGACCTGGGCGATCGTCACGTCGTGAGAACCGAGGGCGCTGTCGTAGAGGCTCGTGAGAGCCCGGCCGATCAGTCGGACGCGCACCGCAAGGCAGTCACTCACGATCTCGTCGATCGAGGAACTACTCATGCCGACAGTGTTGCATATACATCAAGGTGCGTCAATCCAGCGGTCGACTGATCAGGCGGCGGCCGTCGTCGCGGAAACCGTGGGCGAGGTAGTAGTCGACCAGGTGCCCGATGTCGCGGCCGTTCGGTGCCACGACCAACTCAAGATGCCGGCAACCTTGCTCACGTGCCCACGCGACGCTGTCCGCGATGAGTCGGCCGGCCAGGCCGCGGCGGCGTGCTGTCGGCACCACGAACAGGTCTTCCAGTTCGGCGATCAGGCCGTTTTCCAGACCGAAGCTGGTGGTGGTGATGGCGAAGCCGAGCGGTTGGTCGGCTGAGTGGAGCAGGGTGACACGAGCCGCGGGCGAGGCGAGCAGTGTCGTGAGGTTGCTGCGCAGTGCGGGCTCGCCGGTGGCGAAGCCGTCCTCCGCGTAGAACGCGACGGCCAGCGGCAACACCATGGTCAGATCAGCGGGACCAGCGGCGCGAAGGGTCGTCGTCATGCTGCCAGTACACCGGAGCCTGAGCGCGCGGACTGTCGGGGCCCGGTGCAATCATGGGCTGATGACGGCGTGGCAGGACTTCGAACAGGCAGAGCCGGAGTTCGCGCAGCGGGTGCGGGCGCTGTTCGACGCTCACAAACACAAGACCATCGCTACCGTGCGCGCCGATGGCTCGCCGCGGATTTCCGGGATCGAGACGGTCTTCGAGGACGGCGAACTGGTTTTCGGCTCGATGCCGAACGCGCGCAAGGGCGCCGACCTCCGTCGGGATCCGCGGTTCGCCTTGCACGGTGCCACGGTCGACCCGGTTGAGGGTGCTGAGGCGCAGTGGCCGGGGGAGGTGAAGATCGCTGGGCGGGCGTTCGCCGCCGGACCGGTCACCCAGGGATCGGACGGCGACAGCTTTCGCGCCGACATCGCCGAAGTCGTGCACACGCACCTCAACGAGGCAGCCACGATGCTCGTGGTCGAGTGGTGGACGCCCGCGCGTGGGCTGCGCGCGGTTGAACGCGAGTAGCCGTCCCGAAGTCGAACCACCGAGGTGCGGGCCCCGCACCCGCCGCTGACTCGCGAGGCCTTACGAGAGCCCACCCCGCGCGACGAGTTGCCGAACGATGACGTTGCGCTGGATCTCGTTCGTCCCCTCGCCGACGATCATCAGCGGCGCGTCTCGGAAGTAGCGTTCGACGTCGTACTCGGTCGAATAGCCGTTCCCGCCGTGGACGCGGATCGCGTTCAACGCGATCTCCATCGCCGCCTCGGACGCGAACAGTTTCGCCATGCCCGCCTCAAGGTCGCAGCGCCGCCCCGACTCCATCGTCCTGGCGGCGTGCATCACCAACTGGTGCGCAGCGCTGTACTTGGTCGCCATGTCGGCAAGGAGGTTGCCGACCGACTGGTGCTTCCAGATCGGCTGGCCCGCGCTCTCACGGGTCTGCGCGTAGCGCAAGGCGTCGTCCAGCGCGGCTTTCGCGACCCCGGCTGCCCGCGCCGCGACCTGAATGCGGCCGACCTCAAGGCCGGTCATCATCTGGGTGAACCCTACGCCTTCCTCCGTGCCCAGCAGCGCGTCGTAGGGCACGCGACAGTTGTCGAAGAACAGCTCGCAGCTCTCGACGCCCTTGTAGCCCAGCTTGGACAGATCGTTGCCGACGGTGAATCCTTCGATCCCCTGCTCGACCAACAGAATGCTGATGCCCTTGTACGCGGGAACCGCGTCGGGATTCGTGCGGCACAGCAACGCGATCAGGCCGGAGCGGCGAGCGTTGGTGATCCAGGTCTTGGCGCCATCGATCACCCAGTCACCGTCCACCCGTCGAGCGCGGGTGCGCAGGTTCGCGAGGTCCGACCCGCCCGATGGCTCGGTGAGGGCCATCGTCGCCCGCAGCTCACCGGTGGCCATGCGCGGCAGGTAGCGCTGCTTCTGTTCCTGGCTGCCGAAGCGCACGATCAGCTTCGAGACCACCGTGTGGCCACCCATCGCACCGGCAAGGCTCATCCAGCCACGGGCCAGTTCCTCGGTGATGGCCGCGTAGCACGGCATCGAGACCTTGGCCTCGCCGTAGGGTTCGGGAATGGCGAGGCCGAAGATCCCCATCTCCTTCATCGCGTCGAGCAGTGCTTCGGGATAGGTGTTGGCGTGCTCCAGTTCCCGCGCGACGGGCCGCACCCTGCGCTCGACGAACCGGGTGACGACCTGCACGATCGTCTGCTCTTCCTCGTTCAGTTCGCTCATCTGACGCTCCTCGATCGCACGGTCGGTTTTCAAGACTTCATTCGCAGGGAGCCTGCGCGCCTGCGCGTAACGAGCGGGTGGGTAGCGTGGCGGCATGCGCGTGCTGCGAACCCCGGACGACCGCTTCGTCGATCTGCCCGATTTCGGACATGAACCGCACTATGTCGAGGTTCCCGATCCGGACGGCGGGCAGCTGCGGATGGCGTACGTAGAGGATGGCCCGGCCGATGGGCCAGTGGTCCTGCTGTTGCACGGCGAGCCGAGCTGGTCGTTTCTGTACCGGAAGGTACTTCCGGTGTTGGCGAAGGCCGGGTTGCGGGGGATCGCCCCGGACCTGATCGGGTTCGGTCGCTCGGACAAGCCCGCCACGGTCGAGGACCACAGCTATGCCCGCCATGTCGAGTGGATTCGATCGCTGGTCGTCGACCGACTGGACCTGTCCTCGGTGACGATGGTCGGCCAGGACTGGGGTGGCCTGATCGGCCTGCGACTGGTCGCTGAGCAGCCGGATCGGTTCGCCGCGGTGGTGGCGGCCAACACCGGGCTGCCGACCGGGGACGTGGACATGCCGCAGGTGTGGTGGCAGTTCCGGCGGGCCGTCGAGACGGCGCCGACCCTGGACATCGGCAGGCTCGTGCAGAGCGGCTGCCGCACCAGCCTCTCGGCCCAGGCGCGCGCCGCCTACGACGCGCCATTCCCCGACGAGTCCTTCAAGGCCGGCCCGCGCGCGATGCCGACACTCGTACCGACCCGGCCCGACGACCCCGCGAGCACGGCCAATCGCGCCGCCTGGCAGGCCCTCACGTCCTCCACGAAGCCGTTCCTGATCGCGTTCAGCGACGGCGATCCGATCACCGCCGCGATGGCTCCGATCCTGCGCAGGACCATGGCTGGTGCTGCCGGACTGTCGCATCCCACCATCGCCGGTGCGGGCCATTTCCTTCAGGAGGACGCCGGTCCGGAGTTGGGTGCGGCGATCGCCACCTTCGTCGGCGATTCGGTGCTGGGCAGGTAGGGACTCACCGCGTGTTGTCCGCAGGCCGGAACGCGAGCACCGGCAACTGCTGGACGAGCCGGCTTCGCGCGGCGTCGCCGCCGTCGTAGTCCCAACCGACAAGGCGACTGAGTACCCGTCGCAGGACTGGTGCGATCAGACGGTTTCGACGTTCGTAGTCCGCAACGACGCGGGCGGCCTCCGGCTCGTCGAGCACGCGGTGGACCGGGACGAACCGATGCCTGCCCACCACGACCTCGACGGCGGGATGCGCTTGAACATTGCGGTACCAGTCCGCGGCGCGGCCGTAGCCTGCGATGACGACGTATTCGCCGGTGGTCTTGTTGGTGCCGACCACTTCGAGCACGGTGTGATAGGTCCGGCCGGACCGGCGGCCGACATGGGTCAGACGGAGAAACCGTTGCCCCAGCAGCCATCCGGCGTGCCAGTCGTACAGGTGAGCGGGCGCCGCGTACATCGTGCGGGCAATGGGTCCTGGCGTGTGGGTGGTCATCAAGTTGCCTCCGTTGGGCCGGTTTTGTCGCTGTCGGGCGGGGTGGTCCACAGGCCGCCCCGGTAAAGCGTGGTCACCTCGCCGGCCCAGCGGCGCAACCCGTCCGGGGACAGCGGGTCGACGCCGAGGCTGTGCCGCACCGCGTCGCGCAGCAGGACCACGCCCAGATCGTTGACCAGCAACAGCGCGGCGCGCAGCGGCTCGTCCGCGCTGCCGACCGCAAGGCCCTGGTCGACCAGCGTGGTGATGACGAGCTGGGTTGCCTCGTGCCAGCGCCGAAACAGCGCCATCCCGGCTGGATCGCCGGACAGCAGCAGTCGGCGCAGATAGCCCGGCAGCGGTGAATCGGGCGGGAAAGCGTGCGCGAACGCCTCGGCGACGAAGCCGCCGTTGCCGGCGCTGAGCAGAGCCGCGAAATCGGTGCGGGACGTGATGTCCAACAGTGTCTCGAAGATCGTGCCGACGTGCTGGTCGACGGCCTGCCGCAAGCCGTCCTTGCTGCCGAAGTGATGCAGCACCAAAGCGGGCGAGACGTTCGCGGCAGTGGCGATCTGGCGGACCGAGACGGCATCGAAGCCGCTTTCGGCGAACAGCCGCAACGCAACGTTGCGGATCTTCGCCCGCGTCGTGAGGTCACCAGACTCGACTGGCCGCATGTTCAGGATGCTAAACGTTTGTTCAGTCCGAGGCAAGTCGTGCTAGTGTTTGGGCATTCGCCCAATACGAACGCCCAGGGCATTCGACCAGTGATGGGGTAGCGGTGGCACCGACAGCGGCAGAACGGGGCGAGCAGGTACGCCAGCAGTTGCTGCGCACGGCCGCGGAACTCATCGCAGAGCGGGGCTGGACGGCGGTCAGTACCAGGGTGCTCGCCGAAAGGGCTGGCGTCGCTGCGGGGCTGGTGCACTACCACTTCGCGTCCCTGCCGGCTCTGCTGCGCGAAGCGGCACTCGGCGGGATCGGCGCAGCGGTCACCGGCCTGGACGTCTTGTTGGAACAAGCTCGGACGCCCGAGGAGTTGCTGGGGCTGCTGCTGGGCACGCTGGATCAGTACACCGGGCATGACTCGATGTCGCTGCTGTTCACCGAGACCTACCTGGCCGCGACCCGCGACGAGGACCTCCGTCGGGAACTGGGCACGTTCATCACCGACTTCGTCCAGAAGTTCGCCCGGTGGCTGGAGGACCACGGCGTGCCCGAGCCCCGGCAGACCGCGACCGTGCTGGCCGCTGCCCTCGACGGCGTCCTCCTGCATCACAGCCTCAACCCGGATCTGACCGCCGCCCTCGCCGCCCCGGTCCTGAACAGAATCCTCGCGCCCACGACCGCCGCTGGGCGCCGTCGTCATCGAAAGGCAGGCGAAGACTGATGAAGGTCGTGATCTGCGGGGCCGGGCTCGCCGGGCTCACCCTCGCACAACGGCTGGACACCCTCGGTTGGGACGTGGTCGTGCTGGAGAAGGCCCCTGGCCCCCGAAGTCAGGGCTACATGATCGACTTCTTCGGGGTCGGCTACGACGCGGCCGAAGCCATGGGCGTCCTACCCAGGATCCAGGAACTCGGCTACCACGTCGACGAGGTGAGCTTCCTCGACGAGACCGGACGCCGCCGCGCCGCGCTGCCCTTCGGTCAGGTCGCCAAGTCCGTCGGTGGCCGACTGCTCAGCATCATGCGGCCCGATCTGGAACTGGCGTTGCGCGAAAGCCTGTCCGCCGCTGTCGACCTCCGGTTCGCGACGAGTCTGACCAGTGTCGAGCAAGGTGCCGACAGCGTGCGGGTGACCCTGACCGACGGCGGCACGCTGGACGCGGATCTGCTCGTGGGCGCCGACGGGATCCACTCCGCCGTGCGGGGTCTCGTCTTCGGCGAGGAGTCGAATTACTTGCGGTATCTGGGTTTTCACACGGCGGCGTTCTCCTTCGACGATCCGGCGATCCATGCCGACCTGCGGAACCGGTTCTGCCTCACCGACACGATCGACCGCCAGCTGGGTCTCTACGGTCTGCGCGGCGGCAGGGTTGCCGCCTATGCCGTGCACCGCACACCCGATCGCACGCTGCCCGTGGACGCGCGCGCGGCCGTGCTGCGCGAGTACGGGTCGCTCGGCTGGATAGTGCCGAGGGTGCTCGGCCAGTGCCCGCCGACCGGGGAGGTGTACTACGACCTGGTGGCGCAGATCGAGATGCCGACCTGGAGTCATGGCCGGGTCACGCTGATCGGTGACGCTTGCCAGGCGGTGTCGTTGCTGGCCGGTCAGGGTGCCTCGCTCGCGATCGCCGGCGCGTACCTGCTCGCCGACCAGTTGGTGACGGCCGGCTCGATCGAGGACGCCTTGGCGCGTTACGAACAGCTGTGGCGGCCGGTGGTGCTGGAGAAGCAGTTGACCGGCCGCAAGGGGATCCGCTGGTTCGTCCCGGCATCTCTGCCGCAGGTCTGGATCCGCCGTCTGGCCATGAGGTTCACCCGGATCTCCGGGATCGACCGGCTCATCGCGGGAACACTGGCCGGCAAGTCATCGACGATCATCAGACAACTGCACCAGTCCGATGGGGTCCTCCGCGATCACCAGCGCTGATCGCCGTGACGCCGAGCACTACCAGTTGAGGGGATGCCCGGCCGGTCGTGACCTGGCTAACGTGCGAATCGGACCGCGCCCGCCCGCTCCGTGCTGGGCGGATCGCGCGCGTTCCAGCACGCGTCTGGGACAAGCACCGCCTTGGTCGTTCGGAGGTTTCCACATGACTGACACCGTTGTGTTCCCGCAGGACCGCACATGCCCCTATCAGCCGGCGCCGGGCTACTTGTCGTTGGTCGAGCAGGGGCCATTCGCCGAGATGGCCCTCTACGACGGCCGGCGCGTCTGGGCGATCACCGGTCGCGACGTGGCCCGCAGACTTCTGGTCGATCCGCGCATATCCAGTGACCGCACCAACCCGGCGTGGCCCATGATGTTCGCGATCATCGCCTCCACCGTCAGCGACGTCCAGCAGAAGGTCATGAAGATCGTCACCGCCTTGGTCGGCGTGGACGGGGCGGTGCACAAAGCCCGGCGCAAGATGCTGATTCCCAGCTTCACGACCAAGCGGATCAACGCCATGCGCCCGAAGATCCAGGAGATCGTCGACCGGCAGCTGGATCACCTGCTCGCGAACGGTTCTCCCGCCGATCTGATCCCGGCGTTCACGGCACCGGTGCCCGTGACGGTGTTGTACCACCTGATGGGTATCCCGGAGGACGATCACGATTTCTTCGAGCAGCAGTCGCAGCGGCTCGTTGCCGGGCCCGACGCCAATGCCGCGTACGACGAGCTCATGGCCTACATGGGCAAGCTGATCGCGCAGAAGCGGCAGGACCCCGGTGACAGCGTCCTCGACGACCTTCTCGCGGAGCGCGGTGACCTCGGCGACGTTGGCGACATGGTCGGCGAAGAGTTGGTCTCGACGCTGGTCCTGCAGGTGGCAGGCGGCCACGGCACCACGGGGACCATGATCTCGCTCAGCATGTTCGCCCTGCTCCAGAACCCCGAGCGGCTTGCCGAACTGCGGGCCGACCCATCGCTGATGCCTGCCGCCGTTGACGAGCTGCTGCGACTGCTGTCGATTCCCGACGGTGTGTCGCGTTTGGCCATAGACGACATCGAGATCGACGGAACCACCATCCGCAAGGGCGACGGCGTTTTCTTCATAACCTCCCTCATCAACCGCGACGAGGACGTCTATGAGACGCCGAACTCTCTTGGCTGGCACCGCGCCTCAACCAGGGACCACGTCTCTTTCGGCTTCGGCGCTCACCAATGCCTCGGACAGAACCTCGCGCGCATCACCATGGAAATCGCGCTTGGCACGCTGATCCAGCGGCTCCCCAGCCTGCGCCTCGCGGCTCCGGCAGAGGAGATCCCGTTCAATCCCACCGCCGGCTTCCAGGTGATCACCGAACTACCTGTTGCTTGGTAACGGACGGCATGAAATCGCCGGGGACTGCGAGTCCCCGGCGATTGGCGTATCCCTAGTTCGTGAAGTCCGCCTTGTGGTCCACAGCCCACTCGGCGAAGGTTCGCGCAGGCTTGCCAAGGACTTTCTCCACCGTGCCGTCGATCTTCTCGGGCCCGTCCAAGGCTTCTTCGTAGTAGCGGATCCTGGTCTCGATGATCCCCGGTGTGTCCGTCGAGCCGATTACGCCATCCCGTATCAACTCTTGAACGCGGTACTCGATCTGCTTGCGGAATTCATCGCGTACCTGATCCCCCGTGAGGTCCTCGAACTCGAGCTCGCGGCCGATCGCCTGACCGATGAGTGCGACCTGCTCGGCCTGCGTAATGCTGTCACCGCCGCTGATGTGATACTTCGCGCCCGCGTGACCGTCCTGCAGCAGAGCGCAGGTGCTCACCTCGGCGATGTCCCGCTCGTGGATGGAGGACAGATACGACTGCGCGTAGTGAAGCCGTACCGGCTTCCGGTCCTTGATGGGCTTGGCCCACTGCAAGGAGTTCACGGCGAACGCGCCCGGTCGCACGAACGTCCACAACAGACCGGACCGCTCGATCGCCTCCTCCGCCGACAGATGCCACCGCGCGATCCAGTGGTCCGGATCGCGCCCGGCGGCGGCGAGCGAGGACAGGAGCACGGCGTATTTGACGCCGGCGGCCTTCGCGGCCTCCAGCACCCCTTTGATGGCGGCAGGTTGCGTGTAGAGAAAGATCTTCTCCACGCCTTGAAGCGCTTGCTCGAACGTCTTCGGGTCGGTGAGGTCCGCCCTGCGGACATCGACCTCCGCCGGCAGGTCGAGCGACTCCGGGTTGCGAGAGGTCGCCCGCACGTCCACTCCGGCGTTCACCAACAGGTCTACGACGTTACGACCGACATTGCCGGTCGCGCCAGTCACCAAGATCGTCATGACACTCCCAACAGTGACCTACAGGGTCCTTTCGTAGGCTAGGATCGCCGCCGCCGGCTCGGCATCCCTCGTACTGGTAGAGCCGCAGGCAGCAGCAAGGGCGAATGCGGATTCTGCATCGGCTACTACTACCGGAGAATATTCAGGCGAATCATGTCGTCGCGAGGTGAGCGCCGCGCCGTGTCGACCGGACCGGCCAGCGGAACACGGAGGGCGGGAGCATGACGCACACGGACGCGTCGTCGATCGAGGACATCGCCGGGTTGCAGGTCAGCGCGCCGGTCGGGCGGAGTCTGCCGCCACTGCCGACGTCGTTCTGGAGCTCGTGGCAGGTCAAGGCGGCGGCTGCGGTCTCGCCGGGCGCGGTGGTGGCGATCGCGCGCCGCGCCTATGGCCTGCGCCAGGGCGAACTGGGAGCCAGGGCCGGTTTCTCGCAGTCCACCATCTCCAGGCTGGAGGCGGGCGGCAACCTCGCCTACGACATGCGGGTCCTGCGGGCGTTGCAGCGACTGCTCGGCGTGCCGCCGTTGCTGCTGGGGCTGGCCGAGCGGGCTCTCGACGAGCCCGCCCCCGCCAGCGAAACGGACCCTTCCGCGACGCTGACCGTGCGCGACCTCTGCCCTGCGGCAACCGCGTTCGCCGTGGGGCAGGCCGGTGAGGCCCAGCTCTCGGGTGTGCCGATGGGCCCGAGGATCGTCACTCATCTGCTGGTCGCGCGCAGAATGATCAACGACGCGTCCAATTGGCGGCGGTCCGGCGCGCTGTTGCTTGCCGCGCGGCAGCTCTACGACATCGCGGACGGGATGCGCAGGGCCGCACCGCGCGGCGAACTGCGCCGCCGCCTGCTGTTCGTCTGCGCCGGGTACGCGGAGATGTGTGGTTTCCTGCATCAGCAAAGCGGTGACCTGCACAAAGCGGGACACTGGACGGCCAGGGCGCTCCAGCAGGCCCAGGCCGCCGACTCACGGGACCTGGTCGCCTACGCCTACACCAGGATGAGCGCGCTGGCCGAAGCCGAAGGCGACGTGGACCGGGTGATCGGGCTGGCAAGGGCGGCCCTGCGGGAACACGGCATCAGTCCGAGGGTGCGGGCCTTCGCGCTGCACCAGCAGGCGCGCGGGCTGGCCCGCCGAGGCGAGGAAGCCGCGTGTCTCGGCGCCATGGACGAGGCGGTCGACCTGGTGGAGCGGCTTGCGCCGGATCACAACGAGGAATTCGTGGTCGGCTATTGGGTCAGCAAGTACCACGTGCTGACCGAGCGCGCCGGACGCCTGCTCGACCTCGGCCGCATCACCGAGGCGCTGGACGCGTACGCGCAGGTGCGCACCCACTGGACGCAGGTCTGCCCGTGGTTGCAGGGCGTGCACCTGGCCAAGATCGCGGTCGCGCATGCCGATCTCGGTGACCTCGATGCTGCCGCGGCGACGGGTTTCGACGCCCTGCTGCTGGCCGAGAGCACCGGTTCGCCGTTCGTCGTCGACGAACTGCGCAGGCTGGAACGCTGGTCCGAATTCCATTCGATCGCCGAGCTGAACGAAGCACTACACACCGTTCACCAACCGACTCGAACACCCCTCACGTTTTGATCCTATCATTCCCGCCGTAATACAGGCGTGATGAAGATAGGACAGTCGATTACCGCATACCATCTGGAACAACTGGTAGCCGGGCTGTTCACTTCGGGGCGTGCAAACGGGATTCCCCGTCGTCGGTTTCCGGAGGTGTGTCATGCTGTTCGCGCTGCTCGCCATCGGTACAACTCATTCCCCGCACGATTCCGGCGTGCGCCAGGTGGCCGCGTTCTCCGCCCGGCTCGCCTATGTGTTGATGTGTTTCACACTGGCGTGGGGGATTTTCGCCGCGACGGGGCTGATCCACCGGCTGACCGGTCGGCACGCGGTGCGCGGTGCTCACCTGGTCCTTGCGGTGCTGACCCTGGCCTTCGGCGTGCTGCACGCGTTGTGCTTCTTGTTGCTGACCGACGCCGACGAGCGCTTTCGTCCGGTCATGCTGGCCGTCCCGCTCGTCGACGGGGGAGCGTTCCGTTGGGGACTGGGCATCATCGGCCTCGAACTCATGATCGCGATCGCGGTGTCGGTCGCGGTGCAGCGGTTCCTGGTCTACCGGCACTGGCTGCGGCTGCACCAACTCGCCTATGTCGCCGTCGCGATCACCGCGCTGCACGCCTGGTTCGGCGCGGCTGCCAACGGCCACCTTGACGTCGTGACGTTCGCCGGGATCACCGTGACCCTCCCGACGATCATGATCGTCGGATTGCGGTTCGCCCCACCGGGTGTGCTCGCCCGGCTCGGTCTGCTGGACGGACCCGTTCCGGAGCGGGCGAACCAGGCGAGCGTGCCGCAGCTGACCATGAGCGTGGACAACCAACGCTGCCGACTGTGGCGGATCTGCCAGGTGCAGGCCCCGGACCTGTTCGAGGTCGCGACCCACGACCGGCTCCGTTACGTCAACAAGGTGCGACCCGACGACGAGGAACAGGCCAGGTCGGCGGCACGCTGCTGCCCGGCACGCGCCATCCACCTCTCGGGCGAACTCGCCGGAGGTGAGCAGTGAGGCGACGTGAACGGATCGTCGTCGTCGGCGCAGGAGTCGCCGGCCTGCGGGCTGCGGAACGACTGCGGGAACTCGGTTTCACCGGTGATCTGCTCATCGTCGGCGCCGAGCCGTACCGGCCCTATCACCGGCCTGCCGTGTCGAAGCAGATCCTCACCGACGCCTGGAAACCGGCGGACGCGACCCTGCCCACCTATCGCGCCCTCGACGCGCACTGGCGGCTGGGCACCACGGTGATGCGGCTGGACACCAGCAGGCGGCAGCTGCACCTGCCGTCGGAGGAGCGGCTCGGCTACGACGGACTGGTCATCGCGACCGGACTCGCCGCGAAACGGCTTCCCGGCGCGCCCCGGCACCATCCCCGCATTCATCAGCTCCGCACCCTGCGCGACGCGCTGACCCTGCGCGCAGGGCTGGCCGAGGATAAGGGACCGGTGGTGGTGATCGGCACCAGTTTCACCGGCTCCGAAGTGGCATGCAGTCTGCGCGCGCTGCACCGCACGGTCACCATCCTCGGCCGGTCGGGGACCCTGCTGGCCAAAGCGCTCGGCAAGGAACTCGGCGCCCGACTCACCCGTCTGCATCACGACAACGGCGTGCGACTCGTACTCGGAGTCGGTATCGCGCATTGGGGACTCAAGGCGGACGCCGCGGCGATCTACCTGTCGAATGGTCAGATCCTGCTGGCCAGCCATGTGGTGATCGCGGCGGGCAGCGTGCCGTGCGTGGGTTGGCTCCAGGGTTCCGGCCTTGTCGTCGACGACGGTGTGCTGTGCGAGCCGACCTGTCATGCCGTTGGCGCGCAGGACGTCGTGGCGGCAGGCGACGTAGCCCGCTGGCCGAACCTGCGGTTCGACGAGCAGCCGCGCCGGATCGAACATTGGCTCAACGCGGTCGAGATGGGCCGGGCGGCGGCGGAGAGCCTGCTGGCGGGCCGGGCGGCGGCCCAGCCGTTCACCGCGCTGCCGCGCTTCTGGACCGACCAGCACGGTGTCCGGGTCCAGGCCGTCGGAATGCCCGAACTGGACGCGCGGTATGCCCGCAGGCTGCCGGCCGCCGCCGATTCCGGCATTGCCCAGTACCTGCGGGCCGGGCGACTGGTCGGTGTCGCGGCACTGGACCGTCCCGGCGCGATCGTCGAGCTGACCCGTCGGCTGGAGCGTGAACTGCGCCCGCTCGCCTCGGCTCGTCCCGATCCCGGGGCCACCGGCACGCGCCTGCCGGTGGCCCCGCCCAAGCCAGTTTCTCGCGAATATCCACAAAGGACAGCAGGTGAGCAGGGATGGCAAACCATCGCCGACGGTTTCAGATCCGGATCCGTGTCACCGCGCTCGTGATCGGTGTGGTCAGTGGCGTCGCCATCGCCACGACGGCGACCGCGATCGAGATCCGCGGCTGCTCCGGCGTGATCGATCTCGGCGTCACCGTGACACCGGCGCTGGCGCCGGAGGTCGAAGCTGACGCGAACACCTTCAACGCGACCAAACCGGCCGCGAACGGCCGGTGCGTCAACGTGGTGGTGACCACCGACGCGTCCGCCGACGAAGCCCAGCAGCTGCCCACCCAGCAGATCAACCCGCCCGCCCTGTGGATTCCCGATTCCTCCTTGTGGGCACGGGATGTCGCCGTGCGGACAGCGTCCAACCGGCTGGCCCCCCAACTGGACATGCTAGGTTCCCTGGCCGCCAGCCCGCTGGTGCTGGCCGCGCCAGTCTCCCTGGCCCACCAGATCGGCTGGCCTGCGAAAGCGCCGAGCTGGTCCTCGGTGGCCAGTGGCACCCTGCCGACCGCGATCGGCAATCCCGCGACCACCACAGAAGGCTTGGCCGGCACCCTCATGCTCGAATCCGCCATGCGCAGTCCGGCGGCGGCGCCATCCCCGGCGCTGGTCGCGCTGCTGGTC
>DASYBO010000209.1:0-10323 GCA_036500685.1 Pseudonocardiaceae bacterium | reverse complement strand
GCCACCCTCGCCGCTGGTGACCTGTGTCAGGTCGGCCGAATCGGACACCATGGTGAACACGACGTCGTACTCGGCCAGGTCCACCGGAGCGTCGACGACTTTGGCGCCGCGCCTTGCCACCGCGTCGGTCTTGGACCGTGTTCGGTTGTACACGGCGACATCGTGCCCGGCCTCGAGCAGCCGGTGGACGAGCGCGGCACCCATCCGACCGATGCCGATCCAGCCGACGCGAACGGGCGACGGGGTCATGGCTGATTCCTCTCGTCGGGCGATGCGACGCGGGACCGTGCGGCCAGGGCCGCCTTACCGGCGTGGCCACCCAGGTACACGCGCGCGACCTCGGGGTTGGTCAGCAGGTTGGCGCCGCTGTCCACGAGCCGGACGACACCGGCGTCCAGGACCACACCGATGTCGGACGCGGCAAGGCCGCTGCGGGCGTTCTGCTCCACCAGCAGCACCGTGATGCCTCGCTCGGCAAGGCCGCGCACGCTCGCGAAGACCTGGGTGCGGGACTTGGGGTCGAGGCCGATCGACGGTTCGTCCAGCAGCACCAATCTCGGGTCAAGGACCAGGGTTCTGGCCAGCTCGACCAGTTTCTGCTCGCCGCCGGAGAGCGATCCGGCGTGGTCGTGCGCGCGGCGCCGGCAGATCGGGAAGGCGTCGGCCGCGGCGGCCACCCGATCCCGCACCTTTTTCTGGTCGGCGAGGGCGTATCCGCCCATCAGCAGGTTGTCCCACACCGTCATGGCCGGAAACAGGCTGCGATCCTGCGGCACGTGCACGATGCCGCGCAGCAAGCGCTTGCGCGGGCTCAGCGCGTCGATCGGCGCGCCGTCGAAGAGCACGCTTCCTGTGCGCGGCCGCAGCAGGCCGCTGACGCACTTGAGGACGGTGCTCTTGCCCGCGCCGTTCGGACCGATCAGGCAGGTGACGGTGCCGGCCCGCACATCAAGGTCGACACCCTTGAGGATGTCCCCGGCGCCGTAGCCCGCGACGACCGAACGCAGTTCCAGCAACGAGCCCATCACGCCCCCAGGTAGGCATCGAGGACGGCAGGGTCGTCCTGCACGACGGCGGGCGGACCGACGCAGATCTCCTGGCCCTGGTCCAGCACGACCACCGGATCGCACAACCGCATCACGAAGCTCATGTCGTGTTCGACGATCAGGAACGTGACGCCGTCGGCGTGCCGGCTGGTGATGTGCCGGGCCATCGTGTCGACCAGTACCGGGTTCACCCCGGCCGTCGGCTCGTCCAACAGCACCAGTTTCGGCCTGCTCATCAGGACGGCCGCGAACTCCAGCAGCTTGCGCTGGCCGTAGGACAGCTCGGAGGCGTAGAGGTCGGCGACGTGGCTGAGCCGGAACTCCTCGGCCAGCGCACCGGCTCGGTCCCGGTCCGACCTGTTCACCCGCCGCCGGAACAACTCGGCCACCGAGAAGCCACTCGCCACGACCAGGTTCTCCAGCACCGTGAGTTCGGCGAACACCCTGGCCTGCTGGAAGGTTCGGCACAGGCCGTGCCGGTAGAGCCTGGCCGGCTTGGCGCCGGTGACATCGTGGCCGTCGAACCGGACCCGGCCGGAGTCGGCGCGCAGGTAACCCGTGATGACGTTGAACAGGGTGGTCTTGCCGGAGCCGTTGGGTCCGATCAGCGCGGTGATCGAACCGCGCTGGACGGTCAGGGAGGCGTTGCGCAGTGCTTGTACGGCACCGAAGGACCGGCAGACACCCTCGACCTCCAACAGGGCGGTCATGACGCGTCCACCACCCGACGACGCCGCATCCGCCGCAATCGGTCCGCAATGGACGGTACGATCCCGCGCGGCAGCAACACGATCACGACGAGGAACACCAGCGCGTAGGCGATCAGGTAGAACTGGCTGCCGCCAAGGCTGAAGGCGAGATACTGCTGCGCCAGCTCCAGGATGAACGCGCCGATGATCGGCCCCCACAGCGTCGCCCGGCCACCGAGGAACGTCATCAGCACGATGGCCACGGTGATCAGCGGGTCGACGGCGAACTGCGGGTAGATGAATCCCTCGTAGTAGGCCCATACCGCGCCGACCATGCCGGTGAGGCCGACGCTGACGCAGAACGCGAACAGTTTGACCGCCTGCACGCGCACGCCGATGCCGGCGGCCTTGTCCTCGTCGGCACGCACCGCCGTCAGCGACAACCCGACCTTCGATCGCATGCCGAGCCAGGTCAGCCCCATCGCCACCGCGAGCAGCACCATCAGCACGTAGTAGAAGGGCTGTTCGTAGGTGGCGGCGGGAAACGGTGCCGCCGCGATCGACGCGCCCTGCGCGCCACCGGTGAGTCCGCGCAGGTTGTAGGCGAGCGTCTGCACGACGAACAGCAGCGTGATGGTCACGATCGCGAACACGTCGGCGCGGGTGCGCATGGCCAGCACCGCGATCGGCAGGCCGATGGCGGCGACGGCGATGCCGATCAGCGGCAGCAGCAGGAACGGCTCGTAGCCGCTGCTGATCGCGTGGTGCTGGAACCACAGCACCTCCGCGTACGCACCGATGCCGAAGAAGGCGACGTGGCCGAGCGAGGGGTACCCGGCGAGGCCGCCGAGCAGGTTCCACGCACTGGCCATCACCGCGAACATCAACGTGAACACGAGCATGTTCATCGCCCAGTGGGCAAGGCCGAACACGGGCAGCGAGGCGAGCGCGGCGAAGAACACGACCGCCCGCAGCGGCCCGGCGGCCCGGCCCGCGTTCATATCGCGCCCCTTGCGGTGGTGCCGAACAGCCCGCGCGGCCGGATCACCAACACCAGCAGCAACACGACGAAGAAGGTCATCTGCGACCAGATCGGCGAGACGGCCGCCGCGACCACCGCCGAGGACACCGAGATCACCAGCGCGCCGACGACCGCGCCGCCGATACTGCCGAGCCCACCCAACAGCACGATGGACAGCAGTCGGGAGATCAGGTCGTAGTGGCTGCCCGGATTGAACGGGTAGAGCATCCCGTACACCGAGCCGGCCGCCGCCGCGGTCGCGGTGCCGAGGCCGTAGCCGAAGGCCGCGACCCGCTCCGCCTCGACCCCGAGCAGGCGGGCCGACTCCGGGTTCTGCACGCTGGCCCGCACCGCGCGGCCGAACCTGGTTCGGTTGAGCACCAGGTAGAGCAAGCCGAGCGCGAACAGCGACAGCAGGAACGCCCACAGCCGGACCAGCGTGATCTGGTAGCCGAACACGGTCCAGCTCGCGTTGGCGTAGCCGGTGTTGATGGCGCGGTCGGTCGTGTTCCAGATGACGGTCATGACGCCTTCGACCAACAGCGCGACCGCGAACGTCACCAGCACGGACAGTTGGGTCCTGTCCTCGGCGCGCAGCGGGCGCAGAAACAGCAGTTCCGCGCCGACTCCGACACCGAACATGACCGCGGTGGTGATCGGCAGAGCCAGGAACGGATCGATGCCCAGCGAGGTGAACAGCTGGTAGGACAGGTAGGCGCCGAGGATCACCATGGCTCCCTGCGCCATGTTCACGACTCGCATGACGCCGAAGATCAGTGTCTGGCCCGACGCCATCAGCGCGTACACGCCGGCCGTCAGCACGCCGAGGATGATCCCCTGAATCAGCGCGTGCACTCGCTCAGCCACCCCAGTTCGGCTTGGGTGCCTCGGGCTTGGTCTGCGCGATCGACGCCGGGTAGACCGGCAGCAGCTTGCCGCCCTGCCATTGCACGAGGTTGAACTCCCCGCTGGGTGCGCCATTCGCCGACCAGGACAGGTTGCCCAGTATGGTCGGCCAGGTCCCGGAGTGCAGCGTGTTGATGACCGTGGTGTTGTCGATCTTGCCGGTCTTGGCCGCGACCTCGGCGATCACCTGGCCGACCGCGTAGGCCTCGGCGCTGCTGTCGTCAACGCTCTGCGCGGTGCCGCCGTAGGCCTTGATGTAGGCGGCGGTGAACGCGGCGCTGCCCGATGCCGTCGACCCCGGGAACCAGTCCGCGGGCGCCATGATGCCCTCGGTATTGGCCGCACCAACCTTGTCCGGGAACTCCAACGGGGAGTTGGCGCCATTGGACTGGAACAGGAACTTCGGGCTGTACTTGAGCTGTACCAAGCTCTTGACCTGATTGTAGGCGTCCTCGTTCTGCGTGCCGCCGACGATGAGGTCCGGACGCAGCACCGCGATCGCGCCCATCACCGGCGAGAGATCCATGGTCTCGGACGGGTACACCTGCTTGTAGACGGTCCGGACGCCGGCGGCTTCCAGTTTCTGCCGGATGTTCTCGGCCAGCGGGGCCGAGAACGGGTCGTCCAGTTCGGCGTAGGCCGCGGTCTTCGGGCGCTGGTCGGCCGGCAGGCTGAGCAGGTAGTTGACGAAAACGTCGCCCGACTGCACGGTCGGCGCGGGCTGGATGAAGAAGAAGTCGTGCAGGTTCTGCTGGAACACCGCGGGGCCACCGCCGGCAGGCGCCAGGAAGGCGTAGCCGTAGCGCTTGGCCACCTGCGACGCCGGGATCGTCAGCAGCGTCGAGAACGGTCCGAAAGTCAGGTCGACGTGATCCTTGTTGATCAGGTTCTGGTAGTTGGTGACGACCTGCGTCGGGCTGGATGCATCGTCCACAATGTCCAGCTTGACCTGACGGCCGAGGATCCCACCGTTGGCGTTGACCGTATTGGCCCACAGCTGGTAGCCGTTCTGCACCGCCTTGCCGGAGTCGGAGAAGTCACCGGTCAGCGACACCGACGCACCGATCACCAACGGTCCGCTCGACCCGCCGCCGCCCGACCCACCGGCGGACGCGCAGCCGACGACCAGCGCCGCGACCGTCGCTACCAAGCCAACATGCCACAAACGATTGTGGTTCATCATCGCGCACGCCCTCCCAGGGCATGGACTAACATTCAGGCGGTGTGACCTGCGCAAACTGCTCGAATCGAGCCGACCCTATGGCAATCGATTGTGCGAGTAGACTCCACCTCACCGGCAACAGTGTCAAGGGTCCATCCGGGTCATCAGCGGTTATCATCGGACTCGTGTACAAGGTCCGCCTGGTCGACGTCGCGCGCGAAGCCGGTGTCCACGCCGGTACCGCGTCGCGGGCGCTGAACCCGGCGGCTCGCCACTCGGTGAGCCGCCAGACGGTGCGCAGGGTCGAGCGCGCGGCACGCAAGCTGGGCTACACGCCGAACACCGTCGCAAGAGGACTGCGCACGTCCCGTTCCTTCGTGGTCGCGCTGGTCGTCCCGGACATCACGAACTCGCTGTTCCCGCACATCGTGCGAGGTGCGGAACAGGCCCTTTCCGAGGCCGGCTACACCCTGGTCCTCACCGACACCAACAACGAGCCCGACATCGAACGGTCCCAGGTCGCGGCCATGCGCGCTCGCGGCGTCGACGGCTTCATCGTCGCGACCGCGCGCTGGCACGACCCCACGGTCGACGAACTGGCCGAAGCCGGCATCCCGACGGTCATGGTGAACCGGCGCAACGAGAGCAGCCCGTTCCCCTACATCGGCGCCGACGACCGGCGCGGCATGGAGATGTGCGTGCGGCACCTCGCCGAGTTGGGGCACCGGTCCATCCTGCACCTCGCGGGCCCTGCCGACACCTCGACCGGCAGGGATCGCGGCACCGCGTTCCGGCAAGCCATGCGCGACAACGGACTCCCGGCCGAGGGGTCCATCGTGCGGTGCTCGTCGTTCACCGAGCAGGCCGGCGCGGACGCGGTCGACACGGCGCTCGCGCGGGGCACCAGCTTCACCGCGATCGTCGCCAGCACCGACCTGCTCGCGATCGGGGCCTCGGAAGCGCTTTCCGGCCACGGCTTGCGCTGCCCGCGCGACGTGTCGATCACCGGCTACAACGATATCGACTTCATGCGCAGGCTCACCCCCGCGTTCACGACCGTCCGTGTCCCGCTGAACAACATGGGCGTACTCGCCGCGCGCACGCTGCTGGACTGGATTCGCGGCACAGAACCGGAACCCGGCACCCAGATCCTGCTCCCGGTCGAATTCATGCGACGCGGGACCACGGCGGCTGTCGGCCCGTCGCGAAAGTCTCGTGGCGGGTGAGGGAACTCGCGCGCATTCTCTGACATGCCGTAAGAGTTAATTAGCTCTTACGGGTTGTCAAGGTTACGGCCGAAGACATATCCTCGCCGGGATGGTTGACACACATGACACCGCAGCGCAGGCCCGCCCCCTGCGATCCGATGCCCGGCGCAGCATCGACGCGATCCTGAACGCGGCCCGCACCCTGCTCGGCGAGCGGTCGGACGCCAGCATCGAAGAGATCGCCGCCGAGGCCAACGTGACCCGACAGACCGTCTACGCACACTTCGCTTCACGCGACGCCCTCATCGCCGCCCTCATCGAGGCCGCCGCCGCCGAATACGCCGTGCTGCTCGACGCGGCAGGCCTCGACACCGCCCCGCCAGCCGAGGCGCTGGCCCAATTTCTCGACGCGGGCTGGCAATTCCTCCGCCGCTACCCGCTCCTGCTCGACCCCACCGCCAGGGTCCCCCGACCCACGTGCAACGACCCACACGACGTCGTGCCGCCGCGACTCGCCCGGCTCATCCGGCGCGGCCAGCGCGCGGGCGATTTCGACCGGACGTTCCCGCCGGCGTGGCTCGCCGCCGCCGTCATCGGACTCCAGCACACGGCAGCGGCCGAAATCACCGCCGGGCACCTCACCGCCCGCAAGGCGGCGGCCCTGTGCCTGGAAAGCGCACTGCGCCTGTGCGGCAGCAGCAGACCAAAGGAGTCACCATGACCGGTAACAAGATCGACGGCGCGACCCTGGACGGAGTGGCGGCCACCGGTCTGTGGACGCTGCGCAATCGCGCCGAGGAGTCGATGCACGCGGGCTCGACGTTTCACGATCCCCTCGCGGAGCGCCTCTACCGCGGGATCGACTACGACTACGAGCGGTTCGGCAAGCCCAACCAGACCCATCCGCTGCGCGCCCGCACTCTGGACATCGCCATCCGCGCCTACCTGGACCGGCATCCCGCCGCAAGCGTGGTCGCGCTCGGCGAGGGATTGCAGACCACCTACTGGCGCCTTGGCCGACCCGACGTCGACTGGCTGTCCGTGGATCTGCCACCGGTCATCGAACTGCGCGAACGCCTGTTCCCGCCGGAGCCGCGCATGACGGCGATCGCGGTCTCCGCGCTGGACCGCGCGTGGATGGATGCCGTCGATCCGGCCCGTGGCGTGTTCATCTCCGCCGAGGGCCTGTTCATGTACTTCCAGCGCGACCAGGTGATGTCGCTGATCGCCGAATGTGCCGCGCGGTTCCCCGGCGGGCGGCTGTTCTTCGACTCGATACCCGCCTGGATCGCCAACCGGACGGTCAAGGGTTACCGCATGTCCGACGGCTACACCGCGCCACCCATGCCGTTCAGCCTTTCGGTCTCCGAGGCCGCCCGCCTGCCCACCCAGATTCCCGGCGTTGCCAGGGTCGACGACCTGCAACCCCCGCTCGGTCGCAAGGCATGGCGGTTGCGAACAATCCGGAAGATCGCGGTCCTGCCCGGTGCGCGCGATCTGCGCCCGTCGATCACTCTGGTGAGCTTCGCCGAATAGTGCGGTGTCAGGCCGGGGCCGTCCACTCGGACGACCCCGGCCTGCGCGTCATCTGTTACTGCATCGGTCCAGACCAGGTGTCGCGTTGGCACGATCGCGGTCGAAGAGCCTGTACAGGGCCGGATTTCGCGGTCTCGTTGCACGCACCGCAATACGCGCGTGGCCGTGAAATGATCACGGCCCTTGACTGGATCATTGGTCTAGTCCACTTTTGTCTTGGCGCACCGGGCAATGTGGCCCGGCCGACGGAGAGGTCGATGTCCTATGGCGATACGAGCTGGTACTGCCGCGCGACGCACTCACGCCAGGACCGTCGGCAGAAAAGCATTGGTGACGCTCGCCGCCCTGCTCCCGCTCGGTGCCGGTCTGCTGACCGCGACATCCGCGACGGCCGCCACAGCCACCCACGGTCCGTCGGTCATCTCGAACGGACCGCATGCCGTTGCCGGCGCGTCGTCCGTCGCGCCCTATGTGGACATGGGTGAATCCGACGAGTCCATGTTGGACACCGCGATCACGTCCAACGGCCTCAGGTCCTACACCGCGGCGTTCATCATCGGTGAGGGCTGTACCCAGATATGGGGCGACACCGAACCGGTCGGCAACGATCCGTTCATCGACCCGGAGATCGCCAAGGCGAAGTCGGAGGGCGCCTCGGTGATCATCTCCTCTGGTGGTGCCGCCGGGTACTCGATCCCGTGGACGTGCACGGATCAGGGCACGATCGACTCTGCGCTGCAGAGCATCGTCACCGACTACGGGACCAACCAGCTCGACTTCGACATCGAGGGTGCCGCCGTCGCCGACACCGCGTCCGCGACCAGGCTGTTCACCGCGATGAAGGACCTGAAGGCGAGCAACCCCGGCCTCCAGTTCTCGGTGACGCTGCCGGTGCTGCCGACCGGCCTTGACAACTACGGCGTCGGCATCGTGCAGGCCGCGCAGAACGTGGGCGTCACGATCGACATCGTGAACATCATGACCATGGACTACTACCAGGGCAACCAGGAGATGGGCACGGCGGCGATCAACGCGGCCCAGGCGACGTTGTCGCAGTTGCAGTCGATCAACGCCAGCTACACCTACGCCAACGTCGGCATCACGCCGATGATCGGGGTCAACGACGACGGTTCCACCTTCACCCTCGCCGACGCGCAGTCGGTGGGAGGTTGGGCCTCGTCCAACGGCATCGGCCGGGTGGCGTTCTGGTCGCTCACCAGGGACCAGAGCTGCGGCGGCTCTGCGGCCCAGGCGGTTGCCAAGCCTGCCTCCTCGCCAACGTGCAGCGGTGTCTCGCAGAACCAGCTCGGCTTCACTTCCGCTTTCCTGTCCAGCTAAGACATTCGTTCCGAGGTTCGGGGCCGGCGCGACGATGCGCCGGCCCTTCGGCTCCTTTGGCGTCCTATCGGAGGTCGGCATGCGCCACCATGGGGTTCACTTACTCGGCCTGGTGACCGCGGTCGCGCTGCTGGTGCTCGGCATCGGCCTGCGCACGCCCGTCACCACCACAACCACACTGGCCGGCCTCGATCAGGCCGACACCAACCTCGTCAGCAACTCCGGTTTCGAGTCGGGCGGGCTCGCAGGCTGGACGTGCTCGTCGGCCGACACGGTGACCAGTTCCCCGGTGCACAGCGGTTCCGCCGCCGCGCAGGGCACGCCGGCCGGGCAGGACTACGCGCAGTGCGCCCAGACGATCAGCGTCCAGCCGAGTTCGCAGTACACCCTGACTGCCTGGGTGCAGGGCGGCTACACCTACCTCGGCGACACCGGTACCGGCACGACCGACACCAGCACCTGGACACCGGGCGCGACGTCGTGGACGCAGCTGAGCACCTCGTTCAGCACCGGCGCGGCAACGACTTCGGTGTCGATCTGGTTCCACGGCTGGTACGGCGCGCCAACGTTCTACGTCGACGACGTGTCCCTGACCGGCCCGGCGGGCACGACCACGCCGCCAACGACACCGCCGACCTCGCCGCCACCCACGACGCCGCCCAGCAGTGGCCTGCCAGCGCACTCGCTCGTCGGCTACCTGCACGAGAGCTTCGGCAACGGCTCCGGCTACCTGCCGATCGCGCAGGTGCCCTCGGCCTGGAACGTCATCGATCTCGCCTTCGCCGATTCCGCCGGCAACGGCAACATCGCGTTCAACCGCTGCGCGGCGACGGACTGTCCCGGTGTGGAGAGCGACGCGGACTTCGCGGCCGGCATCAGGGCTCAGCAGGCCGCAGGCAAGAAGGTGCTGATCTCGGTCGGGGGCGCCAACGGCGAGGTACAGCTGACCTCGGCCCAGGATGCGACGAACTTCGTCACCTCGGTCGAGTCGATCATCGACAAGTGGGGCCTTGACGGCGTCGACATCGACTTCGAGAACCAGTCACTGTCCCTCAACGCGGGCGACACCGACTTCAAGAACCCGACCACCCCGGTGATCGTCAACCTGATCTCGGCGCTGCAACAGTTGAAGTCGCACTACGGCGCGAACTTCGTGCTCACCATGGCACCGGAGACGTTCTTCGTGCAGTTGGGCTACCAGTTCTACGGTCCCGGCCCGAACAACGCCCAGGACCCGAGGGCGGGCGCGTTCCTGCCGGTGATCTACGCGCTGCGCGGCGACCTGAGCCTGCTCACCGTGCAGGACTACAACTCCGGACCGATCATGGGGCTGGACAATCAGTACCACACGATGGGCGGCGCCGACTTCCACATCGCCATGACCGACATGCTGCTCGCCGGTTTCCCGGTCGCCGGC
>DASYBO010000208.1:0-4689 GCA_036500685.1 Pseudonocardiaceae bacterium | reverse complement strand
CGGACGGCCGGGCCGGGATCGAACTGTGGTTCAGTCGCTACGCCCCGCTGGCAGAGGGTTCTGGCCGATGACCCGGACGCCGTTCGACGCCGAGTACCGAACCGCGGCGAAGCCGTAATCCCGCATGGCCGCCTCGTATTCGGCGAGCCGGGGTTCCAGCGGTTTGCCAGCCACCACGTCGATCAACGCGTCCGCGAGGCCCGCCGCGTCGCGCAGTGCGGTGTTCGCACCGACACCGCCGGCCGGCGTCATGGCGTGGATCGCATCGCCGAGCAGGGTCACTCGGCTGGTCGGCCAGGCCGGCACAGGCACGCTGGTGCGCAGGATCAACGGAAACACCGTCTCGGGGTCCCAGCGCGTGATCATGCCGCGCACCCTGGGATGCCAGTCCGCGATGATCTCCAGCACCATGTCCCGCAACGCCATCCCGGTCATCGCGCGCAGTTCGTCGTCCGTGAAGGCCAGAAGTTCGGCGCGGCAACCGAAGCTGACCGCGACATAGTCGTCGACGTCCTGCACATGCGCGCCGGGCGCGAGCCGGGCGACCGCCGCCGGGATCGGTTCCGGATGCCGCACCGGGCCTAGTCCGACGAACCGCCGATCGGGGCCGATGATCGGGGTGAACACGCCGAACATGTCGTCCTGGAACAGCTCCCGCGCGTCCTCGGTGAGCGGCACCTTGCCGGTGATCTGCCGTACGCCGACGTCCACGATCGGCGCGCCCGGCAGATACTGTTCGCGCACAGCGGAATTCACCCCGTCCGCCGCGATCAACACGTCGCCAGTGGCGGTGCGGCCGTCCGAGAAATGTGCCGTGATCGGGCCGTCGTGCGCGACCGAGTAGTGGGTGAACCTGTGGCCGAATCGCACCACGTCGGCGAGACCGGTGAGCAGGATCTGCCGCAGCGTCAACCGATCCACGACCAGCGGCTCCTCGTCGGGCGCGCCGGTCCACCCGTCGAGGACGTTGAGCTGGTGGTCGAACAGCGGCGTGTCGGTGTCCGCACGGCCCGACGTGGCCAGGAAAAGCTGGTAGAGATCAGCCGGCAGGTTGTGGGCCAGCCCGGCGCGGCCGTCGGAGTTGATGTGAATGCGGTAACCCTGTTGCCGGGCAACGGCTTCGGTGTCGCGTTCGTACACGATGACGTCGATCCCGGCCCTGCGCAGTCCCTGCGCTAGGCACAGTCCACCGAGGCCCGCGCCGATCACGATGACATGCGGAAACGTCATTCGACCAGTCCCCTTCTCAAGGCATTGTTGAGGAAGGGACGCACCGGGCCGCACCATCGGTGTGATGTCGACGCGAGCGCGCGTCGCCTGGACTAGCCCATACCAGGCATGTCTTTCGCGCGTCCAGGACCGACCCTACACCGGAGACTCGATGAGCTGCCCCACAAATACCGAAGCCGTGAGGGCGTCCGGGTTTCCGGACTGTTCGTAGACGTCCACCGCTGTGTCGACGAATTTGATGACGTGCTCGTCGGCGTGCCGTGCGGCGCGGTCGAGTACGTCGGCGACGGGATCGGCGCGGTCCAGCGGCATCGGCAGCCGATCCGGTCCGGTCGGTTCGGCGGGCGCGTAGGTCGCGGTGATCGCCGCGCACGCGGCCCAGGCCGCGGTGAAGGTGGGTTGCCACAAGTCCTTGGGCAGCACAGGAAGGATGTGTCGCACCGCGTTCGGCGCGGTCGCCACGTGCACGAGCAGCACTGGGGCGGCCCGGCCGTGGATCAGGTAGCGCAGCACGCCACCTCGGATCAGTTCGTCCAGCCGCGTCGGCACCTCCTCCGCGTCGGCGGGCGGGCGCAACGCGGCCAGCGCCGCCGACCAGCCGGGCAGTGTGGCGAGTCGGGCGACCCGGTGCGCGATGAACCCGCTCTGGTCGGCGAGGCGCGGCACCTCGGCCAGTGCCTCCGCCGTGCACAGCTTCCCGGCCGGTTCGGCGACGCCGGGTAGCACGCGCGAGCGGGCCGCCCAGAACGCGAGGCCGTTGGCCAGTTCGCGCAGCGCGGGCGCGCTCGTGTCGCCCGAGCGCAGGGTGCGCACGGCGTGGCCGACGCGGATGACGCCGTGCGTCGAACCGGCAACGATGCCCGGCAGCAGACGTGGCCACCAGACGGTGAGCACCGACACCCAGGGATGCTCGGCGAGTTCGCGGGTGAAGTACTCGGTCCAGTCGCCGACCCGTTTCGGGTCGCCCAGCGCCTCCGGCCAGTGCTTCTCGGTGATGGGCCGGTTTGGCGCGGGCAGGTCTGTCAGCCGGTCCACGTAGCGGTCCAGCCACCGGTGCACGTCGAGGTCGAGACCGCGCCGCACCATCACCTCGACCGCCATCGGGCCGTGATTGGTCAACCCGTGGTTGCCCTCCTCGTCCCCGCCGAACTCCGGCCCCTTGCCGTGCAGCCGCTGGTACGCCTCGTCGAGACTGGTCATGCGGACAGCCTGACCTGGGGGCAAGCGCCGTGTCGACGATTAGGTTCTGGCCTAATCTGTGGTGGGTGATCCGCCTTCGGTTCGGCGTGGAAGACCTCGGATTGGTCCGGTTCGCGTTCTGTCCGGCCTGGGAGGCCGTGATCAGCGTGCGTACCCTCGCCACCGCGTCGCCGAACGGCCTCTACGGACCGTGGCTGCGTCAGGTCCGGCCGCGACTGGCCGAGGTCGAGGACCTGGAGCTGCTCCAGGCTCTGGTCCGGCCGACCGGTTATCTCCCGGACTTCCTGCACCCGACCCCGTCTCGCCGGGTGACGAGCTTCGAGGCCGGTCTCGCATCCGTGGCTGCCGCCGACCCCGCGATCGTGGTTGCCGAGCTGGATCACCTCGCGCAGCACCGCGTCGCCCAGCAAGGTCCCGGCCGGGCCCGCCGCCAGGCGCTGCTGGACGAACTCACCGCAGCCCCGGAGGCCGCGTTGGTGCGGATCGTGACGGCCCTGCGCGCGTACTGGCGGGTCGCGGTCGCGCCGTACTGGCCGCGAATGCGCGCCGTGCTCGACGCCGATCTGGCCTTCCGCCTTGGCGAACTGGCCACGGGCGGGGTACGCGAGGTGTTCCGCACCCTGCATCCCTCGGTCGGCTTCGACAAGGACACGCTGCGCGTCGTCAAGTACTACGAGGGCACGGCCGAGCTGGGCAATCGCGGCCTGCTGCTGATTCCGTGCGTGTTCGCCTGGCCGGACGTGATCGTGCGCACCGCCGACCCGCAACCCGCGGTCAGCTACACCCCGCGCGGCGTCGGCAGGCTGTGGGAGAACCCGGCGGGTGAACCCGAGGGGTCATCGCTGGCGGGTGTGCTCGGCAACACTCGGGCGGCCATCCTGGCCCAGCTCGACCTGCCCATGTCCACCACCCACCTGGCCAGCCAACTCGAACTGGCCGCGCCAACGGTCAACGTGCACCTGAAGGCATTGCACCAGGCCGGGATCGTGTCGTCGCACCGCGACGGACGCAATGTCGTCTACGAGCGCACCCGGCTCGGCGACCTCTTGCTGACCGGCAAGGAGTAGCCAGCTGCGCGTCTCGTCGCGTGCATGTTGCCGTTTCGTGGGGTTCACGTGGTTACTCCATGCTGTTCGCTGGTGAGACGACTCAGGCCCCGCCCACCGGATGGTGAGCGGGGCCTGAGTTCGTTCAGCTCGCGAGAATTCCAGCTGCGCGATTTACAGGTACTGACCGGTGTTCGTGCTGGTGTCGATCGCCCGACCGGTCTCCTGGTTCTTGCCGGTGACCAGGGTGCGGATGTAGACGATGCGCTCGCCCTTCTTACCCGAGATCCGTGCCCAGTCGTCCGGGTTGGTGGTGTTGGGCAGGTCCTCGTTCTCGGCGAACTCGTCGACGATCGCGTTGAGCAGGTGCGCGACCCGCAGACCGGCCTGTTTGGTCTCCAGCACCGCCTTGATGGCCGACTTCTTGGCCCGGTCCACGATGTTCTGGATCATCGCGCCCGAGTTGAAGTCGCGGAAGTACAGGACTTCCTTGTCCCCGTTGGCGTAGGTGACCTCGAGGAACCGGTTCTCCTCGCTCTCGGCGTACATCCGCTCGACCGTGTGCTGGATCATCGCGTCGATACAGGACTGCCGCGCGCCACCGAACTCGGCGAGGTCGTCGGCGTGGATGGGCAGATCCGCCGTGAGGTACTTGGCGAAGATGTCCTGCGCCGCCTCGGCGTCCGGCCGCTCGATCTTGATCTTCACGTCGAGTCGGCCCGGTCGCAGAATGGCCGGGTCGATCATGTCCTCGCGGTTGGAGGCGCCGATGACGATGACGTTCTCCAGCCCTTCGACACCATCGATCTCGGAGAGCAGCTGCGGCACGATCGTCGTCTCGACGTCGGAGGAGACACCGCTGCCACGGGTGCGGAAGATCGAGTCCATCTCGTCGAAGAACACGATCACCGGCGTGCCCTCGGACGCCTTCTCCCGAGCCCGCTGGAAGATCAGCCGGATGTGCCGTTCGGTCTCACCGACGAACTTGTTGAGCAGCTCGGGGCCCTTGATGTTGAGGAAGTAGGACTTGGCCTGGCCATCCTCGTCACCACGGGCCAGCGCCACCTGCTTTGCCAGCGAGTTCGCCACCGCCTTGGCGATCAGCGTCTTGCCGCAACCGGGCGGGCCGTAGAGCAGTACACCCTTGGGCGGGCGCAGCTTGTACTCGTTGAACAGGTCGGCGTGCAGGAACGGCAGCTCCACCGCGTCCCTG
>DASYBO010000207.1:0-14906 GCA_036500685.1 Pseudonocardiaceae bacterium | reverse complement strand
GGCGACGGCCTCCTCGACCTTCCCGCCGAACAGCGGGATCGGGATGCTCACCGAGCCGGTGACCAGCACCTGGCTTCCGCCACCGTGGAGGTCGTTGAGCTTCATCGTCCCGCTCAGATCACCGGGCATGCCGGGGATGGTCACCCGCACGGTGCCGGCGAAGGTGCCGTCGGACTCGGCGCGCCACGATTCCACCCGGTCGATCTTGAGGTCGTTGCCGAGCAGCGGCCGGAGCGCGGCCGGCAGGTCCTGCGCGGCCACGCCGTGTCGCAGTCGATAGCTGGCCGTGTCCGCCGCCTGCTTGTAGTCGAACAGGGTTGCGTTCGTGCCACCGAGCGCGGCCAGCCGCTGGTTGAGGTACTCGGCGTCGACGACCGCGGCGTACACGGTTTTCGCGTCCGATGCGGAACGTGTCCGGTGCTCGATGCGCCTTGCCATGCGTCGAAGGCTACCGTTGGCTACCGTGACCAGCTCTCAGACCGGTACCGGGGACACCATGAACGCCATGGTTCAACTCGGTATGTCACTCGCCGAATGCACGACCTTGCGCCTGGGTGGCCCGGCCGCGCGATTCGTTCGGGGCGAACGGTCACGGGACATCGTCGAGGTCGTGCGCGCCGCCGACGCGGCAGGTGAGCCGCTGCTCGTATTGGGCGCGGGTTCGAATCTGGTGATCGGCGACGACGGTTTCGACGGGACGGTGCTGCGCGTCGCCAACTCCGGCCAGGGCTGCGACCGCCTCGGCGACGGCCAGGTGCAGCTGACCGTGGAAGCGGGCGTGGACTGGGATCAGACCGTGGCCTGGACGGTCGCCGAGGGGCTCGGCGGTCTCGAATGTCTCTCCGGCATCCCCGGCCTGGTCGGCGCGACCCCGGTGCAGAACGTCGGTGCCTACGGGGTGGAGATCGCGGACGCGCTGGTCTCCGTCGACCTGCTCGACCGACGCAGCGGCCAGGTGCGCACGGTCCAGGCCGAAGGGCTTGGCCTCGGCTACCGGACCAGCGTTCTGAAGGGCACCGATTCGGCAGTCGTGCTGCGCGCCCGGTTCGGCCTGCGCGACGGCGGGGAGTCCGCGCCGATCCGGTACGCGGAGCTGGCGCGGCTGCTCGGTGTGTCGGTCGGCGCGCGCGTACCGGCGGCCGACGCTCGCGCGGCAGTGCTCGATCTGCGGCGGGGCAAGGGCATGGTGCTCGACGCGGTCGATCACGACACGTGGAGCGCGGGTTCGTTCTTCACCAACCCGGTGATCGACGACGCCAAGCTGCCAGTGGTGCGCTCCCGTGCCTCGGCGGTGCTCGGTCCGGACGAGACCATGCCGACCTGGCCGGGCGGTATCGGCTGCACCAAACTCTCCGCGGCGTGGCTGATCGAACGCGCCGGTTTCCCGCGCGGTCACGCCGGGCCTGGTGGCCGGGTCGCGTTGTCCTCGCGGCACACGCTCGCCCTGACCAACCGGGGCGGGGCCAGTACCCGCGACCTGCTCACCCTGGCCCGCGAGGTCTGCGCCGGCGTGCGCGCCCGATTCGGTGTCGAACTGCGACCGGAGCCGGTCTTCGTGAACTGCGCCCTCTGACGGAAGTTGTCCATAACCCCCGCAGTTATCCACAACCGCGCGCTCTCCGCCCCGAACCCCCGCCAATTTTCGTTAGGCTCGAATTGGGGGGCGCCCCAATGGAATGCGGCGAAATTCGCGCGTTGGAGGGGATCTGGGCGCGTTGGGCGAGTGGGTCAGGCGCGGTGGGCGCGGGTGGCGCTGGCTTGGGCGCGGGGCTTGATGGTGATCGAGTCGATGTTCACGTGCGCGGGGCGGCTGACCGCGAAGTCGATGATTTCGGCGATGTCCTGGGCGGTCAGCGGGGTGAGGCCGTTGTAGACCGCGGCGGCGCGGGAGGTGTCGCCGTCGAAGCGGACCAGGGAGAATTCGGTTTCCACCATTCCCGGCAGGATTTCGGTGAAGCGAATCGGCTGGCCGAGGTATTCGCCGCGCAGGGTTTGGTGCAGGGCGGCTTCGGCGTGCTTGGCCGAGGTGTAGCCGGCGCCACCGTCGTAGATCTCGACGGCGGCGATGGACGTCACGGTGACCACGTGGCCGTCGCCGGAGGCGATGAGGGTGGGCAGCAGTGCCTTGGTCACCCGGAGGGTGCCGAGCACGTTGGTCTCCCACATCGCCCGCCAGTGCTCCTCGTCGGCGTCGGCGACCGTTTCGACGCCGAGGGCTCCGCCTGCGTTGTTGATCAGGACGCGGGCGTTCGGGATGGCGGCGGTGAACGCGGCGACCGAGTCGGCGTCGGTGACGTCCAGCGGCAGCGCGGTGCCGTCGATCTCCTTGGCGATCTGTTCCAGCCGGTCGGCGCGGCGGGCGCCGAGGACGACGTGGAAGCCGCTCGCGGCGAGTTGGCGGGCGGTGGCTTCGCCGATTCCGGAGCTGGCGCCGGTGACCACCGCGGTGGGTCGCTGCTCGTTCGTCACACCCCAATCCTGCTCCTTGCCACCCGGTTCGCGTGCATCGATACCCGGCGGGAATGAGCCAGGTCACGTGCGCGGTCGATGTTTTGTTTCGTTCATCGACGTAGTTGGGAAGATGCGTGGCGTCATCGGGGTTGAAGTTGCCGGTAGGGATCTGACCTGGGGTCGCTCGACGTGGGGTAGGTGAGGCGTGCACGTGGTGCCGGAGGAGTTGCGCGGCGGCTCCGGGGTGCGGCTGGCGGTGCGCACGGCAGGGCCGCTCGACGCGCCGCCGATTGTGCTGGTGCACGGGTGGGCCCAGTCGAGTGCGGTGTTCACCGCACAGCTGGGGTCCTCGCTGGCCCAACGATTCCGGTTGATTGCGGTTGACCTGCGTGGGCATGGGGATTCCGAGGCGCCGGAGGTCGGTTATGACGACCCGGTGCAGTGGGCCGAGGACATCCGCGCGGTGCTCGACTACGCGGGCCGGCCCTCGGTCCTGCTCGGGTGGTCCTACGGCGGGCTGGTGATCACCGATTATCTGCGCGTGTTCGGGCAGGCCGGGGTGGCCGGGCTGGTTTACGTGGGGGCCATCACCGAACTCGGGCGGGGGCGGCGTGGCGGCCGGGTCGGGCCTGCCATGCGCGCAGCGCTGCCGGACGTGCTGTCCGAGGACGACGAGGTCGCGGGCCCCGCCATGCGCGCCTTCGTCACCGGCATGTCCGCGTCGAAGCTGGCGAGCAGGCCCAACGCGCTGGGCGCGGCGTTGCTGGAGGACGCGTTGCGGGTACCCCCTCGCGTACGCGCCGCGCTGTTTCGCAGGGACGTGACCAGCGGCGATGTGCTTGCTGCTGTGACGGTGCCGACGCTGGTGGTGCACGGCGACGCGGACGCGGTCGTGGACATCGACGCGGGCCGCTACACCGCCGAGACGGTGCCGGGCGCCCGGCTGCGCGTGTTCGAGGGGGTCGGACATCTGCCGTTCCTGGAGCGGGCGGCGCGGTTCGACGAGTTGCTCGGCGATTTCGCCGACGAATGTCAGCAGGCGACAGGGGGAGCGCGATGATGACTGAACCGGATTCGCTGATCGGCAACCGCCCGCATCGGCTGCACCGGCTGGACCGCAGTGGCGGCCGGGTGGCGGTGTTGTCGCTGCACACGTCGCCGCTGGAGCAGCCGGGCACCGGCGACGCGGGCGGGATGAACGTCTACATCGTGCAGACCGCGCAGCGGATGGCCCGACGTGGTGTCGCGGTCGAGATCTTCACCAGGGCGACGTCATCGGACCTGCCGCCGACCGTCGAGCTGGCCGATGGCGTGCTGGTTCGGCATGTCACGGCGGGGCCGTACGAAGGCCTCGACAAGAACGAGTTGCCGGCGCAGTTATGCGCGTTCGCAGCCGGTGTGCTGCGCACCGAGGCGCAGCATTCGTCCGGTTACTACGACGTCGTGCATTCGCACTACTGGCTCTCCGGTCAGGTCGGCTGGCTGGCCAAGCAGCGCTGGGGCGTGCCGCTGGTGCACACCGCGCACACGTTGGCCAGGGTGAAGAACCTGGCGCTTGCCGTCGGCGACACGCCCGAACCGCGCACCAGGGTGATCGGCGAACAGCAGGTTGTCGACGAGTCCGACCTGTTGATCGCGAACACGAATGTCGAAGCCGAACAGCTGTTGCGGCTCTACGCGGCCGAACCGGACCAGGTGCTGACCGTGCCGCCTGGGGTCGACCTTGACGTTTTCACCCCTGGTGACCAGCAGGCGGATCGGGCCGCGCTCGGGATCCGGCAGGACGCGCTGGTGTTCGCGTTCGTCGGGCGGATCCAACCGTTGAAGGCGCCGGATGTGCTGGTACGCGGCGCGGCGGAGTTGCTGCGGCGCAACCCGCAGCTGCGGGATCGGCTGGTCGTGCTGATCGTCGGCGGTGCGTCGGGCTCGGGGTTGGAGCGGCCGAGGGCGCTGGTCGAACTCGCCGCCGAGCTGGGTGTTCTCGAGCAGGTGCGATTCCTCCCGCCGCGGCGCGGTGTCGATCTGGCCAGGGTGTATCGAGCCGCGGATGCGGTCGCGGTGCCCAGCCACAACGAGTCCTTCGGGTTGGTCGCGCTGGAGGCACAGGCCTGTGGGACGCCGGTGATCGCGGCGAAGGTCGGTGGCCTGCCGGTCGCGGTCGCGCACCAGAAGTCCGGTCTGCTGGTGCCCGGCCACGACGCGGAGCAGTGGGCTGGCGCGTTGGCCACGGTCGGTCTGAACCCGCGCCTGCGGGCCGGACTGGCCCAAGGTGCGATCGCGCATGCCGGCTGTTTCTCCTGGGATCGCACGACCGACGCACTGCTGGAAGGCTATGCACAGGCGGCGGTGTCCTTCCGCCGTAGCGTGCGTGAGCTCGCCGGTGCGGAGATGGCGGTGTGAACCTGCGATGACTGATGTTGTCGGCACCCTGGACAAACTGATCGCGGACACGCTCGACGAGCGAGAGCTGAGCTACCAGCGCAAGGAGCCCGGCCGGTTCTTCGTTTCACTGCCGGGGATCAAGAAGCTGCAGACCAACTGCTGGCTGATCGCGAGCCGGCATTCCTTCCTCGTCGAGGCATTCGTGTGTCGAAGGCCGGACGAGGCGCACGCCGAGGTGTACGGGTTTCTGTTGCGCCGCAACGCCAAGCTCTACGGCGTGCACTACACCATCGACAAGATGGGCGACATCTATCTGCTCGGCCGGATCAGCCCGGACCTGATCACCTCCGACGAACTCGACCGGTTGCTCGGTCAGGTGTTGGAGGCGGCGGACGGCGATTTCAACACGCTGCTGGAAATCGGCTTCGCCGGTTCGATCAAACGCGAATGGGACTGGCGGGTGTCGCGCGGTGAGTCGCTGGCGAACCTGCAGGCGTTCCGGCACCTGATCGAACCTTCGGGCGAGGCCGGATCGTGATCTGAACCGGCCAACCGAGCGCCGGGGAACTCCCGTCAAGACAACGAACGCCGTTCGACCGACGAACGCGCGTACCGGGGTTTGGCCAAGGGGAGTGAATACCCATGCGACGTCGAGTCGTGTTGGCGCTGGGCGCCATCGTGCTGATCGGGTTGTCGGCCGGTTGTTCGGCCAGCAATGGCAGTAGTAGTTCCGATGGGTCGGCCGGATTGCAACACAATGCGGTGGCACCCGCGCCGGCACCGAACAGCGGAGCCGCCGGCAGGACCGCGAATGGGGCGCCGAACGGGGCGCCGAGCAAGGGGTCGGCGCCGAACTTGCCTTCCACGGCAACGGGTAGACAGGTGATTCGCACCGCAACCGTTGCCATGACAACGAACGATGTTTCGACGGCCGTGACCCGCGCCGAACAGATCGCCGATGGCGCGGGCGGATATCTCGGCGCGGAGAACGTGGACGACGGCTCGGCCACGGTGACATTGTCGGTGCCACAGCCTCAATTGGACGGTGTGCTCCGCGCGTTGGCCAGGGTGGGCAAGGTGACCAGTCAGCAACAGCAGTCCCAGGACGTGACCGCTCAGCTGGTCGACGTGTCCAGCCGGATCGCCACCCAGCAGGCCAGCGTGGCCAGGGTGCGGCAACTGCTCAACCAGGCCACGTCGATCTCGGACATCGTGCAGATCGAGGGCGAGCTGACCACGCGCGAGGCTGATCTGGAATCCATGGAGCACCAGCAGGCCGAACTGACCGGCCAGGCGGCCATGTCCACGGTGAACCTGCAGATCGACCGGGTCACGCCGCCGCCGCCCGCGCAGGCCGCCGGTCCCGCGCCGGGTTTCGGCAGCGGTATCACCGGTGGCTGGCACGCGCTTGGCCAGACCGTGCGGGTGATTTCGCTGGTGCTGGGGGCGGCGCTGCCGTTCCTGCTGGGTATCGGGATTCCGGTGCTCGTCGTGTTGTGGCTGATCCGTCGGCGGCGGACCGCGAAGGCCAGCTGATCAACCGTCCGTGGCAGCGGATGCGCGCTGCGTGACGTGGAGCAGGTGCGGGGCAGCTTGGGAAAGGGAGGGGATTCGCAAACCCAAACCGCCCCGCGTCGGCTCCCCGCCGAGGACAGCTCGGGCGGGGGGACCTCGGGCTGTTCGGCGGGTTGCGGCTCGACGGGGACGAACCGCTCGCGCTCGTGGTCAGATCGGGGAGTGCGTGGGTGCCGAACTGACCGGAGCGTTGCCAACTTCTCAGAATGAAGGACAGGGCACAAGGCCACATATTCATTCAATACGGTGATTATGCCCGGATTTGGTAACGTTTTGATCTCGACTGTGCCGTCTGGGGTAGTTGAATGTGGCGTTCGTCACGGTGAATGAAGCGTCCGAGTGTCCTCCGTACCGGTGACGGCCGGTGCTGGACTGATCGATTCGGTGTACCCGAGGGCACACTCACCCTCGACACCGGTTCTGGCAGGCTCTTGGCCATGACTGAATCGACGTCACCGGCTACGGAGACCGGGATCGGCACGCTGGTGCTGCTCCGACACGGCGAAAGCGTGTGGAACGCGGAGAACTTGTTCACCGGCTGGGTGGACGTGGCCCTGTCCGAGCAGGGCGTCAAGGAGGCGACGCGCGGTGGCGCGCTGCTGCGCGAGGCCGGCATCTTCCCCGACCTGCTGCACACCTCGGTGCTGCGCAGGGCCATCTCGACCGCGCAGATCGCGCTGGACGGGGCGGACCGGCACTGGATTCCGGTGCGGCGCAGCTGGCGGCTCAACGAGCGGCACTACGGCGCGTTGCAGGGCAAGAACAAGAAGCAGACGCTGGCCGAGTACGGCGAGGAGCAGTTCATGCTCTGGCGCCGTTCCTACGACACTCCGCCGCCCCCGATCGAGCTGGGCAGCGAGTACAGCCAGGACGGCGACGCCCGCTACGCCGACCTCGGCGCGGACCTGCCGCGTACCGAGTGCCTCGCGGACGTGGTGGCCCGGCTGCTGCCGTACTGGGAGTCCGCGATCGTGCCGGACCTGCGAACCGGTGCGACCGTGCTGGTCGCCGCGCACGGCAACTCGCTGCGCGCACTGGTCAAGCACCTTGACGGGATCAGCGAGGACGCCATCGCCAAGCTGAACATCCCCACCGGCATCCCGCTGCGCTACGACCTCGACGAGAACCTCAAGCCGGTCAACCCCGGTGGCACCTATCTCGATCCGGACGCGGCGGCGGAAGCCATCAAGGCCGTCGCCAACCAGGGACGCTAGCCTGCGTCGGCCGCTAACTAACTGGTTGGTTAAAAGCGGAGTTAGACGCGAAGGCCCAGTTCCCGCGCCCGGACCCCGGCCTGGAAGCGGGAGCTGGCGCCGAGCAGGTCCATCAGCTCGGCCACCCTGCGCCGGTACGTGCGCACGGACAGGCCGAGCTGGCGGGCCGCGGTCTCGTCCTTCTGCCCCGCCGAGAGCGTGCGCAGAATGGTCAGGCCCTGATCGTCGACGAACGGCGGCGGCGCAGGCAGGTAGTCGGTCAGTTCGGTGGCGCCCTGCCAGGCGGTGAGCACCAGGGTGCGCACGCTGCTCACCACGTCCGGCGTGGTGACCACGGTGAAATCGCGTTCGCCCGCGACCAGCGGGCCGGCCAGGACTGCGACCCGCCCGTCCACGATCAGCGTCTCGTGCGGCAGCGCCGCGACGCAGATCCGCACCTTCGCGCCGAGTTCGGCGATGGCAAGCAGATGCTCGGTGACACCCGGTTCGGCCAGCGCGCTCGGGTTGTACAGCTTGTAGAACTCGACCCCGACCTGGTGTTTGCACACCATCCGGCGCTTCGCGGCCTCGGGGGAGCCGGTCATCGCCCAGATCGACATGTCGGTCGCGGCGCAGATCAGCTCGACGTTCGGGTCGAGCAGGTGCCCGGCGCGCGCCACCAGCTCGGCCCCGCCGCGCAGCGTTGTCACCTGGCCGGCGGTGCTCGGCAGGCGGGTGATCGGCGCGGTAGTCATCGACGTCCAGTCTCCGGTTGAAGGACGGCGCGGTCAACGTGGCAACTTATTGCCAGCGAGATGCGACCGGGCCGCGCGCACAGTGAACTTGAGACATGACGAGTCACGATCTCAACGCCAGGTCCGCTGGCACCTGGCACTTCGACAACGACACCCGCGCGGTCACCAGGATGGGCTACGGCGCCATGCAGCTCGCCGGCCCAGGAGTGTTCGGGCCGCCCGCCGACCGGGGCAACGCGCTCGCGGTGCTGCGCCGGGTGGTCGAGCTTGGCATCAACCACATAGACACCAGCGACTTCTACGGGCCGTTCGTGGTGAACGAGCTGATCAGGGAGGCGCTGCACCCGTACCCGGAGGACCTGGTGCTGGTCACCAAGGTCGGCGCTCGCCGCGACGAGACCGGCGGGTGGCTGCACGCGTTCGAACCCGACGAGCTGCGCCAGGGCGTCGAGGACAACCTCACCCGGCTCGGCGTCGACACGATCGACCTGGTCAACCTGCGCGTGCCCGGCCTGCAGGGGCCGGAGGAGGGGGAGATCGGCAAGCAGTTCGAGGCCTTGGCCGAGCTGCGCGAACAGGGCAAGATCCGGCATCTCGGGGTCAGCAACGCCACGCTGACGCAGCTCGAAGCGGCGCGCGCGATCGCACCGGTCGCCCAGGTGCAGAACGCGTTCAACGTGGTCGACAGGGCCAACGCGGCCATGGTGGACCACTGCGCCGCCGAAGGCATCGCCTATGTGCCGTTCTTCCCGCTCGGCGGGGCGTTCCGGCCGATGGAGGCCGACGTGCTCCGTCCGATCGCGGCCCGGCACGACGCGACCGTGCAGCAGATCGCACTGGCCTGGCTGCTCGCCCGCTCGCCGTCACTGCTGCTCATTCCGGGCACGTCGTCCATCGCGCACCTTGAACAGAACGTGGCCGCGGCGAACGTCGTCTTGACCGAAGATGACCTGGCCCAACTCGACGCAATGGAAAACTGAATTTTCACTCGTAAGATGAACAACGGCCAACCGAACGTGGAACAACCAGTTTCTATGGTGTCAGCGGCATCACGGTTGGCCGTTGCACACTAGGTGATCTGGGGGATCAGCTGCTTACGATGCGCCCGTGACCGTTTCGGGGTGGCTCGCCCTGTCAGCCGGCTGCGTGCTGGTTGGCGTGCTGATCGGCCTGTTCATCGGCCGATCCCGCACCAGCCGCACCCCCAGATCCGAGACCGGGCTCACCGTCGCCCAGCTCATGCAGCGCGTGCTGGACTCCAGCCACAACGGCGTTGCGGTGCTCAACCAGTGGGGCGATGTCGTACTGCACAATCCGCAGGCCGAGGCCCTCGGCGTGGTGCGGAGCAACCAGGCCGACGCGCGGGCCCGCAAGGCCGCCGAGGTGGTCAGGGAGACCGGACGCGTCGTCGAGGTCGACCTCTCGCCGCTGGAGGCGCACGGCAGGCTGCCCGCGGCCATCCGCGCCGAGGTCCGCCCGCTCGCGGACTCCTTCACCGTGCTCGACGCGGCCGACGAGTCCGACGCGGTGCGGCTGGAGGCGACCCGCCGCGACTTCGTGGCCAACGTCAGCCACGAGCTCAAGACCCCGGTCGGCGCGCTGGCGCTGCTGGCCGAGGCGGTGCTGGACGCCTCGGACGAGCCGATCGAGGTCCGCCGGTTCTCCGCGAAGATCGTGCACGAGGCCACCCGACTGGGCACCCTGGTCACCGAACTGATCGCGCTGTCCCGGCTGCAGGGCGCCGAGCGGCTGCCCGAACTGGCCCCGGTGGAGGTCGACGAAGTGGTCATCGAGGCGCTGGGCCGGTCCAAGCTGGTCGCCGAGTCCACCGGTATCGAGGTGACCACCGACGGGCCGAGCGAACTCATCGTGGACGGCGACCGGACCCTGCTGGTCACCGCGCTGTCCAACCTGATCGACAACGCCATCGCGTACTCCTCGCCGGGCGCTCCGGTCTCGATCAGCCGACGCAGCGCAGAGCGCTTCATCGAGATCGCCGTGACCGACCGCGGCATCGGCATCGCCGAGGAGCACCAGCAACGGGTTTTCGAGCGTTTCTTCCGGGTCGACCCGGCCCGCTCCCGCGCGACCGGCGGTACCGGCCTCGGCCTGGCCATCGTCAAGCACGTCGCCGCCAACCACGGCGGTGAGGTGCGGCTGTGGAGCCAGCCCGGCGTCGGATCCACCTTCACCATGCGCATCCCGGCGACCGCCGCGCGCTACCCGGCACCCGGTGCGGTGCCCACCCAGGCTTCGGCCGACCAAGCCGAGGATCCCGACCATGCCAAGAAACCCAATGTGGCAGTCGAACCCCTACCGGGAACGCTCTCCCGTCGGATCACCCATGGAGGACAGCCGTGACGCGCGTTTTGATCGTCGAGGACGAGGAGTCCTTCGCCGACCCACTCGCCTTCTTGCTGCGCAAGGAGGGCTTCACCACGGCGGTCGCGGCGACCGGACAGGACGCTCTGCAGGAGTTCGACCGCAACGGCGCGGACATCGTGCTGCTGGACCTGATGCTGCCCGGCATGAGCGGCACCGATGTGTGCAAGGCGCTGCGCCAGCGTTCGGCAGTGCCGGTGATCATGGTCACCGCCCGGGACGGCGAGATCGACAAGGTGGTCGGCCTCGAACTGGGCGCCGACGACTACGTCACCAAGCCGTACTCGGCGCGTGAGCTGATCGCCAGGGTGCGCGCGGTGCTGCGGCGCGGCGGCGAGACCGGTGTCGACGCCGAGCTCCAGCCGCAGGTACTGGCGGCCGGACCGGTCCGGATGGACGTCGAGCGGCATGTGGTCACCGTGGACGGCGTCGAGGTGCCGCTCCCGCTCAAGGAGTTCGACCTCCTTGAGTACCTGCTGCGCAATGTCGGCCGGGTACTCACCCGAGGACAGCTCATCGACCGGGTGTGGGGGGCCGACTACGTAGGCGACACGAAAACGCTGGACGTGCACGTCAAGCGCTTGCGGTCCAAGATCGAACCCGACCCCTCGGCTCCGGCACACCTGGTGACGGTGCGTGGCCTTGGCTACAAGTTCGAGTCCTGAGCGTCTGCGCCAAGCTTCCCCCGGTACCGTTTGGCCTCGTGCGCCTCGGGGTGCTTGACGTCGGTTCCAATACCGTCCACCTGCTTGTGGTGGACGCGCATCGTGGTGCCCACCCGACGCCGATGAGTTCGGAGAAGACCGTCCTGCGGCTCGCGGAGCAGCTCACGCCGGATGGTCATCTCAGCGAGCTCGGAGCGGAAGAGCTGGTCAGGACGGTCCGGCAGGCTCGCGCCGCCGCCGAGGAGATGGGCTGCGCCGACCTGATGGCGTTCGCGACGTCCGCGGTGCGCGAGGCCAGCAACGTGGCCGACGTGCTGGAACGGGTCCGCGAGCAGACCGGTGTCGACTTGCGCGTGCTCAGCGGCCGCGACGAGGCCCGCTACACGTTCCTGGCCGCGCGCCGCTGGTGCGGCTGGTCGGCGGGCCGGCTGCTGGTGGCCGACATCGGCGGCGGCTCGCTGGAACTGGCCATCGGCATCGACGAGGACCCCGAACTGGCACTGTCCGCGCCACTGGGCGCGGGCCGGCTGACCAGGACCTGGCTCGACGGCGACCCTCCGAGTCGTCGGCAGGTCGCTGAGCTGCGTGAATGGCTGGCCGAAGAGATCGGCAAGGTGGCCCGCAAGATCACCAGGATCGGTCCGCCGGACCGCGCGGTGGCCACCTCCAAGACGTTTCGCTCGCTGGCCCGGCTGACCGGTGCGGCGCCCTCCTCGCGCGGCCCCAGGGCCCGCAGGGTGCTCACCGACTCCGGGTTGCGGCAACTGATCACGTTCGTTTCGCGGATGTCCTCAGCCGATCTGGCCGAACTGGAAGGGGTCAGCGCGAGCCGCTCCCACCAGTTGGTCGCCGGTGCGTTGGTCGCCGAGGCGACCATGCGCGCACTGGACCTCAGTGAGCTGGAGATTTGTCCGTGGGCGCTGCGGGAAGGTGTGATCCTGCGGCGCCTTGACCAGGCTGACGGCGCCGATCCGGCGGCCGATTCAGTGGGCGATCCGACCGAGGTCACTGGACGGAGCGCTCAGTACGGGGCACGGTGGAGTCGATGAGTCGAGAAAGCGAATCGGAGCAGCCACAGCGCACGGTCGCCGAGTTGTTGGCCGAATACGGCAACTCGGGCGAGGGTGCGCCACGTCGTCGTAGACGCCGTGCCGAGGACGATGACGAGGTCAGCGGCGCGCAGGCGATCATCGACAGGGTCAATTCCGACAGCGGCATCATGCAGGCCATCCGCGAGGACCCGCAGACCGGGGAGCCGATTCCCCCGGCCAGTGCGCGCAGCCATCGCAGGCTCCGCCCGGTCGGGCAGCAGCCCGCCCAGCAGCCGCAGGCCCGGCAGGCCCCGCCGCAACAGGCCCAGCCCTCGCCGCAGCAGGCGCCGCAGCGCGCGCCGCAACCGCCGCAGCAGCAACAACCGCCGCAGCAACAACCGCCGCAGCAACAACCGCCGCAGCAGCCGACCGGTGCGCACGCGCCGACCGCGTACGCGCAGCCGGTGCCACCACCGTCGCCGAAGCCGCAGAACCCGCCGACCGGACGGCAGCAACTGCCGCTGTCCCGCCCCGCCATGCCACCGGCGGCCCCGCCCAACGGTCAGCCGCCGGCCTCACGGGCACCCGCGGCGCCGCCGTCCCGCCCGGCCATGCCGCCATCGGGCGCGCCGAGCAGGGGACCGATGCCGCCGGTCGGGCCACCGCCCGGCAACGAGCAGGTGTCCCGCCCGGCCATGCCGCCGGTCGCCCCGTCCGGTCGCGGCACGCCGCCGCCCCTGAACCGTCCGCCGGTCGACGACTACCCGGACGACGACGATTTCACCGAGCAGGGCTACGGCACGCCACAGCAGCAGCCGCAGAACCCGCAGCAGCAGAACCCGATGCAGCCCAGGTTCGGCGCCCCGTCGCGTCCGGAAGCGGCGATGACCGAGGAACTCCCCCCGGTCACCGACGAGCCGCCCGCCCGGCAGGCCCGGCCCGGCCAGCAGACCGGCACGTTCCGGGCCCGCCCGGTGGCGCGCGGTCCCCTCGCCGACAGCCCGCTGGAGGCCACCCAGGCCCACCCCGGCCCGCTGGAGAACACCCAGGCGCACGCCGGCCCCTACCTCGACGACGACGAGGACGAGGCCTTCCAGAACGAGTACCCCCAAGACGACTACGCCGAGCAGCAGGCCGGCTACCCGGACGAACGCACCCAGTACGCCCGGCCCCCGCAGCCGCCGCCCGGCCCCCGCAACCAGGGCACCCAGCTGATCAACCCGAACCAGTTGGCCGCCGACGACGGCTACCCGTCCGGGAACGACTACCCGCAGGAGGACTTCGCCGCGCGCGGCGAAGCCGCCGGTGACGACCTCGACCCGTTCGACGAGCCCTACGACCGCGAACGCAGGCGCGTTGACGTCCGCGACGTCGACGATCTCGACGACGTGCCGGAGATGTCCACCGGACGGGAATGGCTGGTCACCGGGGCGCAGGTCGGCGTCGGCGCCATCGCGGGCGCCGCGGTCTGGCTCGGGTTCAGCTGGCTGTGGGGCCTGATGCCGATCGCGGCGATCATCGCGGCGGTCGCCGTGATCATCGGATTGATCGTCGTCGTGCGCAAGTGGCGCAAGGCCGAGGACCTGCAGACCACCGTGCTGGCCATCCTGGCCGGGCTCGTGGTGACCGTGTCGCCTGCCGCGTTGCTGCTGGTGAAACGCTGAGTTCGGGAATTCCGCGACGGCCGATCCCGATCGGACTGTCCACCGCGTCGGTGTGGCCGCAGACCGCGCCCTCCGCGTTCGAACTCGCCGCAGACACCGGCTACGACGGCGTCGAGGTCATGGTCTGGGCCGACCCGGTCAGCCAGGACATCGCCGCGCTGCGCAGGCTTTCCGCCAGATACCGGTTGCCGGTGCTGTCCGTGCACGCGCCCTGCCTGTTGATCACCCAGCGTGTCTGGTCGGCCGATCCCGCGCAACGGCTGCGCCGCTCGGTGCGGGCCGCGACCGAACTCGGCGCCAGGACCGTGGTCGTGCACCCGCCGTTTCGCTGGCAGCGCCGCTACGCCGACGGGTTCGCCGAGCTGGTCGCGCAACTGGAGGACGAGAGCGGGATCCGGGTCGCGGTCGAGAACATGTTCCCGGTCCGGCTGTTCGGCGCGAAATCGGCCAAGGTTTCCGGTTTCAGCCCGTCCATCGACCCGACCGACGTCGGCCACCGCAATTACACCCTGGACCTCTCGCACACCTCGGCGGCCCACGTCGACGCGATCGACCTCGCCGCGCGGATGGGCGATGGCCTGCGGCACATCCATCTCGCCGACGGCACCGGCGACGCGCGCGACGAGCACCTCGTCCCCGGACGAGGTGACCAACCGTGCGCGGCCCTGTGCGAATCGTTGTCCGCCAACGGTTTCGACGGCCAGGTGATCGTCGAAATCAGTACGAGAAGGGCGCCAGGACTCGCCGCGCGAACCCGTGATCTGGCCGAGGCCCTGCTGTTCGCCCGACTGCACATCGGCCGCTGACT
>DASYBO010000206.1:0-12588 GCA_036500685.1 Pseudonocardiaceae bacterium | reverse complement strand
TCGGTGAACAGCTGGATGGTGGCCACCGTGCCGACGCCGCCGGGGTAGAGCGTGGACGGGTGCACGTGGCGCCCCTCCATCAGGCAGAACATCTCGCGGGTGTACCGGGACACCTGCAGCGCCTCGCGGTAGAACTCGCCGGACAGCGGGTTGAGCGCGCGCATGATGTCGCCGATGTACTTGTAGCCGTGGTCTTCGGCGTGCGGGCATTCGGTGCGGTTGGCCAGTTCCAGTACGCCAGGATTGGTCTCACGGACCATCTTCTCGCAGTAGTCGACGCCGACCAGGTTCTCCTGGAAGATGTTGTGGTCGAACATGTACTCGGCCGCCTCGCCGAGGTTGATGATCCACTCGCCGAGGTGCGGCGGGCGCACCCCGTAGGCCATGTTCTGGTTGTAGACCGAGCAGGTCGCGTGGTTGTCGCCGCAGATGCCGCAGATCCGGCTGGTGATGAAGTGCGCGTCGCGCGGGTCCTTGCCCTTCATGAAGATGCTGTAGCCGCGGAAGACCGACGAGGTGCTGTGGCACTCGACGACGCGCTTCTCGGCCCAGTCGATCTTGGTGTAGATCCCGAGACTGCCGACGATCCTGGTGATCGGGTCCCATGACATCTCGACGAGCTTGTCGCTGCCACTCTGTGTCGTTGCCATCGCTGAGTTCCTTTACCAGGAGGACCGGTAGCCGGTCTTGAGTTCACCCTTGCTGCGCCAGGCCGGTTCCTGATCGGCCTTGCGCGCCGTGAATCCGCGCAGCCTGCGCATGATCGAGCCGTAGGTGACACTCGCCGTCGCGGAGACGTTCGCGCCGAGCGGCTTGTCCATGAACGGCATGAACTTGTCCGGGAAGCCCGGCATCGTGCAGCCGATACAGATGCCGCCCACGTTCGGGCAACCACCAACTCCGTTGATCCAGCCTCGTTTGGGCACGTTGCACTTGACGACCGGGCCCCAGCAGCCCAGTTTGACAAGGCACTTCGGCGAGCCGTACTCGTCGGCGAACTGGCCCTGCTCGTAGTAGCCACCGCGGTCGCAGCCCTCGTGCACGGTCGAACCGAACAGCCAGCGCGGGCGCAGTTGGTCGTCGAGCGGGATCATCGGGGCCTGGCCGGAGGCCTGGTACAGCAGGTAGAGCAGGGTCTCGGAGAAGTTGTCCGGGTGCGTCGGGCAGCCGGGAATGCACACGATCGGCAGGCCCGCCTTGGACTTCCAGTCCCAGCCGAGGTAGTCGGGCACGCCCATGGCCCCCGTCGGGTTGCCGGCCATCGCGTGGATGCCGCCGTAGCAGGCGCAGGTCCCGGCCGCGACGACCGCGAGTGCCTTGGGCGCCAAGCGGTCCAGCCACTCACTGGTGGTCATCGGCTGACCGGTGAGCGGGTTGTTGCCGAACCCGCACCAGTAACCCTCGCGCTTGGTGGACTCGTTCGGGATGGACCCCTCGATAACCAGCACGAACGGTTCCAGCTCACCGCGGTCGGCCTTGTAGAACCATTCGATGAACGTGTCGGCGCCCTGGAGCGGGCCGCATTCGAAGTCGATCAGCGGCCAGTGCACTGCGATCTTGGGCAGGCCGGGCAGGGCACCGAGGACGATCTCCTCGATGCTGGGCTGGGTCGCCGCGGTCAGGGCCACCGAGTCGCCGTCGCAGCTCAGGCCGGCGTTGATCCAGAGGATGTGAATGGGTGCTTCTTCGTCCGCCGCCTTGGCGGCATGGGCTGGCTCAGTCGCTGTCACGACGGATCACCTCGCATCTGAACTTGCCTGGGGATTTCCCGGATCGAGGGCCAACGCGTCCCTGGTCAGTTCCCAGAGCGCGTGATAGATCGTTGTCTGTGCTTCCTGGATGCGGTGCACCGAAGCGGAGTTCACCACGAACAGATAGTCGATGCTGTCCAGCTCGGCCATTTTCCCGCCGTCGTAGCCCGCGATGCCGACGGTGAGCAGGCCACGCCGGGCCGCCTCGTCGAAGGCGCGCAACAGATTGGCCGAGTTGCCGCTGGTGGACAGGCCGACCGCGATGTCGCCGGCGCGCCCGAACGCGGCGACCTGCCGGGAGAACACCACGTCGAACCCGATGTCGTTGGACAGCGCGGTGACCACGGCGATGTCGTTGGTCAGCCCGAACGCGGGCAGCGGCGTCCCACTGCCGGGCGAGAGGAACAGGCTGGCCATGTCCTGTGAGTCGGTGGAGCTGCCGCCGTTGCCGAAGGTCAACAGCCTGCCGCCGGCAGCGAATCGCTCGGCCATGTCCTTGGCGCACTCGGTCAACCGCACGCCGTCGGCGGCGAGCACCTGACGGCGCAGGGCCATGATCTCGTTGGCCTTGTCCACTGTGGATCGGCGGACCTCCTGGAGGACCGCGTCGATGTTGCTGGTGTCCGCGTAGAGGAACGGGTAGAGCGACTCGACCTCGGCATCGTCCGAGGAAGGGTGGTGTCCGACGCGGTGTCTGGCTATCTCGGTCATGACCGCACGACCGCGATCGCCTCGCTGGCGTGTACCAGGATGGTGTCTCCGACGTGCGCGGACACCAGTGCGACGCTGACCTCTTCCTCACCGCTTCCGGTGTCCACAATGGCCAGCTCGTTGTCGAGCATGCGCGTCACGCGTACCTGGACGGCAAGGTCCGAGCAGGTGATGCAGACCTCTTCGTGGCATTCCGGGACTTCCGGTACGTACTGCGGTTCAGTCATGCCAGGACTCCCGGTGCGAGTACGCCGGGTTGTTCGAAGAACACATGCACCAGCTCCCACAGAATGTGATAGGTCGTTACATGGACCTCCTTGATCACTCGGGGGTCATTCGAAGCGGCCCACAACACGTGATCAATTGCCCGGCTCGCCGCGATCTTTCCGCCGTTTCCACCGACCAGCGCGATGGTCAACATGCCGAGATCATGGGCGACGTCGAGGCCACGCAGCACGTTCTCGCAGTTACCGTCGGTGGAAATCCCGAGGGCGATATCGGCGGGCTCGGCGAGGATCCGAATCTGGTGGGCGAATATCTCCGCGAGTCCGTCTCTATTGGCGACGCCGGTGATCGTGGCAATATCGGCGGTCAGCGAAATAGCCGGCAGCGCTCGCTTTCCGACGATCACCGGATGCACGAACTCGACGGCGACATGCTGCGCGTCGGTACTTGGCCCACCGTTGCCGAAGACGACGAGCTTTCCGCCCTGGTGAAAGCGAATGGCCATGACGTGACAGGCCTTCGCGACCGCGGTCGCATCGTGGGCAAGCGATTGGATCGGGGCCACCCTGCGGTCGAACAATGCCGCTACGGAGCTCACCTCAACGGACGACCGCGCCATTGCGGGTCACTTCCTCATGTGGTGGAACCAATTTCGTGATGGGGGCAGTCCGGTTCAGCCGAGCGAACCAGAGGATTGATCTCTCGGTAGCTAAACATAGAGCTGTGACGCCGATCACACAAGGTGTTTCATTCGGCCCTGCCGGTGAATTTCACACCTCTGGATCGATCATTGTTGTTGGCCCTTTTTCTAGAGCCAATTTCGTGCATACGCACCGTTGGCGCGTGGGGCAACGAACGTGATCGTAACACCGCGTAGATGCGCCCGCCATGCCCCGAACCGGCTATCCATCAGGGTCAGTTGATCTCCGCGGCCGCCAACGGGACCGCTGCGGCCACCATCACGCTGCGGGCCCGGCGTTCGTGCCAACCGAGACCGGTCACCGCGAGCACCACAACCGCGAACCCGATCCACTGGCTCACCGAGAACGTGGCACCGAGCACGGTCACGCCCAGCAGTGCGGCGGTCGCCGGGAACGCCAGCTCGGCCAGCGTCGCCCGCGCCGCCGGAGTCGCCTGCAGGCCGACGTAGTAGAGGCCGAGCGCGAGCAGACCGGGCACCAGCGCGAGCAGCACGAGGCCAACGACGTCGCCCGAGTGGACCCCGACCGGAACGCCCTGGATCACCACGATGGCGCTCGCGCCGAGGAGACCGAACACGTAGCGCAGCACGGTCACCTCCCAGGCGCTCAGGCGCTCGCTGACCAGCCTGCCGAGCACGGTGCCACCCGCCCACAGCGCGGCGGCGGCCAGCGCGAGCAAAGCGGACTCGGCCGCGCTGACCTGAACCTGAAACGGGTTCGGAAACGTCAGCAGCCAGGCGCCTGCGATGGCCGGTACCGCGAAGTAGAGGTAGCCGCGGCGGATGCGTTCGCCCAGCAGCAGCCAGGCGGCCAGGATCGCGAAGATCGGCTGGAACTTCTGCAGCACGAGCGGAGTCACCGGGTCACCGACCGCGAACGCCTCGGTGAACAGGGCCGTGGCCAGCGCGGACGCGCCGACACCGATCGCGATGACGGCGGCGCGCTCCCGCCAGGTGCAGCGGCGCAGCGCGCGCAGGGCCATCGGCACCCAGGGCAGCAGGACGACGAAAACGATCGCGTGCTCCCAGAACACCACGGTCGCGGCCGGCAACACGTCGGCAAGCGGTTTGCGGAGCAAGCCGTCGGTCCCCCACAAAGCGGCCGATAAGGCGACCAGCCAGGTCCGATCCACCGGAGAACTGCTGCTGGCCAAGGCCGACCTCCCGAAAACTCACCCGGACAAACACGAAGGACATACGCGTCATTTGCCAACCAACCACAACGGCCAGTCATTCCGTCCTTGGTGTGTGCGACACGATCAGGCGCTCGTGCCCGGCTGGGGCAGCATCAGCCGACATGACCAGCCAGGATGAAGGGTGGCGCACGCCTGGCAACGGGCCGACAGCGGCTACCGTGCGTAAGAGGCACGGTAACAAGGGAGGCAGGGCCATGACGGACATCGTGTTGGACGTGGATACCGGTGTCGATGACGCCCTGGCCATTCTGTTCGCAGCCCGTCACCCCGGCCTCAACCTGCTCGGGGTCAGTTGCGTTGCCGGCAACACCAACGTCGACCAGGTCGTGCGCAACACGCTCAAGGTGCTCGACGCGGCCGGCGCCGCGCAGGTCCCGGTGGCGCGCGGGGCCAGCAGGCCGCTGCTCGAACCGAACCGCGACGCCGCGCACGTGCACGGTCGGGACGGCATGGCCGACCTGGGTCTGCCCGAGTCCGACCGCAAGCCGACCGAGGTGCACGCGATCGAGTTGTTACGCAGCTTGATCATGGGCAGAGCTGACAATGCCGAACCGGTGACCCTGGTGTCGCTGGCGCCCATGACCAACCTGGCCCTGCTGCTGCGGGCCTACCCGGAAGTAACCTCAAAACTCGCCAAGATCATGGTGATGGGCGGCTCGGCCGGCACCGGCAACGCGACGGCAGTGGCCGAGTTCAACGTCTGGCACGACCCGGAAGCCGCCGCCATCGTCTTCGGCTGCGACGCCCCCGTCACCATGTACGGGCTGGACGTCTTCTACCGCGCGACCGCCTCCACCGCACAGGTCGCCACCCTCGCCGCCAGCGCCGACCCCGGCGCCGTGCTCGCAGGCCGCCTGCTCGAACACGCGCTGCGGACCAGCGGCGGCGACCACCGCATCGGCAGGGCCGGAGGCGCGCACCTCGGCGACGCCGGGGCGGTCTGCGCCGTGGCCGAACCCGAGCACCTGCGCACCGAGCTCTTACCCTTGCAGGTCGAGCTGGCCAGCGGCCTGACAAGAGGCCAGACCGTCGTGGATCGCCGGTCACTGGCCGGCGACGCGGAACACCACGGTCACCCACTGCTCACCGAACGCGTCAACGTGGCCCTCGACATCGACGGCGACCGCTACGGCCAGCTGTTCACCGAAACGGTCCTCGCGCCCGTGAGGCACGCATGAGCAGGCGGCCGAGGGTCTGCGTGGTCGGCTCCCTGAACATCGACATCATCACCCACGTTGACGCGCATCCGACGCCAGGCGAGACCGTGCGCGGCCAGGGCCTGACCCGGCTGCCCGGCGGCAAGGGCGCCAACCAGGCGTTAGCCGCGGCCCGTTCGGGCGCGAAGACCCGGTTGATCGGCCGGATCGGCGACGACGAGGTGGGTGACGCCTACCGGCGCGGCCTTTCCGCGCGTGACGTCGACTGTTCCGGTGTGGTGCTGGTGCCGAGCACCCCGACCGGCACCGCGCTGATCGCGGTCGACGAGCACGGCGAGAACACCATCATCGTCGTGCCCGGCGCGAACGAGGCCATGGACGAGAAGGCCGTCGAGGTGGAGGAGCACACCATCCGCTCGGCGGATGTGCTGGTGCTGCAACTGGAAATCCCGATGCCCTCGGTGCTGCGGGTCGCCGAGATCGCGGTCGAATGCGGCATCCGGCTGGTCGTGAACCCGTCGCCCTGGATGGCCTTGCCGCCGCAACTGCTGGCCGCTGCGGACCCGCTGATCGTCAACGAGCACGAGGCCGCCCAGCTCGGCTCGGACGCCCCCAAGTCGCTGTGCGTCACGCTCGGCGCGGCGGGCGCCCGTTGGGGTGACGCGAAGGCGAGCACGCCCAGGATCGACGTTGTCGACACCACCGGAGCAGGCGACGCGTTCGCAGGCGCGCTCGCCGCGGCGCTGGCCGCGGGCGCGGACCGGGCGGAGGCGTTGCAGGCCGCGACGCACGCCGGTGCGACCGCGTGCACCTGGCCCGGCGCGCAGGGTTGGTCGCTGTAACAGCGCGCCCACAAGCCGCAGGGTCAGCTCGCGACGCGACGGCGGCAGGCCCGCTGGCGGCAGGTCGAGCCGCAGTAGCGCGCGGGCCGTCCGGTGGCGTGGGCGTGCAGTCGGACACCGCATTCCGCGCAGTGGTTCGCGGTTTCGTGACGTTGATCCGAGTACGTGTCACGGAATTCGCCGGTTTTCGTGACGGACGGAACGCGCAGTCCGCCCAGCAGCTGTCGGATCAATCGTGAGCCGCGCGCCCTGTTGCGGTGGGCCGAGCGCAGCGCGGCGCCACCGACGGCAATCGCGGTCAGGTCGTCGGCCTGCACGTCGGCGGCGATCGCGCCGGCCCGTTTCGCGTCGCGCAGCAACTGCCCGAGCGCGTCGTGGAAGCGCCGCATGGCAACGGCCAGCGCCGCCCTCGGCCAGCCCCGATGGACAGCGAGCGCATCGCAGATGTGCTCGCGACCAGCCGACTTCTCGATCACTTCAAGCAGGAACCCGAACAGCGCGTCACCGGGCGCGGCATGGGTCGCCCACCGATCAGCCGCGGCGACCAGACCCGTGACGTGCTCGATCACCACCGCCTCGATCAGGATCTCCTTGCTCGGGAAATGCCGGTAGACGGTCCCCGCGCCGACGCCGGCGCGCTGCGCGATCCGGCCGAGGGACACCTCGAGACCGTCCTCGGCGAGCACCTGCGTCGCGGTGCGCAGCACGATCTCCCGGTTGCGACGGGCATCGGCCCGCCCGAGGGATGCCGTCGTCATGTCACGTAATCCTTGCCGGTCGCCGGAAAACGGGTGGAGCATTCCGGATAGTCGCCAGTATTCACCATCTCCGGAACGGACACCATGACCACTCAGACGTCGACCATCCCCGACCAGCGCCCGATTCTGGTCACCGGCGCCACCGGCAACCAGGGCGGCGCGACCGCGCGTCGGCTGTTGGCCGAAGGGCGCCCGGTACGGGCCTTGGTCCGCGACGCCACCACCGTCGCCGCCACCGCGCTGTCCTCGGCGGGCGCCCAGCTCGTCCTCGGTGACTTCGACGAGCCCGCGAGCCTGCGGCCTGCCCTCGACGGCGCGGGCGCCGTGTTCGTCGTACCTCCGACGGCGTTCGGACCGGCAGGCCCCGAAACGGATCTCGAAGTGGCCCGTGGCCGTGCGCTGATCGACGCGGCGGCGGCGGCCGGAATCGAGCAGGTCGTGTTCAGCGGTGTGGCGTCGACGTCAACGCACGCACGGACCGCGAAAGCCCACATCGAACAGTACCTGCGCGACCACATCGCGCTGCCGACCGTGCTGCGGCCGGTCCGGTTCATGACCAACTATCTCGGTGCAGGGGTGGCCGGCATCGACGGCATCGTCGAGAACGTCCATCGGCACTTGTTCCCGCCACACGAGCCCATGCCGGTCATCGCGCTGGAGGACATCGCCGAATTCGCCGCGCTCGCCTTCGCCGACCCGGCCCGGTTCGCAGGCCGGACCCTGGAACTGGCCGGTGACCAGCCGACCCCGGTCGAGGCCGCCGCAGCGATCACCGAGGCGACCGGCATCGCGGTCCGGTACGAGCAGTTCAGCGACAGCGAGATCGCCGCGATCAGCCCCAGCATCGCGGAGACCGCGAAACGTTGGCAGAGCGGCGATCGCTGGCACGCGGACATCGAGGCACTGCGCGTGATCCACCCCGGACTGCGCACGCTCGCCGACTGGCTCACCGAATCCGGTGCCGTCGCCATCCGCGCGGCGCTGGCGTCTCGGGAGAGCTAACGCTGGCGGGCGGCCAGGGCGTGCGCGGTGGCTTTGGTGGCCGGGTAGAGGTCGAGGTACAGCTGATAGAGCTGGTCGTAGTCGGCGGCGCGGCCCGGATTGGGTTCGATGGTGCGCGCGATCGGGTTCCAGGTGTCGATGTCGCGCGGCTTGGCCGCCCCGGTGCCGAGGGCGGCGAGGAACGCGTCGCCATAGGCGGCGCCCATGGTGTGCCGGGGCAGATCCTGTTGGCGGTGCAGCACATCCGAGACGATCTGCGTCCACAGCATGCCGGTGGTGCCGCCGCCGACCGCGACCAACCGGCGCGGTTGCCCGCCGGCCGACGCCATCGCGGCCAGGTTGTGCCGAACGCCGAAAGCGGTTGCTTCCAAGGCGGCGCGGTAGAGGTGGCCTCGGGTGTGCCGGACGGTGAGGCCGACGATGACGCCGCGCGCGTCCGGGTCGAACAACGGGGTTCGCTCGCCCGCGAAGTAGGGCAGCATCAGCAGACCGTCCGCGCCGACGCCTGCCGTCGCGGCCTCGGTGACCAGGGTCGGATAGTCGGCGCGGGTGAGTTCGGCAAGCCAGCCGGTGATCGCGCCCGACGTGGCCATGCCGGCCGCGAGGTTGTAGGTGTCCGGGAACGCGCCGACCGTGCCCCACAACCGCGCCGAACTCGCCCGCTTGGCCAGCACTTCGACGATGAACATGGTGGTGCCGTACATCAGCATCACGTCTCCGGGCTCGACGGCGCCGACGCTGACCGATTCGGACCAGGCGTCGATGGTGCCGGCGATCACCGGGATACCTTCGGGCAGGCCGGTTTCCCGTGCCGCGTCGCGGGTCACGGTGCCGACCACGTCACCGGGCCAGGCAAGGCGCGGCCAGCGCAGGCCGGGCGCGATCTGTTCACACCAGTCCATGATCCATTCGTGCGCTGCGCTGTCGTAGAGCGGGACGCACTGGCTGGCCGAGTGGTGGTCCAGCACGTATTCGCCGGTGAGCCTGCCGACCAGGTAGGAGCTGGCCATGTACCAGCGGCTGGTGCGCGCGTAGATCAGCGGCTCGTTCTCCCGCACCCAGGCCAGTTTGGGGCCGATGGCCTGGGTGGTGAGCGGCGAGCCGCACCGCGCGATCACCTCCTCCGCGCCGTAACGGGCCTGCTGCGCGGCGATCTGCGCGGTGGCTCGGGTGTCGACGCCGTAGAGGATGGCCGGGCGCAGCGGTTGGCCGTGCTCGTCGACGGGCAGCAGGCAGGGGCCGATGCCGCTGCATCCGACCGCGCTGATCGGTTCGTCGACCGCGATGGACAACTCTCCGACCAGCCTGCGGAAACCGGACCACCAGACCCTTGCCGCGTCGTGTTCGACCCAGCCGGGGTGCGGCCGGGACACCTCGTGCTCGACAACGGCCTGGGCGACCAGCGTGCCGTCGGCCCGCACGAGTACGCCCTTGGCACTGGACGTGCCGATGTCGATCCCGAGCAGCAAGGTCATGGCCCCTCCCGCGTTCTCGCCCCGTGTTCAGCTTGTCACGCGCCGCCCGCCTCGGACTGGAACTGGCTGTAGAGCTGGGGCGCGTTGGCCTTGGTCACCTGAACGGTCGGCAGCACGGTGTTCTTCTTGACCGCCTTCTTGTTCACGATCGCCTCGGCGGTATCGGCGGCCTGCTGCGCGCAGGTCGGGTAGACGAACGTGGTGTAGAGCTGGCCGAGCTCGACCGCGCGGATGCCACCGGTGGAAATGGCGAGGCCGTCGGTGCCGATGAACTTGATCTGGCTGGCCTTTCCCGCGCCGGCCGCCGCGTTGTACGCGCCGAGCGCCATTTCGTCGTTCTGGCCGTACACCAGGTCGATGTGCTGGCCGGTGGACAGCCACTGCTGCATGGTGGTCGTCGCCTTGGCGCGCAGCCAGTTGTCCTCCTGGTGCAGCACGACGGTGATGTTGTGGCCCGCGATGCCGTCGCGGAAGCCCTTGTCCCTGTCGATCTGCGGCTGGTCGGACAGGATGCCCTGCAGTTCCGCGACCGAGCCGCCGTTGGGCAGCGCCTTGGCAGCGGCCTCGCCCGCGAGTTTGCCGATGGTGTAGTTGTCACCGCCGATGAACGCGGTCTCGCAGGTGGTGTTGACCGTGCGGTCCAGGATGATCACCGGAATGCCGGCGTTGCAGGCTTGCTGCACCGGCGCGGTCAGCGGGCCTGGTTCGTTGGGCGAGACGATCAGTACGTTCACCTTCTGCTGGATGAAGTTCTGCACCTGGCTGACCTGAGTCGCGCTGTCCTGGTGGGCGTCGGTGATGGGCAGGAGTTTCAGGTCGGGGTACTTCTTGATGAAGTACGCCAGTTGCAGGTTCAGCTGGGCGCGATAGGGCTCGGCGTTGTTGGACTGCGAGTAGCCGACGACGAACTGCGTCGACCCGCTACCGGAGGAGGACGCCCCCGGTGCGTTGGCCGCGCACGCGCTCAGCGCGCCGGCACCGAGCAGTGCGGTTGTCGCCACCAGCAGGCAACGACGGGCGAGCCGGTTGATGGACATGCTGCCTCCCAGGCTATTGATCATTGTTCCGTTTCATTCGAGCGAAGATCCCCTTCAACGACCGGAAGAAGTCGGGGCGCTGCAACACGACCGCGACCACCACGATCAGGCCCTTGAAGATCAGCTGTAGGTCCGAGCTGATCGAGTTGAGCCCGAGTACGTTGTCCAGCAACGCGAGGATGAGCGCGCCGACGAACGTACCGGTCACGTTTCCCTTGCCGCCAGCCAGACTGGTGCCGCCGATGACGCAGGCGGCGATGGCGTCGAGTTCGTAGGAGGTGCCGGCCAGCGGGTCGGCGGACGCGGTGTACGCGGCGTCGATCGGACCGGCGAAGCCGGCCAGCAGGCCGGAGATGGCGAAAACGCCGATGGTCACGGCCATCACGTTCACGCCGGACAGCCGCGCCGCGGTCGGGTTGCCGCCGACCGCGTAGATGTGCCGGCCGAACGGCGTCTTGGACAGGATCAGCTGAAACACGATGCAGACCACGACGAACGCGATCACCGGATAACCGATCCCGACCTGGCCCAGCACCGGCAACCAGTTGCCCTGAACCAGGTTGTGGCCGGGGGTACCCAGTTTGGCGAAGGCCGCGGCCTGCGGGGTGAGCTGGCCCGCCGCGTCGGTGAGCTGGGTGCCGACCGCCACGTTGTTGCTGACCTGACCGTCGATGCCGCGCGCCACGTTGAGCATGGCCAGGGTCATCACGAACGACTGGATGCGGAACCACGTGGTGCCGACGCCGTTGGCCAACCCGAACACCGCGCCGACCAGCGCACACGCCGGCACGATCAGCCACGGGCTCCAACCAACGTGCACCAGCAGCAGGGCCGCGGCCATCGACCCGATGCCCAGTACCGAACCGACCGAGAGGTCGATGCCGCCGGTGAGGATGACCAGGGTGACGCCGACGGCGAGGATGCCGCGCGAGGAGAACGCGGTGATCGCGTTGAGCAGGTTGGTCTGGTTCCAGAAGATCTGGCCCTTGGTGATCGCGCCGACCGCTATCACCAGCACCAGCCCGATGTAGCCCTGCAACGAGCCGAGCGCGGGCAGGATTCGGGCCAGCCGCTCGCGGCGGGTCCTTGGCAGGTCCGGCGGCGCCTGGTCAGGCGAGGTCATGATGTCGTGCGTCATGAGGGTTCCTTGCGGGCCATGGCGGCGGTGAGGATGGCTTCCTGTTCGACGGCAGGGCCGTTGGCCGGGTCGCGATGGAATTCGCCGGTCAACCGGCCCTCGCACAGGACAAGGACGCGGTCGCACATGCCGATCAGCTCGGGCAGTTCCGAGGAGACCGCGATGATGGCGGTGCCGCGTTCGGCCAGCGTGTTCATCAGCGCGTGCACCTCGGCTTTGGCGCCGACGTCGATGCCTCGGGTCGGTTCGTCGAGCAGCAGCAGGGTCGGCTGGGTGAGCAGGCACTTGGCCAGCACGACCTTCTGCTGGTTGCCGCCGGAGAGGTTGCGCACCAGCGCGGTCTGGCTGGGCGTCTTGACCCGCAGCTCGGTGATCTCCTTGGCCACGGCCGCGCGCTCGGCCTTGCGGTCGACGGTGTGCCATGGCCTGCGGTAGCGGTCGAGCGCGGCCAGAGTGGTGTTGAACCGAACTGTGTTGTCCAGCACCAGACTCTTGGCCTTGCGGTCCTCGGTGACCAGCGCCATGCCCGCGCGGATGGCTCGTCGCGGGCTGCGCGGCCGGTAGGGCGTGCCGTTGACGGTGATGGTGCCGCCGAC
>DASYBO010000205.1:0-2089 GCA_036500685.1 Pseudonocardiaceae bacterium | reverse complement strand
AAGCTGTTCAACAACGCGTCGCTGTCCGCGCTCAACCAGGCGATCACCCTCGCCAATGCGAGCCATCTTCGCGAGGTCGAACTGATGGACATGGGACTGTTCGCGACGGCCATGGCCGAGCGCGACGCCGACGCCGAGGCGGTCACCGGTCGGGGGGTTTCCGGCGCGGAGGGGCTTGTCGAGCTGATCAACCGGGTGAACCCTCGATAATGTGGCGACGTGCCACGGAACCGGCCTGACCAGTTGGCGCTGTTGGTCGCCCTCGGGGCGGACAACCTCGGGTCGGGGATGTTCCTGCCGATCGTGCTGGTGTTCGCCACTGGCACGGCCGGGGTGCCGCTGGCCGTTGCGGGACCGGTGGTCACCGCGGGCACCGTCGTCGGTCTGCTGGTGCCGCCCTTGGCCGGGCCGCTGGTCGACCGGGTCGGTCCGCGTCGCGTGGTCATCGCCGCCCAACTCGTGCAGGCGTTCGGCGCGGTGGCCTACCTGTTCGCCCATGGCGTCGGCCTGATCGTGGTCGGTGCGCTGCTGCTCGCCGCGGGCCAGCAGCTGTTCTACAGCTCGCTGATGGCGCTGATCTCCGATGTGGCCACGATCGGCCCGAAGGACGGGTCGTTCGCGGTGGTCGGCATGGTCCGCTCGGCCTGCTTCGGGCTGGGCGGACTGATCATGGGCGTGCTGCTTGCCGTTGCCGGGCCGAGCGGATCACGGATCGCGGTCGGTGCCGATGCGCTCAGTTTTCTGTTGTGCGCGGGCGTGCTCGCCGTTTTCGTGCACACCAACGACATTGCACCGGTCGAGCCGGGCCTTGCCCTACCTGCGGCGAAGTGTCGAGTGTGGACGAATCGGCTGTTGCTGGCGTTGATGGGGGCGACCGCGGCGGTGGCACTGGCCACGGACTTTCTGCTCAGCGGCGTTTCCGTCTACGTCATCGACCGGCTGCACGCGCAACCGTGGCTACCCGGCGCGATGATCACCGTGGGCACGGTGGTCACCAGCCTGGGCGGCACGGCCGCGCTGCGGCTGACCGCTCGACTGTCCCGTCCGAACGCGATGGCGTTGGGTGGGATGTTGGTGGTGCTGTGGTGTGCGGCGAGCACGGCCGCGTTGGGGCTACCGGTGTCCTGGCGTCCTCCTGAGTTGTGTGCGGCCACGGTGTTGTTGGCCGTGGGTGGGTTGTTGTTCACGCCGAGGGCCAGCGCCATGGCGGTGGAACTGGCGCCTGCCTCGGTGCGCGGGCGGTATCTGGCCACGTTTCAGTACGCGTTCACGATTCCGGGTGTGGTGGCACCCGCGACCGTGGCACTGTTCGCGGTGGCCGGCTGGCTGCCCTGGCTGGTGGTCGCGATCGGTGCCGGGCTGTCGTCGGTCACGTTGCTGGCGCTGGGTCCTCGGTTGCCCGACGGCCTCGTTCGACCGGCGGAGCTCAGAGCAGGGTGAGCTGTTCCTCATGCACGATGGCGTCCTGGGGCGCGACGTCGGGCAGGCTGCCGCTGGGCCAGGCCGATTCCGCGTCGGCGGTGGAGTCGGCCTCGGTGGCCTCGCGGTTGATCCTGGTGTCCAGCCCGTGCCGGCGCACGAGCGGGCCGACCCGCGCCGCGAGTAACCGGCGATAGCCGCGATCGACGTAGCTGCCTTTGCCGTACAGCTCGCGATAGTTGGCCACCAGTTCCGGATGCGCGGTGCGCAGCCACTGCGCGAACCATTCCCTGGTGCCCGGTCGCAGGTGCAGCGGGAGCACGGTGACTCCGGTGGCACCCGCGTCGGCGATCGCGGCCAGCAACTGGTCGAGTTGGGCGACGGAGTCGGTGAGGCCGGGCAGGACCGGCGCGACGAACACGCCGCAGGGTAAACCGGCCTCGCGCACCCGGCGCACCAGTTCCAGCCGGGCCTGCGGGCTCGGTGTGCCCGGTTCGACCTCCCGCTGCAGATCGCGGTCGATCAGCGCGATGGACACGCCGATACCGACCGACACCTCCTGCCCGATCGCGGCCAGAAGGGCGATATCGCGCGACAGAACGGTCCCTTTGGTGAGGATGGAGAACGGGGTGCCGGAGCGGCCGAGCGCGGAGACGATGCCCGGCATCAG
>DASYBO010000204.1:0-4084 GCA_036500685.1 Pseudonocardiaceae bacterium | reverse complement strand
GATCGAACAACCGCTCCCGGCCCAGGACTCGAACCTGGCTCTGCGGAGTCAAAATCCGCCGTGCTGCCCAATGCACCAACCGGGATTGATTTTAAATAGGCAGCACAAATAAGGAAAGCCGCCCATCGGTTGCTCGACGTGATTCGATATTCATCATGCCGGGACCTTCTGGCCCGGTCAATTACATTACGCGACGAGCCCGGAAAGGTCGCGCCATTGGGCGAGCGGCAGTTCGCCGTCTTGGGTGCCGATCACGTAGACGCATACCTGGTCCGCGCCTGCTTCAAGGTGCTCGGTGAGTCGGGCGGCGATCGCGTCCCGATCGCCCCAAGCGACGAGCGCACCGGCGAGGTCGAGAGCGCCGGGGCCGGACAGGTCGGTGGGATAGCCGAGCCCGGCGAGCAGGTCGGCCCGGTTGGGCAGGGATTCGGCGACGTAGTCCAGCGCGATCTGCCTGCTGGCCTCGTTGTCCGGCGCGACGAGTACGGGGACGATCACGCCGATGAAGGCGTCCGGGCCGAGGATGGCGCGGGTGCGGCGGGTGTGTTCGACCGGCATACCCAGTGGCAGCGCTCCGGCACCGAGTTCGGCCGCCAATGCGAGCATTCGCCGGCCGACCGCGCCGAATACCCGAGGTCCGGGTTTCGTCGCTCCGGGCGGGCCGACCTTGGCCGCGTCCATGCTGTCCACATAGGACCGCATGGTCGGCACGCGCGGGCCGAACTCGCGGCCGTGCAGTTCATTGGCCAGCCACGGATGAGTGATGCCCAGCCCGAGCACGAACCGATCGCCGTAGGCCTCGTTGAGGGTGCGCTGGGCCTGCGCGGTGGCCACCGGGCCGCGCGCGTACACGCTGGCGACGCCGGTACCGATGACCAGCCGGTCGGTCGCGGGCAGCAGCAATGCGGCGGTAGTGAGCGCGTCTCGGCCGAACGTCTCGCCGAACCAGAGCGCGGCGTAGCCGAGGTCGTCGAGTTCGCGCGCCGCCGAGCGCACCGCGTCGATCGGCTGTCGGTCGAATTGAGGGGTCCACACTCCGAGGCGATGCATGTTGTTCAGTTTCCCAGGATGTCGTGGATGAGCGGGCCGACGAGGCGGGTGACGTTGCGGCTGGTGGTGTCCGGGTCGGCGCCGGGCGCGACCGCGTGGCTGATGGCAAGGCGGACAAGGGAATCGGCGATCAGTTCGGCGTCCTCGGTGCTGGCCTGCGGCCATACGTCGACGATCAGTCGGGCGATCCGGTCGTCCGCGACCGAGGTGCCGAGGTTGGTGAGCAGGCGCATCAGGTGACTGCTGTCCGCGTCGGCGACGATGATCCGGATGATCGGCTCGTCCGAGGCGAGTTTGAGGAAAAGGCCGAACGCGGCGAGCAGCGCGGCAGACGGGTCGTCGGCGTGCTCGCGCACGGCGATCTCAACCTCGGCGACCAGGTTCCGCACCTCGCGGGTGACATACTCCTCGACAAGAGCCTGGCGCGAACCGAACTCGTTGTAGACGGTCTGCCGGCTCACCCCGGCGACGTCGGCAACGTGCGTCATGGTGGTCGCGGCCCAGCCCCGCGTCCTGGCCAACTCGTCGACCGCGGCGATGATGGTGTCGCGCAACAGGCCGCGCGCCGCCTCCGGATACGGAACCGTGTCAGTTGTCGTCAACTTCGACGAAGTCGACTTTCTCGCGGACGCCGCAGTCCGGGCAGCACCAGTCATCGGGTACCTCCGACCAAGGCGTGCCGGCCGGGAAACCCTCCCGGGGCTCGCCATGATCCTCGTCATAGACGTATTCGCAGACCTCACAGCGAAACCTGCTCACCGCGCCCATGTTAGGCCGCACTCGCGATTCCGGTCTGCGGCGTGCCGTATCGGGCGATGATCGCGGCGCGTTTGCGCGGGTGGATGTTGGCGCGGGTGACGTCGCCCTCGTAGTGCGCGAGCACGCGCCGGTCCATCACGCGCCGCCACAGTGGCGGGAAGTAGCAGAGCACGATCATGGACGCGTACCCGCTCGGCAACTGCGGCGACGCCTCGAAGTGGCGCAGGGCCTGGTAGCGGCGGGTCGGGTTGGCGTGGTGGTCGCTGTGCCGCTGCAACTGGTACAGGAACAGGTTGGTCACGATGTGGTTGTTGTTCCAACTGTGGCGCGGAGTGACTCGCTCGTAGCGGCCGTTGGGCAGTTCCTCGCGGAGCAGGCCGTAGTGCTCAAGGTAGTTCACGGCCTCCAGAAGGCTGAACGCGAACACCGCCTGCAGCAGCAGGTAGGGCACGATGCCGACGCCGAAAAGCACGATCAGCGCGGCCCACAACACTACGGTCATCGCCCACGCGTTGAGCACGTCGTTGCGCGGTGACCAGGTGCGCTTGTCCATCCGCCGCAGCCTGCGCTGCTCCAGCTCCCACGAGTTGCGCACGCTACCGGCGACGGTGCGCGGCCAGAACGCCCAGAACGATTCGCCGAGCCGGCTCGACGCGGGATCATCGGGCGTGGCGACGCGCACGTGGTGGCCGCCGTTGTGTTCGATGAAGAAATGGCCGTACCCGCTCGGCGCCAGCGCGATGCGGGCGAACCACCGTTCCAGGTGTTCCTTCTTGTGGCCCATCTCGTGCGCGGTGTTGATGGCGATGCCGTTGAGCGAGCCGAGGGTGAACGCTATCCCGAGCCGGTCGACGACGGCGAGGCCGCCGTGCCGGGTCATCAGCCAGAACCCGGTGAACAGCGCGATGTACTGGATGGGCAAGAACGCGTAGGTGACGAAGCGGTAGTAGCGGTCGCGCTCAAGCCAGGCGACGATCTCCTCCGGCGGATTGCTCGAGTCGTCGCCGAAGAAGCGGTCCAGGATCGGGATGATCACGTAGACGAAGATCGGCCCCATCCACCAGAACACGCCGAGCCCGGTGAGGTTCACCAGGCCCCAGCCCGCGAACAGGAACAGCGGCACGACCGCGCCGAGCAGCCACAGGTAGCGCTTTGTGTCACGCCAGTCGGGACGTTGTTCGCCCGTGGCGATCGACGTCCGCCCGGACAGGGAACCCTCGCGCATCCGTCCCACCTCGCATCGTTGACAGGAGACGACTCGATGTCCTGCTGCTTTACATGAGAGTGCGTGTTGTAAAGCTAGGAGGCAAGGGTGTGGCCTTGGTCAGTTCGTCACGTTTTGGTAAAGGGAGATCAGTTGAAGGTGATGCCGCCCTGGATGTCGCGGGCCTGGACGACCTTGCCGCTGACGTTTCCGCTGATGGTCTGGGTGATGTTGCCGGTGCCGGCCTGGATCGAGATCGCCCGGTACTCCTCGCGCAACTGCTCGGCGAACACCGGGTCCTCCTGCTGCGCGGCGTCGAGCACCTCGACCAGTTCCGTCACCTCGGCCGACTCCGGCCCGGCCGCTACCGCCGCGTCGAGGGCGGCGACGTCTTTGCCGCCCCGCTTCGCGAGCTTGGCCCTGACCAGGTCGAACAGCGAACCAGCGGCCTTGGTGACCAGTGTGGTGGCGATCGCGATCAGCATCGAATCCGGCATGGTCAACTCCATCAGTTCCGCTGGACGTTATTCCTGTCCAGTAAAGCCGAGTTCGGTCATGCGTGCCCGGACCTCGGCCTCCTCGTCCGGGAAGCGACCGCGCAGGATGCGTGATGCCTCGCGTAGATGCGATTCGGCGTTGACCGGATCGGCATCGGCCAGTGCGCGGTGACACAAGCCCTGTTCGAGCGTCATCTTGTTGGCTTCGGCCAGGTGCGCGCCCTTACGCAGCGGTTCGATCGCGGCCGGTCCGTCATCGCCTTCGGTCAGTTTGAGACCCAACCAGTAGTTGATCTTGACTTGGTTTCGCTCGTCCCCGGCCTCGGTGAATTCGTCGAGCACGCGCAGGAGTTCGGGGATGGCGGCAACGGGCGAAAGGACGGTCGCCAGATGGAAACGCGCCATCCGATGCCGGCGTCGCGCGACGTCGTCATCCGGCTGAGCGTTCAGGATCTGGTCGGCCAGCTTGAGATTGTCGGCCAGCAGTGGTCGCGCTTGTTCTGGCTGACCTTGCTTGCGGTGCATCAGGCCGAGCGCTTCCATGGCGCTCGCCATGGATTCGGGAGTGCCGAGC
>DASYBO010000203.1:0-3203 GCA_036500685.1 Pseudonocardiaceae bacterium | reverse complement strand
GGACTGGCGTCGACCAGCCCAACGCTACGGCGACGCGTTCGTCGAACTGCTGCGCCTGTGCGCCAACGCCGCCGCCGCACCGGTCGATGGCGGCGAACGACCCCACCTCACCCTGACCATGTCGTGGCAGGACCTGCGGGATCAGGTCGGCCGGGCACAGCTCGGGGGCATGGCCGAGCTGGCGAGCCTGAGCGCTCGCCAGGTGCGGCGTCTGGCCTGCGATGCGAAGGTGACCCCGATGGTGCTGGACGCGGACTCGCTGCCGCTGGATGTGGGGCGGGCGAAGCGGACCGCGCCGCCGGGGATCCGGCGGGCGCTGACGTTCCGGGACGGCGGATGTGCTTTCCCGACCTGCACCAAGCCGGCGCCGTGGACCGACGCTCACCATGTGCGGCACTGGGTCGATGGCGGCGACACCAGCCTGGACAACATGGTGCTGTTGTGTCGACGACATCACACCCTGATCCACCACTCCGAGTGGGAAGTCCGGATCCAAGACGGACTACCGGAATTCCTGCCACCCGCGTATCTGGATGCCCGGCGCAAGCCCCGCCGCAACAGGCTGCACGGGGTGAGGTCACCCCTGCGCAAACGCTGCCTGATCAGTCGAACGCCGTACAGATCAACGAGTAGTGAGCAGCCAGTGCCGCCAACTGTTGCGGTTCAACGGCCGACCGGGATGGTCGGCAACGTGCAGTACGAACCGCGCGCGTGCGGCTACCAACGGGTCGGCGTCATCCGTGAGTTCGCTGACGTGACTACGGAATGAGTCGTAGGCGCACGGCGGCTCCGGGTTGACCGGCATCCGGCGTCGGGTCGAAGCGCTTTGCTGGACGGTCAGCCGAAGAAGCGGCCGACCGCGACGAAGGCGGCGAGTAGCAGCAGGACCAGGTTGACGGGCAACGGTTGGCGTTCGTTACGGACCAGGTGCACTCGGAGCGCGCCGATCTGCACCACGGCTAAGCCGATCGCGGCGATCGGGGTGAGGATCGACGCGATCCCGGTCAGCCAGGGCAGGATCACGCCGAGCGCGCCGACGATCTCGACCAAGCCGACCGCCTTCACACCGGCGGCCGAGGAGTCCTTCATCCAGTCGAAGTTGCCCGACGTGACCAGTTGCTCGCGTGGCCGCACGATCTTGAGCCCGCCTGCGGCGAGGTAGACGAGTGCGAGCAGACCCTGGACGATCCACAGTGCGATATTCACCGCCTGATGATCTGTGCGCATGGGGGCGGCTGCAAAAGGCACATCGATGTATGTGTCCAGGAAAGGAGTCCGGCGTATGGCGGAGGTCACACGGAAGGCGGGCAGTCCACTGCGGATCCGCGAGGGCGGCGCGGTCCGGGAGGTGCTGGACCGGATCGGCGACAAGTGGAGCCTGCTGGTGATTGGCACCCTGCGGACCGGGCCACTGCGGTTCGGCGAGTTGGAGGCGGCCATCGACGGCATCTCGCAGCGAATGCTCACGCTGACGCTCAAGCACCTGGTCGAGGACGGCCTGGTCGCGCGCACCGCCTATGCGGAGGTGCCGCCGAGGGTCGAGTACGAAGTGACTGAGCTGGGCCGGACGCTGGTGCCCCTGGTGATGGCGCTCGCCGAGTGGGCTATGGCCAACCACGAGCAGATCAACGCCAACCGGTCATGTAATCGATCAGGTTATGCGGTGCGCCGTCACCTCGATCTCGATGCGCATCCGCTCGTCGAGTAGGCCGCACACCATCATGGTCGCGGCGGGTGGGGCTGTGCCGAAGGCGGCGCGCAGGGCTGGCCAGCAGGGCTCGAAGTCGGCTCGGTCGGGTAGCAGGTAGTGCACTCGGACGACGTCTGCCAAGCTCGCGCCGGCCTCGGTGAGGGCGGCCGAGACGTTGCGCAGCGCCTGTTCCGCTTGGGCGACAACGCCTTCGGCGAGGGTCATGGTCGAGTAGTCGTAGCCGGTGCAGCCGGAGACGTGCACCCAGTCGCCGTCGACGACGGCGCGGGAGTAGCCGATGGCCTTCTCGAAGGTGGACCCGGACCTGATGAAACGTCTCATCGGGTCAGGTCAGGCTGGATGAGGCGGTAGCCGGTGCTGGCGGAGAACTCGGCGGTCAGCGCGAACCGGTCGCCTCGGATCAGCGTGTGCCGCCACTCGACCGGCCTGCCGCGCACGTGGCCGAGCCGGTTGATGGAGAACGCGGCGACTTCGGCCGGGCAGTGCAGTTGGGTGCGTTCGGCCCGGGTCGGCAGGACGGCGTGGATCTGCTCGCTGCCGTGGTCGAGGCGGATGCCGGTGCGCTGGGACAGCTCGCCGTAGAGGCTGGTGTGGCTGAAGTCGGCGTCGAGCAGCGGCGCGGCCACGGCGGCGGGCAGCCAGACCCGGTCGATGGCCAGTGGCTCCTCGCCCGCGAGCCGCAGCCGCTCCAGGTAGACGAGCGGGGTGGACGCTTCGAGTTCGAGGCGTTCGGCGATGACCGCGTCGGCGCGGGTGTCGAAGGTGCGCACGACGCTGTGTTGGGCGAGGCCGGCCGCCTCGACGGAGGCGAAGAGGCTGTAGAGGGCGCCGAGCGGCTGCTGGATCTCGGGCGCGGGCGCGACGCGTGGTTGGCGGCCGCGTTCGGCGACGATGACGCCGTCGGCGCGCAGCTGCTGTAGCGCCTGCCGCACCGTATGCCTGCTGACCCCGTAGTCCTCGACGAGGGCCAGCTCACCGGGGAAATGGTTGGCGAACTCGCCGGCCGCGAGCCGGTCGAGCAGTTCCTGCTGTAGCTGCTGCCACAGCGGCACGGACCCGGTCCGGTCCAGCGTGCGCGTCCCCACGTGCACACGGTACCGATTGTCAAATGTACGTACATATGCTAACTTAAATGTACGTACTTTTCAGAGCGGGAGGAGTGGGCGATGACCGCGATCCGGCACAACGCTCCGACGTCGGCCGACGCGCCACGTCGCGGGGTCGGCGACGTGGCGCCGGGGCTTCTGGTCGCGCTGCTGGTCGCCGCGGTGGCGACCGTGCTCGGGCAGTTCGTGCCGGTGGTGGGCGGGCCGGTGTTCGGCATCCTGCTTGGCGCGCTCGCCGCTGGGGTTGTGCCGGCACTACGCGGGACGCGGACCTCGGCCGGGTACGCGGTCGCCAGCAAGGCAGTGCTGCAACTGTCCATTGTGGTGCTCGGCACCGGACTGTCGCTGTCCCAGGTGGTTCGGGTCGGCGGGCAGTCCTTGCCGGT
>DASYBO010000202.1:0-2538 GCA_036500685.1 Pseudonocardiaceae bacterium | reverse complement strand
GCCCGGGTCGATGTCGACGGCGGGCAGCCCGCCGGTACCGAGGGTGAATCCTAGCGCGCAGACCTGGTGGGAGACCATGTAGCGGGGCACGCCGGTCTGGACCGCGATCTGTTTGACCGTCCGGTGGCCGTGCACGTACTCCCGTTCCAGGAACTCCCGGGTGATCACCTGCTCCGCCTTGCGTCGGAGTCGTTGGGTGTGCGCGGCACCGCTGCGTTTGACCGGCTTGGGCGCGCAGGGCGTGTCCGCGAGCAACAGCCGGACATGATCCATCCCGACCCCCGGCCGGGGTACCCAGCAATCCGATGACCTCGACAGCGTCGCCGTCGTAGACAAATCGGGTGCCGACACCCACCCGTACTCTCGCACTGTCACCGTTCCCAGGACCTGTCTCAAATCCGTGGCATTTCCTCGCTGGACACGCCGATGCCCGCTCGGCTTTCGGGTGAATGTCCTGTGGCTCTATCGCGGTGAGGACAGTGCTTCGGCGTAGGCGGTGAGTTCGGCGGTGACGTCGGGCCAACTGGGTGCGTAGATGATCTCTGTCACGCCGGCGGCCGCGGCGTGTGCTGCTTTGTCGCGTAGCTGTGCTGGTGTGCCGGTCCAGCCTGGGGTGAGCAGGGCCGGGCCTGCTGCGATGGCCAGGTCGCGATCCCGGGTGGTCAAGGTGGTCAAGTGGCCTTGGTGGACATCGAGGTGCCGTTCGAGTGGTAGCCGGGCGGCTTCGATGTCGGCACGCCAGCGTTTCCCGCCGGGTAGGTCGTCGACCGCGATCGGGGAGTGTTCCCAGGTGGCGTGGACGATGCTGGCCCAGCCAGGCCCGACGGCATCGATGACGCGTGGGGTGGTGTGGTCCTCGCCGGGGCGCAGCACGGTCCCGAACCGCAATAGTGCGCATTCGGACCATGCCTGGTCGGGCAGGCCGGTCACCAGCACGCCCGGGACCGCGAGGTCATGGGCGGCGGCGGTGGCACGGGGGCCTGAGGCGGCAAGCCAGACCGGGACGTCGACCGGCCGGGGCGATCCGAATCCTGGCAGGTGCCGCAGTTGGCAGGGGTGTCCGTCAATCTCGACCACGTCGCCGGCCAGCAGCGACCGTACCTGTCGCACCTCGCGGGCCAGGTCTTCGACGCGGACCGGTCGTTGACCGAGGACACGGCGGGCGGTATGGCCGGTCCCGAACGCCAGGGTCAACCGTGTGGGTGCAATTTCGGCGACCGCCGCTGCCGCTGCCGCGGTCACCATGGGATGGCGCAGGCCGGCGACGGCGACGCCGCTGCCCAGCCCGATCCGCTCGGTCGCCGACGCGAGCTGTGCCAGCGCGATCCACAGATCGCCGTGCAGCGCAGGGGAATCGAACACCCACACCCGGTGGTAGCCGAGCCGCTCGGCGTGGCGGGCCTGCTCGATGATCGCGGCCGAGGGCGGCAGCGCACACGACAAACGCAGGTCCGTCACTGCCGGCCCACCGGCTGCCACAGCGCCAGCATGGCACCACCGGGCTCGTCCACGACCACGACCGAATCCGGTGGCAGATCGTTGCGGGGCTTGACGATCCGCGCTCCGAGTTCCACCGCACGCCGGGCTGCGGCGTCTACCTCGGTCACTGGGACGTAGGGGATCCACTGCGGGCGCCGCGGATCGCCGTCGCGCAGTGGGGTGAATCCACCCCAGACACCATCCTCGTCGCCGAACATCGGCCCGGCGGGGGTGTCGGTGACCGCCCATCCGAACAGTTCGGTGTAGAAGCGGCGCGAGGCGGGCAGGTCGGCGGTCCGGACATCGTGAAACACAAATTGTTGGGACACGCGTCCCGATTTTAGGACATGTGTCCCGTAATCGCAACGGAGGCGGTAGTTTCGATGGCGTGACAGCGACCAGGCCCGTCATCGAAGCCAACCGGCGCGGCAAGCGCGAGCAGATCATCGACGGCGCCAAACAGGTCCTGGCCCGCGACGGGCTCGCGGCCTGCACCGCGCGCGCGGTCGCCGACGCGAGCCCGTTGACCAAGAGCGCAGTGCACTACTACTTCGACGACATCCACCAGATCGTGGACCTCGCGATGCGGGAACACGTGACGGCGATGGTGACCGCCCTGCGCCAAGCCGCTGACGGTCAAGCAGACCCCGCTGAGAAACTCTGGGCGGTCGTCGACACCTACCTGGCCACGTTCGCCGCACAGCCCAACGCCGCGTTCCTCTGGTTCGAGTACTGGATCGACACCGGCCGCCGGCAATCCGCTGATGCCATCGCCGCCACAGTCGCGGACCTGCGCGCACTGATCGGCGAACTCGTCGCACAACTGCCGGTCGGCAATCCCGCTGTCACTGCCAACGCGCTGCTGTCCTGGCTGGTGGGCACCATCGTGCAGCAGCAGATACGACCACAGACCCCGACTCAACTCCGCCACCAACTGAACACCATCGTCCGAAACACCAGGTGAGGAGACCGCCGTCGAATGCGCCGTAGCCTGGGAATTCGCCAGATCCGTGCCGGACACCGTGACATTCTGCAAAGCCTGGGAAGGACGGACAAGAG
>DASYBO010000201.1:0-18453 GCA_036500685.1 Pseudonocardiaceae bacterium | reverse complement strand
TGATGTCCAGCACCTGCTTGGCGTCCTGCCACACCGTGACCTCGCCGTTGCCCTGGTAGTTCGGGTAGACGGCCATGGTGATGGTGTGCCAGTTGCCTCGGTCCAGCGTCGCGCCGTCGTAGTAGTTCGGGGCCGAGCCCTGGTTCAGGGTCGCGTTGTTGCGAATGCCGACGTGCCACTGCAGACTGCCCGGCTTGAAGGTCAGTTCGACCGGTGGGCCCATCGGGCCGCCCTGCCACCATTCGGCCAACATGATCCCCTTTGGTGGGTCCTGAAAGGACTGATCAAGGTTGATCGCGAAGCTGATCGCTCGCCACTGCCCGAACGGTGGGGCATCGGCCTGCGGCACGCTGGCCACGTCGATCATGGTCTTCTCGCCTGGTTTCTGGGTTCCCGAGTAGGGCGTGATCAGGAATTCCAGGGATTTGAGACCGTGGTAGTGCTGGGCGGTGGTGACGAGGGGCAGATGCACGTCCGGTCCGGGGTACTGCTTGGTGGCGATGTTGTACATCTCGCCGTTGTCGAGCACGGCGCCGTGCCCGTTCGCCCAGGTCACGGTCGAGCCGTCGGCCAGAATCTGTCTGAGCAGCGCGGCATTGGCCGGGAGAGCGCCGACACCGAGCAGGATGGCCGTGGCGAGCACCGGCACGACGCCGAGCAACCAGCGTTTGCGGAACCGGGAAATTCGCATGCTGCCTCCTGTCGGAGCGATCGTGTGACTCAATTGCCTGCTGGGCCGTAACTGACGTCCGTGCCACCCATACCGCCGTTGATCACGGCGGGCACGCTGACCAGGTTGGTCTGCGCGGTCTTCGCGAAGCCGTCGTTGGGATTGCCGGCGAGCGCGACGCTGTACTGCTCAAGGGTCATGCCCAGCGTCGCCGAGTCGCTGAAGTTGTTGCTGGCGGCCGTATCCGGGTTGGTCACGGTCACCCCGGCAGGCGAACTGATGGCAAGCGGGCCCGCGGTGATGCCGGACGGGTCGGTGAGCCTGGCGCCGTCGGCGCCGAAGGACATGGTCCCGCCACCGAGCCCGGACACGCTCAGGATCTTCTGTTGCGGCGAGGTCGGCGCGACCGCGCCGGGCAGATCGGTCAGGTACGGCAACCCGGCCACGTACGACACCGAAACGCCGGTCAGGAGAGCGGCCGGGTACCGCGTGCTGATGCGTACCGTGCCGTTGCCGATGAGGTAGGTGGTGGACACCGGTATCGGCAGGCCGTTCGGGCCGGTGAGCGTGTCGAGAACGGTCCGCGCCTGACCGTTCGAGACGGGGTAGCCCCGGCTGACCGGGTGGCTGTTGGGCGCGGGGCGCATCAGATGGGTGCCGGTGCCGTCGGTGTAGGCGAGGCCGATGCCCTGCTGGCCCGAGGTTGCCGCGTCGATGACTTCCGCGTCGCCCGCGGTGATCAGGTAGGGCTGCTGTTGCGCGTCGAGCACCAGCGAACCGTTGCCGACGCGCATCTTGTAGGTGCTGTTCACGGTCTGCGCGGTCCGGTACCAGCTTGCGGGCTGCGTCATTTGCCAGACGGTCATGAACGCTACGTGCCCGTCCGGGACAACGACATGATCCGGTTCGGTGCCGACGTGGTAGTACTGGATCGTCGCCGTGCCGAGGTAACGGCCGACGTCGTCCTTGAGGTACTGGCTGTAGTGCTGCAACCCGTACAGGGCCTCGAATCCGGGATGATCCTCGTTGTGGCGCGGGCCGCCGTAGTCGAAGCCGCGCGCGCCCAGCCGCATGTCCAGGTATTTGGCCATTTCCAGGCCGTCGTCGAAGAACACCGGGTTGCCGGTCAGGCGCCAGCCCTGCCAGAGGAAACTGACCGAGATCGCGCCGTAGTTCTGGTCGAACCCGCCGGAGTGCTCCGGGTAGAAGGTGTAGCCGCGGTCGGTTTCGCGCAGTGGCCGGACTTGATTCATGAACACGTTCATCGCCTGGGCGCTCAGTTGCCTCGCCTGCGCGGCCATGCCGAAGCGGGTCAGCTGGCCGGCGAGTTGCAGGGCGCCGTCGACCGAGCCGATCGCCTGGTTGTCCGCGTCCTGCGGGTTGAACCTGGAGACCGAGGTCAGCCAGGTCCAGTAGCCAAGGCCGAGGTTGACCAGTGCGGCGCGCTGGTCGGCGCGCAGCAGCCCGTCGCCGTACTGGAGCACGTTGTCCACATGCAACAGTGCCCATACCGTGGTCGGCCAGTCGCCGCCGGCACCTGCCGCGATGCTGTAGGGCTCGTAGGCCGCCCAGGGGCGACCGCTGTTCTTGACGAGCAGGTTGGTGTCGCGCGGATTGTCGTAGGTGTAGACCCGGTTGGCCAGGTACCAGTCGACGCTGCGCTGGAAGGCCGTCGTCACGCTCGCGTCGCCGGTCTGCGAGTAGTAGAGCGCGACCAGGCTGGACACGCCGAGCGAGTTGTCGCCGAGATCGATGGTCTTGCCCGCGACCTCGAACGAGCCTGCCGTGCTCTGGTGCGAGATGGCTAACTGCACCGCGTTGTGTAAGACGTTCGGATAGACACCGGCCCCATCGGGGATGTTCTCCAGGTGCACGCTCAGGTCGCTCGGTTTGACCACCGTTGCGGCGGCGGCGGAGGGTGCCCCGGCGAGGCCGACCGCGGCGGCGCAGGTGATCGCGAGCGCGGCGAGCGCGCGGCGTGTGGTCGTGGACATGGTTCTCCTCGCGGGATCGAATGGGTCAGCCGGTCAGACCGGTGGTGGCGATGCCCTCCACCAGGCGGCGCTGGAACAACACGAAGAGCACGAACAACGGAGCGAGCGAGACGACGGCCATGGCGAACATCGGCCCGAGTTCGGAACCGGAGGTGGCGTCGAGGAACATCCGCAGCCCGACCGGGAGCGTGTAGCGAGCCGGGCTGTTGAGGTAGATGAGCTGGGAGAAGTAGTCGTTCCAGGTCCAGATGACGGTGAAGATCGCCGTCGTCGCGAGCGCGGGCCGGACCAGCGGCAGCACGATGTGCCACAGCGTCCGGAACGGCCCGCACCCGTCCAGCGCGGCCGCGTCGTCGAGTTCGCGCGGCAGCCCGCGCATGAACTGGAGGTTGAGAAAGACGAAGAACGCATCGACGGCGAGGAACTTCGGCACGACCAGCGGCAGGTCCGTGTCGACCCAGCCGAGGTCGTGGAAGATCAGGTACTGCGGGATGAGCAGGACTTCCTTGGGCATCAGCAGCATGCCGATGGCCAGCGCGGTGAGGATCGCGCGACCGCGAAACCGCAGCCGGGCCATGGCGTACGCGGTGACCGTGCAGGAGGCCATGTTGCCGATGACCGCGCCGAGCGCGATCAGGATCGAGTTGGTCAGGTAGACGGCGAACGAGGTGCCCGCCGTGCCCTGCCAGCCCTGTGGATAGTTGCCGGGCGTGAAGTGCCGAGGCAGCAGGGACAGCGTGGACACGATCTCCTCGGTCGGCTTGACCGAGGACCCGAGCAGCCAGGCGATCGGGTACAGCACCAACGCCAGCAGGACCAGGATGATCACCTGCGGGGCCACGGTCCTCGGCCACCGACGCGCGTTACGCTCCATAGTGGACCCAGAATCGTGCGGTCAGGAAGATCATCCCGGTGATGACGCCCAGTCCGGCCAGCATCACCCAGGCCATCGCGGACGCGTAGCCCATGTCCTGGAACTGGAACGCGCGCTGGTAGAGGTAGAGCGCGTAGAAAAGGGTGGAGTCGACCGGGCCGCCGTTGCCGTCGCCGACCAGTTGGGCCGGCGTGAACGCCTGGAACGATCCGATGATCTCGACCACGATGTTGAACAGGATCACCGGGCTGAGCATGGGCAGGGTCACCGAGCGGAACCGGCGCAACCGGCTCGCACCGTCCACAGCGGACGCTTCGTAGAGTTCGCGCGGGATCTGTTTGAGCCCGGCGAGGAAGATCACCATCGGGCCGCCGAACTGCCAGATGGCCAGCAGCACGATGACCCATCGCACATAGCCCGGGTCGGCCACCCAGGCTTGCCCCGGGATCCCGAACAGCGACAGGAACGCGTTGAACGGGCCGTGGACGTCGAAGGTGCCCTGCCAGACCAGCGCGATGGCCACGCTGGTGCCGAGTAGCGATGGCAGATAGAACAGCGCCCGGTAGATACCGGAGCCTTTGCGCTTGGGCGTGGCCAGGAGCAGTGCGACGCCCAGCGCCATCGCAAGCTTCAGCGGTACCGCGGCCACCACGTACTCGGCGGTGACGCGCAGCGAGGTGAGGTAGCGCGGGTCGCCGGAGAACATGGTGCGGTAGTTGGCGAAACCGATCCAGTGTGGCGGGGTGAGGAGGTTGTAGCTGGTGAACGAGAGATACAGCGAGTACAGCAGCGGCACCAGCAACAACGCGATCATGCCGATCAGCCATGGGCTGAGCAACAGGTATGCGGCGCCGTCGGCGCGGCGGCGCCTTGGGCACCTGCGTACCGGCTGCGGGCGCGCCTCGACGGCAGTGGCGGGCGCGATCGTCACCGAACTCATCTACGACCCCGAGGCCAGCAACTGGTTGGCCTGGCTGACGAACTGATTCGCCGCGTCCGTGACCGAGTTGCGGCCGTACCAGACGTTCTCGGCCATCCGGACGAACAGGTCGGTCTCGATCTGCAGGGCGGCGGTGGGGAACTGCGGTGGGGGTGGTGAATTGTGACCGGGCTCTGCGACGTACTGGGTGTAGGTGGCGACCTGCTTGTCCGCGCCGGACAGGGTCGGGGTGAGCGCACCGAGCACCGCGCTGTTCGCGGGCGCGCCTCTGGTCATGCCGAGCTTGAGACCGGCCCGCTGATCGTTGACCAGGAAGTCGATCAGCTCCGCGGCTTCCTTGGGGTGCTTGCTGTTCCCGTACACCGCCCAGTTCACCGAGCGCTTGAGGTACATGCCGGGATGGCCTGCTTCACCGGGGATCGCGGTGTACTGCCAGTTGGTGCCGGGCAGCGTCGTGCTGGTGCCCCAGACGTCCATGGCGACCTGGCCCTTCGCGATCGGGACCTTGGTGACGTCGCCGGTCACGCCCGGCTCGGTGACGTCCTGCGGCGGTACCCCACCCGACTTGCGCAGATCGGCCCAGTACTGCCACCAGTCGATCAGGTCTTGCGCGGTGAAGCCGAGGCTCCTGCCGTCGGTGGCGTAGAGGTTGTGGCCGCGCTGCCGGACGAAGAACTCCAACGCCTGCGTGCTCGCGCTGTCATCGCCCGCGCCCCACATCTTGCCGCCGGATGAGGCGGTGATCGCCTCAGCGAGCTGGGCGTACTGCTGCCAGGTCAGGCCGGGCCCTGGCGCCCGCGCGCCGGCTTTGCTGATCGCGCTCGGGTCGTAGACCAGGGCGAACACGTTGGCGCCTGCGGGAATCTCGTACAGCGACCCGTGGTACGAGCCCTGCGCCAGATAGCCCGCGTCGAATTTCGAGGTGTTCAGCGTGTTCCGGTAGGTGCTGAGGTTGGCCACCGATCCGGTGCCCGCATACCGGGCGACCACGTCGGCCTGGAACACGTCGGGTGCGTCACCCGCGCTGATCTGCGTGTTCAGCTTGTCGTAGTAGCCGGGATAGGCAGATGGCTCGGCCTGCACGGTGATCCCGGGATGCGACTGCTCGAACAAGGCGACCGCGGCCTGGGTCGCGGCGGCCCGCGTCGGATTGCCCCACCAGGTCAGGCGCAGTGTCACCGCGCCGTTGCCGGAGCTGGAGTCTCCGCTGCCGCCGATCGTGCCGCACCCGGTGAGCAGTGCCAGGACCAGCGTGGCAGCTACCGCGAATCTCCCGTGCCGAACGGTCACCGCAAGATCCTCTCGTGAACGTTCACAGTGTGTGGTTTGGCGCACACTGTAGGAATGTGGCAGGTTTGAGTCAAGGGTGTTAGGTCTGCGTTGCGGCAGCTATGGTGAACGTTGCCATGAACAGCCAACCGCAGCCGACGATGCGAGACGTGGCCGAGCGGGCCGGCGTCTCGTACCAGACCGTGTCGCGCGTGATCAATGACGCGCAGGGCGTCGCGCCCGAAACGCGCGAGCGCGTGCTCGCCGCGACCCGCGCCCTCAACTACCGGCCGAGCCTTGCCGCCCGGTCGCTGGTCCGCAAACGCACCGAGACGGTCGGCCTCGTGATGCCGTTCTCGATCGACTTCACCTTCTCCGACGCGCACTTGCTCCAGGTCGTCGGCGGGGTCGACCGGGGCGTCAGCGAGTGCGACTACAGCCTGCTGCTGTCCAGCCCGCAGGAGTCGGAGGGCGGCATGTCCGCGTTCCGGCGACTGATCCGGCAACGGTCCGTCGACGGGGTTCTCGTCGAGGCCGGGATGGGCGAAGACGGCATCGAACTGCTCCGCGACGCGGGCTATCCGGTGGTCGTGATCGGCCACACCGAGCTCGACGTCCCGTCCGTTCTGCCGGACGACGGCAACGGCGCCTATGTGGCCATGCAGCACCTGCTCGCGCTGGGCCATCGCCGGATCGGGCTGATCACCGGGCCTGAACCGGCCACGTTGGCGATGCGCGCCCGGTGGGCCGGGTGCGAGCACGCCCTCGGCGACGCCGGCCTGCGTCTGTCCCACGACCTGGTCGAGTCGGGCGGCCTCACCATCGAGGCCGGTTACGACGCGGCCAAACTCCTCGTGCAGCGGACCGATCCGCCCACCGCGTTGTTCGCGTTCAACGACAGCATGGCCATCGGCGCCCTGCATTACCTGCGGGACAACCGGATCGACGTGCCCGGCGACATGTCCGTCGCCGGATTCGACGACATCCCAACGGCTCCGCTGCTCACCCCGTCGCTGACCAGCGTACGGATCTTCAGCGCCGACCTCGGCCAGCGCGCCGCGCGCACCCTGGTCGGCATGCTGCGCGGCATGCCCGCCCCCACAACGCCGGTGGTGCTGCCCAGCCAGTTGATCGTGCGTTCCTCGACCGCGCCGAGAGGCCGTCGTGGCTGAACCCATCACCCTGGTGGTCGTCGGCTGCCGCTTCGGCCGCCGGATCGCCGAGGATCTCAGCGGCGGCGAGCACGAGGTGCGCCTGGCCGGCGTCTGCGACCTCGACCAGGACCTTGCCAAGGCCATCGCCGCCCAGTACCACGTGCCCGTCTATCCCGATCTCGCCTCGGTGCTGGCCGACGACGACGTCGCCGCGGTCGGTCTGTTCACCGGTCCCGCAGGCCGCGCGGACCTGATCGCGTCGATCGTTGCGGCGGGCAAACACGTGCTGACCACGAAACCGTTCGCGCTCGATCCGGCCGAGGCGGCGACCGCCCTGGAGGCGGCGAGCTCGGCGGGCCGGGTACTGCACCTCAACTCGCCCGCCCCGGTGGTCTCGGCCGACCTGCGCCAGATCGAGAACTGGCGGGCCGAGTTCGATCTCGGCGCGCCGGTCGCCGCCCGCGCGGAAACCTGGGCCAACTACCGGGAATCAGCGGACGGCTCCTGGTACGACGACCCGCTGCGCTGCCCGGTCGCGCCCGTGCTGCGCCTTGGCGTCTACCTGATCAACGATCTGGTCCGAATCTTCGGGCCCGCGGAAACCGTTGCGGTGCAAGCGAACCGGCTGCGAACCGGCAGGCCAACCTCGGACAACGCACAGCTGGCGCTGACCTTCGCCAACGGCGCGCTCGGCACCGTGTTCGCGTCGTTCTGCATCGACGACGGCCACGTCTACCCGGACGCGCTGGTGCTCAACTTCGAACGCGGCACCATCCGCCGCAGCACCCGGCGCGATCCGAACAAGCCACTGCACGCGCCGCGCACCGAACTCACCCTGACCCGATCCGGCCAGGAACAGGCACGGCTGACCGTGCCGGAGATCAGCGGTCGCTACGAATGGGACGCGTTCGCGCGCGCGGTACGTGGCGCAACCCTGCCCACCCCGACCGACGTGTTGCTGGGCGGCGTCGCCGTGCTGGAAGCCATGGCCCGCGCGGAACGCAGTGGCCACAGCGAGCGCGTCCGGCGGATCCGGGGAATTCCGTGACCGTGCGGGTCGGCATCTACGGCGGCAACGGTCACCAGATCCACGGGGCACTCGCAGGCCACCCGCGCGCCACGTTGGTCGCCACGGCCGCGTTCGACCCGGACCTCGTTGGCGCGGACCGTTCCATCCGGCACTACGACTCCCTTGCCGACCTGCTGACCGACGACCGCGTCGACCTGGTGTCGCTGTGCTCGCCACGCCGCGCCGACCAGGCCGCCGACGCCATCACCTGCCTGCGCGCCGGTCGCGCCGTGTACGCCGAGAAGCCTTCCGCGCTCAGCGAAGCCGACCTCGATCAGATCCTGGCGACCGCCGAGGCGACCGGGTTGCCGTTCCACGAAATGGCCGATACCGCGTTCCAGCAACCGTTCTCCGCGGCGCGGCTGCTGTTGCGCGATCGCGTCGTCGGCCGGGTCCTCCAGGTGCACGCCCAGAAATCCTATCCCTACCATGACAATCGCCCGATCGACGCCGATGTGGACGGTGGGCTGATCCGATGGGCGGGGATCCACGCGATCAGGATGATCGAGCACGTCGTCGGCGAACGCGTCGAGGACATCGCCGACGCGCGCACCACCGAGGTGGACGTCGGCGGTCGCCCGTTCACGATCGCCGCGTCGCTGTCGTTCACACTGGCCTCCGGTGGCTTGGCCAGCGCGGTGGTCAACTACCTCAACCCGCCAGGATCGGGATCGTGGGGCGATGACCGGCTCCGGGTCTTCGGCACGTACGGCCTGATCGACATCACCGCGGGCAACGCCAGCAGGCTGGTGGTCGGCACGGCCGATCTCGGTCAACTGGACACAACCGGCCCGGTCGCGGGCTACTTCGACCATTACGTCGATGCCCTCCTCGACGGCGCGCCCATGCCGATGACCATCGAGGAGGAGATCCGCCCGACCCGGATCGCCATCCGCGCACACGAGATGGCCGTCGCCATCGCCAGGCGGGCCAGTTGACCGTCATCCACCGGCACTTGACCAGTGGTCAATACCAGGCCATGCTGTCCAGCCATGACACGTCACCCCGTACGTCGGCTCGGATGGTTCGTCGTGCTCGGTGCGGCGCTGGTGGCCGTCCCTGCGGCGTCAGACGCCGCGTTTGGGGCCACGGTCGGTCCGAGTGCACAGACCGGCGTCCAGGAATGGCTGTATCCAGGTAAAACCGGCTCCGTCACGTGCACGGCGCCGAGCGAATACGCCGACGGCAGGGCGCGGTCGGGTGCGCTGAAGGCCGAGTACTACGACATCAACGGCGACGGGTACGCCGTCCAACGGCTGGCGACCGACCCTGCGTCGGCGTGCAACGGCTACAGCCCGGCCAACGCCGCCGACGTGAAAGCGCACTCCGCACAGCAGTACACCACCGTCTCGCTGGCCGACCTGTCGTCCGAGGAACATCTGACCGGCAACCCGGCCAACCGCGTGGCCGCCGTCTCGGCCCTGACGAGCTTCACCAAGGCGATCGGCTTCACCGGCGTCGACGTGGACTTCGAGAACTACTGGAGCTGGGCCGGCGACGACGAGGCCAACTACTACACGTTTGTCACCGAACTGGCCAACGGCCTGCATCGGGCCGGGCTCAGGCTCCTGGTCGAGGGACCACCCGACGTCACAACCGGATTCGACTACGGCAGAGTTCTCGCCGCGGGCGCCGACCAGGTCGTGATGATGGTCTACGACGACGAGTACCAGTCGCCGGCCGGCGCGACCTGCCTTGCGTTCTCGCCCTACGACTGGATGACCTACCTGGTCACCGGGGCACTCGCACAGATTCCCAGCACCCAGCGGGACCGGTTCGTCGCCGGACTGCCCGCCGAGGCGTATGCGGCGACCGACAGCTGCCGCACGATCACCGGCAACCTCACCGTGCAGGACATGCGCGCCGCCCCGGGCTTCACCGAGGACCCCGCGATCGTCGCCGCCCGGCGCGATCCGGGATCCGGTGAGATCCGATGGAGTTCAGGCGGCACGTTCTATGACTACGTCGACCAGACCGCCCTGGACAGCAAGCTGGCGCTGGTGCAGCGTCTCGGCGTCACCACGGTGTCGGTGTGGGCGCTCGGTGGTGGAAACGCCTGGTTCGACCGTGGCACCGGCACGTCGAGGACCTACACCTCGCAAGCCAGCGGCCGCTGCCTTGACGACCCCGGCAACGCCACCGCGGACCGGACCAGGATGGACATCCACGACTGCGCCGGGGCCGCCGGGCAGCGTTTTCTCTACGGCGCCGACAGCACGCTCCAGGTGCTGGGCAAGTGCCTTGACGCCACCGGAGCGAGCACCAAGCCCGGCACCGCGATCATCATCTACACCTGCCACGCAACGCCGAACCAGCAGTGGGCACATCAACCCGACGGCAGCATCACTGGAGTGCAGTCCGGGCTGTGCCTGGACGTGACCGGGGGAGCGAGCGCCGGTCCGAACGGGACCGAGCTCGAATTGTGGCCCTGTACCGGGAAAGCGAATCAAATCTGGCGGTGAGCCCGTGTCGGCACGTTGGTGGGGAACGGGCCTGCGGGCAAGGTGTGCACGCCGGACACCGATGTCGCTGCCGACCACTGCCCAGACAACACCCGGCCCCGGCCGTTGTCCGCGGACAACGAGAGCCGCGACACGATCCGATAGCGGTCGCCGCGATAGACGCAGTGGGCGAACTCGACGATCTGACCGGACTCGTCCTCGGTCGCGCGCTCGAACAACAGCGCGGGAGAGTACGCGGCCACACCGAGCAACGCGGCTTCGTCCTCGTCGACGACCGTGGGTTCGATGGTCTGCTCCGCCTGGCTGAGCTTGACACCGTAGCGGCTTTCGAGCAGTTCATAGAACGAGTGGAGTTCCAGATCCCGCGCGGTCAGTCCGGGTACGAGGCGTTCAGGAAGGTACAACGTGTCCACCGACATCGGCTGGCCGTCGACCATCCGCAGCCGGGTGGCCCGCACCGTCGAATCGGCGGGTGCCATCCGCAGCCGCCGGGCCACCCGTGGACCGGCCGGCAGTACCGCGAACTCGATGGTCCGGCTGGACCACACGCCGTCGACCCCGGCGTGGATGTGGCTGGACGTACCAGCCTGAGCCAGTTGTTGCACGACCTTCGGCGTGGCCACGAACACGCCCTGTCCGTGCCTGCGCACGAGCACTCCGTCGCGGACCAGATCGTCAACGGCGCCACGCAGAGTCGGCCGCGACACCCCCAGTTCGGCGCTGAGCTGACGCTCGGAGGGGATCGCATCGCCGATCGCCGACTTCTCGACCAGGTCCAGCAGGTGCTCGCGGATCCGCTCGCGTTTGGTGTAGCGGGCGGCGTGCCCACCCCCGACCATCAACATCACTCCACATGCTTCCGGTAATGACTTGTCCAGAAGTCAATACCAGCTCCGTACCACTGGTCAAGCCAGGCGGGCCGACGATGTCTTCGTCAACGTGCGACACCGACACTCCTGGTTGACTCCCGGTGGTCGTAACATATACGGTTACGTCGGAGGGAGGTGGACCGGTGAGTGCCAACAGCAGGATGACCATCGCGGCGCACGCCCTGACCTGGATCGGGCTGTATCAGCGCTATGGCAACGAGGTCGCCACCTCCGAGCAGATCGCGACGAGCGTGAACACCAACCCGGTGGTCATCCGCCGACTACTCGCGGAGTTGCACAAGGTCGGGCTCTGTGAGTCCCGGCGCGGTACGGGTGCGGGCTGGATGCTCAGTCGTGACCTCGAGTCGATCACCTTGCTCGAGGTCTACGACGCAGTCGGTCCCGCGCCGCTGTTCGGCATGCACCCCGCAACGCCGGACCAGGAGTGCGTGGTGGGAGCGGGCATCCAGCCGGCCATGCGCGGTGTCTACGACAGGATCGAGGACGCCGTGCGCAGGGAACTGGCCCAAGTGACCCTTGCCGACGTCTTACGCGACGTCCTGGCCACTCGCTGACGCATCAATGTGCCACGTTTCACCGGGAAGCACAGCACGACTACCAATGTAACCAAATACGTTACGACCAAGGAGAGAGTGTCATGGGACAGCTCGACGGCAAGATCGCACTGATCACCGGCGGATCGACCGGCATCGGCCTGGCGACGGCACGCCGTTTCGCCACCGAGGGCGCCAAGGTCTATCTCACCGGCCGCCGCAAACCCGAGCTGGACGTCGCCGTCGAGAGCATCGGCGAGCGGGCGGTAGGCATCCAGAGCGATTCGTCGCGACTGGAGCAGTTGGACGACGTCATGGCCCGGATCGGTGCTGAGAGCGGCAGGCTGGACATCGTGGTCGCGAACGCGGGCATCGGCGGCTACGGCCGGCTGGGCGAGATCACCGAGCAGGAATACGACAGCACCACGGACGTCAACCTCAAGGGAACGATCTTCACCGTGCAGAAGGCACTGCCGCTGCTGCCAGACGGAGCGTCCGTGATCCTGATGTCCTCCAGCGCCGCCCGCCAAGGCGTACCCGGGCTCGGCGTCTACGCCGCCACCAAAGCAGCGATCCGCAGCCTCGCCCGCACCTGGGCAGCCGAGCTGGCCGGTCGCAACATCAGGGTCAACGCCATCACCCCCGGCCCGGTCGCCACCCCCAGCGCCGACGAACTGCGGCTGGCGATGGCGAGCGGCGAACAGCAGGACAAGGACGGGGGGAACGACGACGTCAACTTCGTCCCGCTGGGCCGCGTCGGCCACCCTGACGAAGTCGCGGCGATGGCCGTGTTCCTCGCCTCACCACACAGCTCCTTCACCACCGGCTCGGAACTGTTCGTCGACGGCGGCCTGACCCAACTCTGACGCGGCTCTGGTAGGACCGCTAGGGGCGGGCATACCAGCCGAACCAGTCGCGGCTGGTCGGCGTGAAGTAGCGCGACGGCGGTGTCTTCTGGATCGAGTACAGGGGAAACCCCTGCGGCAGCCCGCTGGACTGGTCGTGGAAGTAGGCTCCGTTGACCCAGGCCGGGTTGATGTCCAGCTCCATCCCGCGCACCACACCTGCCGCCTTCAGGATGCTGCCGAGCGTGCACACCGAAAGCGCGGGACCGGCCACGAACACCTCGCCGCCGTTCGCGGTCACCCCGAATCCGGATCGGTCGATGAAGGCGGTGTTGCCGACGGTGGCTCCCCACACGTTGCTCCCGGACGAACAGCTTGGGCTGATCTGGGCGTTGTCGACCAGCATGACCAGGTTCTGCCGCACGCTGGCCACATCGGGCGTCATCCTGACCTCGTTGTTCCAGCTGCCGACGGTGGCTCGGCCGTTCTTGTCGAGCACCAGGCTGGCCGCATTGTCCTGCAGCGGAGCTGCTGTTCTGCCTTCGCTGTAGTAGCCGCCGTGGCTCTGGTAGAACCGGAAACCGGCGTTGAACGCGGCGACGATGCCGCCCTGTGTTGCCGGAGTGATCGACGATGCCGCCTGCCAGGTGCCGCCGGGGTCGAGATAACCGGGCTGCAACTGGCCGCGAACGAGGTTCGGGTCGATCCACATCACTCCGACGACGAAAGAGGTGTGCTGATCGTCGGGGCGCAACGCGGCCACTCGCACGGCGGGCTTGCCCTTGACCGTCACCACCGTCTGCCATTCGCCCTCGCCCGGCAACCGGACACCGGCCGCGAGCACCGGAAGGGCCGGGGGAGCCGGCAACGTTGGTGGGCCGACCGAGCGGTTGTGGTCCGGCGCCATCGCGCCGGACGCAGGTGGGATGCCGCCGGCCGGTGTGCCACCGATCGTGGGTTGGTTGTGTTCGTACTGTTGTTTCTCCAACCAGTCGATCACACCACCCATGCCGTGATCGCGACCCCACTCAGCCAGTCGGACCGAGGTGGGATCGGTGCCGGGCGCGGTCAGCGCGTTGCCGATCGAGGTGCCCACGACGATCAGAAACAGCAGGAGCAGTGCGAGAAGTGCCCGACGGGTCCGGCGAACCGCGGTGCGACGCCAGAAGGAGTCGCCCCGGTTCGCGTTCGCGGACGTGGGGGCGTCGACCGGCACAGGCGTTCCCATGTTTCGTGGACGCGGCTCAGCTCGGGAAGGTTGTCCTCGGCCGCGCTACGTCACACAAGTCTGCCCTGAACCACGCCCCCTTGACAATAGTTGCGGATATGAGAAACTATTGTCATGCCCGGTCACGATCTTGCGTTGTTGCTGAAAGCTCTGGCCGACCCCGCTCGCCTGCGCGTGGTGGAACTGCTCAGTGAGTCTCCCCGGCGGGCTGGGGAGCTGGCTGAGGATCTCGGTGTGTCCGCTGCCGCCATGAGCAAGCACCTCAAGGCACTGCTCGACGCAGGTGTGGTCGAGGACGAGCGCCGTCGCGAGGATGCCCGCGTTCGGGTGTTTCGGCTGCGAGGCGAGTCGGTGGTGGCCGTGCGGGCGTGGCTGGACCAGGTCCAGGCGCACTGGGACGAGCAGCTCGGGTCGTTCAAGGCCCACGTGGAGGGAAGGGAAAGGCGATGACCGACACAGCAACGGGAGATCGTTCGGTTTCCTCGACTGTCGAGGTGGCGGTCGACCCGGAAACGGCCTTCAGCGCGTTCACCGAAGAACTGGACCTGTGGTGGGTACGTGGCCCGATCAACCACCACGCCGCCGGTCGCATGCGGGAGCTCCGCTGCGAACCCGGCGTCGGTGGCCGGTTGTTGGAGATCTATACCGACGACGACGCTCTGGAACTGGCCCGCATCACGGTGTGGGAGCCGGGCAAACGGCTGGCGTGGACCAGCTCGATCGACGACGTACTGACCGAGGTGAGCTTCGAACCGTCCAACGGGAGCACCGTCGTCACGGTGCTCGCTCGGATTCCGGCCGGTGGCCAGGACAAGGGCGGCACATCGTGGACTCGGGTGGTACCCAAGTGGTTCGGGCCATGGGTGGCACGACGGGACCGCGTTCCACACCAGGTTCGGGACATCGCCCGCCTCGCGCTCACCGTGTCGTATGCGAAACCGGCGTCGGCAGCCCGCTGGTTGGCCGACGTGTTCGGCTTTACGTCACCGGACCCGCTACCAGAGGGCTTGGATCCCTTGCCGGAGAGCCACTACGGCCATCCGTGGATCGAATTCCGCATCGGCGACAGCTCGTTGGTCATCGCCAAACTGGGGGGTGACCGGTCGGCGCACGCGTTGGTGTGCGTGCCGTGGGTGTACGTGGATGACGTGGCCGAGCACTACCGGCACAGCACCGAGCTGGGCGCCACGATCGTGCAGGAGTTGGCCAGTCCGTGGGGCCTGCCGTTCTACGTCGCCGAGGACCTGGAGGGCAATCGCTGGACGATCGCACAGGCCCGGCCCACCATGGGCTGAAGGGCCGGCACTCCGGCCGGCGAGGAGTCCGCAAGGGACGTTCAGGGGTTCAGGAGTGTGTTCAGGTGGCTGATTTCGGCCTTGAGTGCCTTGTCGGCAGGCTTCGGCGCGTCGGAGAACAGTGACACGGACACCGATCCGTCGTCGCTGTCCCAGACGCCGACGACCTTGCCGGCGTCGACGACGACCGGGGCGATCCAGCCTGCCGTCTTGCTGACGTCCTTGCGGTGCTGGGCGGGAATGATGTGCGTGTCGTCGGTGCCGGGCCCCAGCACGTACTGGTCGAAGCCGGGTAGCAGCCGGACCATGTCCGTCGGCTTCGACGACGTCAGATCATCGACGTCTTCGGTGCGGACCCAGAGTTTCGCACCCTCGACATCGACTTCGGTGAGAAGCTCGCCAAGGTCGGCGAACCAGGCGCGCACGGCGGCCTTCTTCAGTGCGCCGCGGGCCATCCAGCGGTTGAACGCCTCGGGCTCGGCCGGTCCGTACGCCGAGAGGTACGCCGGGATGGCGATCCGGGCCGCCTCGTCGGCGTCGGGCAAGCCCTTCCAGCCGGACAGGTACGTGCCTGGGCTCGTGAACGTGACCCGGCTGTCGTCGCCGCTGTCGCCGTTGCACAGGTAACCCTGCCACGCGAGCGGTTTCAGCACCGCGCTCCAGCCGGACCGCACTGCGGCGGAGATTTCCGCGTCACCGGTCCGCTTTTCGACCGCGGCCACCAGGTCGTCGCGGCTGAGCGTCGCGCCGTCGAGTTCGGCCTGGACGGCTTCCTCGAGCTTCGCCATCTGCGCGGAATTCAGGAACGCGCGCTGCCAGGATCCCTTTTCCCAGGTGCGCGCCGAAGCCAGCAGCGAAAGGTAGGCGGGCGCGTCCTGCGGCGACAACGTGTGCAGGGTGCCGCGCATCGCCCACGTCCGCATGAGCTTCTTGCTCGCCACGGCAGATTCCACGGCGTCCTTCGACGCGCTCGGGGAACGCACCGCGACGGCGAGTTCGGCATACGATTTCACTTGACTCTGTATTCCGCACAGCCTACGAACGATTGTCTCCGCCGTCTGCGGATTATTCCGGTCGAGGAATTGCCGGCGCATACGCCAGGCGAGAACCGCGTTCCACGTCAGTTTCATCGTCAGCCTTTCCGGTCCAGCCCGGGGACCCGTCCACGACGGTCCTCCCACCGCGTCGCGAGGATAGCCCATGGCAGGCCCGGCCTGCTCCGACCCAGGTTTTCGATCTTGTTCCGCCGGTGGCCGGGGGCCGAGTTGACATTGTCCACGGTCGGAGGTGAACAGGACCACGCGGCTGCTTGCCCCGCCTCTTGACGCTGGCTAATTTTTCTTCAGCTAGCGGGATCGATTGAAAGCGCAACAATTGACCGAGGAGAACCGAAATGGCGTCACACGGCGAACTTAAGGACTGGGGTCGGCGGTTCATCCGCGACGTGCTCAACTGTCACGACCTCGCACAGATCGACCGGTACATCGCGACGGACATCCACCTGCACGACACCATCGCGAACCTGCCGAACGGTCTGGAGGGCATCAAGTCGCAGTTCACCGAACTGTGGACCGCATTCCCGGACATTCACGCGCACGTCGACCTGGAGATCGCCGAAGACCCGATGCTCGTCATCAAGGTGACGCAGCGCGGGACGCACACCGGCGACTTCCGCGGCCTGGAACCGTCAGGCAACTCGTTCGTGTACCAGGAAGTGCACATCGTCAAGGTCATCGACGAGAAGGCCGTCGAATACTGGGGCGTCATCAACTCGGCGCATCTGATGCAGCAGATCGGCGCGATTCCCGGTCATCTGCCGCGGCCGGTCCACCGCGACCTTGAGGACGTCAAGTCCTGAGCCAGGGTCAGACAGCGTGACCGAACCACTCGAGTCCACCGATGGCCGGATCCGCGCCACCGGTGGATCTCGTGTATGCGCCGGAGGAGGTGCGTCGATGTCCGCCGCTGACAGTGAGCTGACCACCCGGCTGGCGGCATTGAGCCCCCGCCAGCGGCAGTTCGTCGAGCGCAGGCTCGCCCACCGGGACGCCGCCGAGGGCAGGCGCATCCCGCGAACCACTGGCAGCGGCGGTTTCCGCGCGCCCGCGTCCTTCGAGCAGGAACGTCTGTGGTTCATGGACCGCATGGTCCCGTTCCGCGAGGTCTACCGTATTCCCACGGCGGTACGGGTTTCCGGGCCGTTGGACGCCGCAGCGCTGCGGCGCGCGCTGAACCATGTGGTGCGGCGCCACGAAGTGCTGCGGACCTGCCTGGTGGAAAGCGAACAGGGCTGTATGGAGGTCGTTCGCGACGCTGTCGAAATCCCGGTCCCACTGGTGGATGTCCGGTCGTCGGCCGATCCGCAGCGCGCGGTGCGGGACGGGGTGACGGCGGATCTGGCGGGTGCCTTCGACCTCGCAACGGGGCCGATGCTGCGCGCCACAATCTATCGACTCGACGACCAGGAGCACGTGTTCGCGATCATCCAGCACCACGTGGTCTCCGACTACTGGTCCATTTCAGTGCTTTTCACGGAAATTGCCACGTTCTACGCCGCCGAACTTGACGGAGTCGATGCGAATCTACCGGACTTGCCGGTCCAGTACGGGGATTTCGCGGCATGGCAGCGCGAAACCGTCCGAGGCGAATACCTCGAACGGCTGACCGGCTACTGGCGTGACCATCTGGACGGCGCCCCCGCGCTGCTCGAACTTCCGCTGGACCGGCCGCGCCCGGTCCAGCGTGCCGCCGTCGGACGCTTCTTCGATGTCCGTTTCGGCCGGGACACCGTAGATCGCGCGCGACACTTCGCGCGGGAACAGAACGCCACGTTGCACATGACGCTGCTGGCCGCGTATGTCGCGTTGCTGGCCCGTTATTCCGGTCAGGACGATGTCGTCGTCGGCGTGCCGATCGCGGGCCGAGGCCGAACCGAGCTGCAACCGCTCATCGGCTATTTCCTGAACTGGCTGCCGTTGCGTATCACGGTGGGGGACGACCCGACGTTCCGCGAACTTCTCGATCGGGTGCGCGCCGCGTCGCTCGAGGGTTATCGGCACCAGGACGTGCCGTTCGAGGCACTGGTGTACGAGCTGAGGCCGGAGCGGAACCTTGGCACCACCCCGATTTTCCAGACCTCGTTCAGCCTGCGCGACGAAGCGCCGCGACCGCCCGGTTTCGCCGGCACGCGCACCGAGAACTTCGGGCTCGACGGTTCGGCGAGCCACTTC
>DASYBO010000200.1:0-20070 GCA_036500685.1 Pseudonocardiaceae bacterium | reverse complement strand
CGAGACACGCCATGGCGGCAACTGCGGCGGAGTTGAGCCGTCGGCTCATCCGCTAATTCACTTTGGGAGAGGATTCTGTGCGTCAATATGGCATTCTCACCGTCCTCGGCGTCGCGACGGCTGTCGGCGTCGCAACCGTGTGGTCCGCCCCGGCCGGATATGCGGCGCCCACGACCGCGGCGGTCGCGCCGGTCGCGGGTCTGACCGCTGCGCAATACCGCGACAGCTTCGCGCAGCGCAACGGCTCGCACCTGACGGTGGCCGGCCACGATTTCCGTTTCTCGGGCGCCAATGTGGAGTGGCTGGGACTGGAGGACTACGGCCCGACGCCGTCCACGATCGTCCCAGTGGGCAGTCAACACTATGCCACGAAGTACGAGGTCGACGACGTGCTTGCCACGGCTCGCGACATGGGTGCGACGGTGATCAGGGCGCAGACACTCGGCGACACCCTCGGCTGCGCCCAGTGTCTGGAACCCCAGCTCGGGCAGTTCAACCCGGCAGCATTCGCCGAGATGGACATGGTCGTCGCCGAGGGCCGCAAATACGGCATCAAACTCGTCGGCGAGTTCGACGGCGACGGCAGCGGCGCACCTTCGCCAGACGGAGGTGAAAGCCACGACTGGTACTGCACATGGCGACAGGTGTCCAACTGCGAGCAGGAGTTCTTCACCAACCCGGCCCTCATCGCCGACTACGAGAACCACATGCGGACGGTGCTCGACCACGTCAACCCCTACACCGGGCTGGCCTACAAGGACGACCCCACCTTCGCCGGCTGGGTCGACGGCAATGTCCTCGGCGTGTTGAACACGCCAAGCCCGACGCTGGAAGGGTGGATCCGCGCCGTCTCCGACGACTTCCACGCCATCGATCACCACCAGTTGTTCTTCGACATCAGCGCCATCGACGGCATCAGCGCTCCGGGCACCATCGACCCCGGCGCACTGCGCATACCCGGCGTCGACGTGTACGCCACGGAGTACTACCCGATTGTGTGCAATTACGAGGGTGATCCGGCCAACTGCGATCCCAAACTGATCCACCAGGAGGCCGCACAGACTGCCGCGGCACGGAAAACCTTCGCCGTCATGGAGTTCGGCTGGGACCTCACCAACTTCCCCACCTCCACGGCACTTCAGCAATACCTGACCGGTGTCGAGGCGGACCCGAATATCGTCGGCGACAACTTCTGGGAACTCCTCGCGCACGCGAACGGCCACGGGTGGCAACCCATCCCCGCCGACGCCTCCCACTGCCCACCGTCATCGAAATGCGGCGATAACGGCAACTGGTGGGCGCTGTACTACACCGGCATCCAGACCACCTCGAACACGATCGCCGACATGGCCGCCCGCGCACAACTACTGCGCACACACGCCTACCGGATGACCGGTTACGCCACCGCACCGGCACACCGCCCGGTCCCCGCGCCGACGACCACCTCCACGACCGATGGCACGGTCCTCTTTCAAGGAGCGGCAGGCTCGCCCAGCTACACCATCCAGAAGCGGGACTCCGGCGGCACCTGGACGACCGTCTGCGACGACTGTGTCACCGACGCCTCGCCTGGCTGGCACGACCTGAACGCAGCAGAGGCCGGCTGCTACCGCGTCATCGGCCACAACCTCGACGGTCTCGAAGGCCCGGCCTCGCCACCAGCCGGAAACTGCAGTCGCCCTACACGTGCTCGGCGGCAGTGAAACTTCGGACCAACTCCACCACCACGTCATCCAGCTGGCGGCCCGCATCTATGGCCGCGAGAAACGCGGTCAGACGGTGGCCCAGGAGAACGTGCCCGCGTTGACCTGTGCCAGGACCGTGTTCGCCTCCTCGCGCCATGCGATGGCGGGCGGCCAGTCGGGCAACACCATCGATCCGTGGATGTGCCCGTTCATGGTTCGTGCCACGGCGGGCACCCCCGCGTCGCGCAGCCGGACCGCGTACGCCTCGCATTCGTCGCGCCGAGGATCGAATTCGGCGTTCATGATGTATGCAGGAGCGGCGCCGGCGAGGTCGGGATAAAGCAGCGGGGATGCGAAGCGGTGCACGCGCTCGGCCTGGCTGTTGAGATACATGTCGATGAGATGAAGGTCCGCCGCGCGGGTCGTGTCGTGGCCTGGCGCCGGATTGCGCCAGGCCGCAGAGGATTTCGTCAGGTCCGTACCCGCGACCTCCAGCAATTGCAGCGCGAGCTGCGGACCACCGCGCTCCTTGGCCATCAGCGCGACGACCGCTGCGAAGTTCCCTCCGGATGACCCACCGCCGACAGTCACCGTGCCTGGGTCGATCGAGAACTCCGCTGCGCGATCCACCAACGTGGTGAGCGCCTGATAGCAGTCCTCGATTCCGGCCGGGAATCGGTGCTCGGGGGCGAGCCGGTACTCGACGGACGCCACGACGCACTTCGCAGCGGCCGCACGCTCGGCGAGTTCCCCGTCCTCCGCCGATGACATGGCAGAGCCCAGAATGAAGGCGCCGCCGTGGAAGTGGACATGCAGAGGAATGCGGCCCTCGATTCCCGCCGGCCGATACAGCCGTACCGGGACACCCGCGACGACGTCAGCGATCTCGACATCGGCCCGAGGCGGCCTGCCGTTGGTCGCCATCGCGGCATCCAACCGGCCGCGCAGGTCGATCATGTCCTGCTCCGAGGGTGACGGCTTGCCGCCGAACTCCTGCCATTGCTTGCGAAACTCTTCGATCGCCGGGTCGAGCCGCATCTGGGCCCCCTGATTAACGTAGGATGTATGTCCATACCTGGTGATCTTGTAGGATCTTATAGTGGCGTTCTCTAGGCGTCAACGGCTCGATCGGGGGGCCGGGCTAGGCAGGATTCCCCGACGCCCCAGGGTTTCCCAGCACCCGCCGTTCGTTGCCCGCGACGATGTGCGCGCGCATGGCCCTGCCCGCGGCGGCGCTGTCACCCAGCAGCACGTGATGCGCGATCAGCGCATGCTCTTCCGCGGCCTTGAGAATGTCCTCCGGCCTACGGTCGGCCGCACGCATCGCCGTCTGAAAAAGTTGCGAACTGGCGTCGATGACCTCAAGAAAAAGACGATTGTGGGTGGCCGAGGAGATCGCGCGATGGAAGGCGACGTCATGCGCGTAAACGTCCTCGGACCGTCGGACCGCGTCTTGATATGCGGCAAGCTTCGCCCTGATCAGAGCGAGGTCTTCTGGCGTTGCCCGCTGCGCCGCCAGATGCGCCGCTTGACCTTCGAGCAGCAGGCGGAACTCCACGAGGTCTTCAAGGGCCGGCTCGTCAAGCGGCCGGTCGGCCATGACCTGCACCATCAGCGCCCGGCCGTCGGCATGCGCCACCGTCGTACCGTGCCCGGCCTTCACCTCGAGCATTCCAAGCGCGACCAGCCGCTGCACCGCCTCACGAATCGTGTTGCGCCCCGCGCTGTACCGCGTCATGAGTTCGCGCTCGGGCGGCAGCTTCTCCCCCGGACCGAACACACCGCTGGTCAGGTCGCTGCGCAATCGCTGCGCGACCTCCTGGCTGAGCGTCTGCTGTGCCACCAAACCCTCCGTACTCCCGCTTGACCCACGATAGATCCTACAAATACTCTGACACGACTAAATATCCTACAGCGGGGTGGTGGTATGGCCCCAGCTCGTGGACGGTCGCGCACTCGCAGTGGCGGCATATCTCACCGACCATCAGCGCTTCCGCTGCCGCGTGGGCGACCGACGCGACCGACGGGGCGCGTGGGCGGCGCGACGGGCGGTCTCCAGTGCTTGCGCCGCGAGATGAGGGGAACCTTGGGCGCGCCACTCCCACTTGGCGTCGTTTACATATTTGGCTAAATGTGTAAAGTATGCGGCATGAAGGCGACGCGGACCACGATCGACAGCCCCCGGCTGGAGCGGGTGTTGACCGTGGCCCTGGAAGTGTTCGGGCGCCACGGCTTCCGCAAGACGTCGATGGAGGACGTCGCGCGCGCGGCCGACCTGTCCAGGCAGGGCCTGTACTTGCACTTCCCCAACAAGGAAGCGCTGTTCCAAGCCGCAGTTCGCCACGAGCTCGACATCGCGCTCGACGAGGTGTCTCAGCGCCTGAACAAGGACACCGGTGAGCTGGACCAGCGTCTTGTGTCCGCAATGGACGCATGGCTGGGCCGTTACGTCGGATCGATGCTGGCCTCGGACATCTCGACCATGCTGGAAAGTCCCGCCAGCCAACTCAAGGACATCGTCGAGCCCGCCATCGCCGCCTTCGACACCCAGGTCGCCGCCGCGATCGCCGCCGCGACGACCAAGACCGACCTCAAGCGGCTGCGGGTGACCGCGGAACAGGTGGCCGCGGTGCTCCACACCGCAGGCCAGGGCGCAAAATACCTGTCCCGCTCACGGGAGGAGTTCCTGGCCAGGATGACCGCGGCAACCCACCTGGTGCTGGCGGGCTTCGACACCACATGACCATTCGACGCTGACCGGCCAAGGTCAGATCTTCGGGAAACAACTCCGATGAACGGTGAATACCTGGCATGACAACCTTCGCAATCGGTGGCGACCGAGTGGTCCGCCGCCTTGGCTTCGGGGCGATGCGCATCACCGGCAAGGGAACCTGGGGACCGCCCGCCGACCCCGCCGCAGCGGTGGCACTGCTCCGCAGGGCGGCGGATCTGGGCGTCACACTGATCGACACCGCAGACACCTACGGCCCCAACGTCTCCGAGGAACTGATCGCGGAGGCGCTGCATCCCTACGACGAGGTGCTCATCGCGACCAAAGGCGGCTGGCAGCGGACCGGACCGAGCGGCCGGTCTCCCGACGGCGAGCTGCTCGGCTGGTCGCACGCGGGTCGGCCCGAGCAGCTCAGAGCGGCTTGCGATGGCTCGCTCCGCAGGCTGAAAGTCGACCGAATCGAGCTTTACCAGCTGCACTGGCCCGATCCCGACGTCCCGTTCGAGGAGTCGGTCGGCGCGATAAGAGCGCTACAGCGGGAAGGCAAGATCCGCCATATCGGCCTGTGCAACGTCACCGTGCCGCAGTTGGCGGCTGCGCGCTCGATCGCCGAGATCGCGACCGTGCAGTGCCCGTTCAATCTCGCGGACACGAGCCGGGCCGACCTGCTCGCCGAATGCGAAGCGCACGGGATCGGCTTCATGCCCTACCGCCCGCTGGAAGGCGGAAACCTCGCGGCGCCCGGCGGGCCGATCGCGGCGGCAGCCAAGCGTCACGATGCGACGGCCGGGCAGGTCGCGCTGGCGTGGCTGCTCGCGCGCTCGCCGGTCATCCTGCCCATCCCGGGTACGACCTCGGTAACCCACCTCCAGGAGAACGTCGCGGCCGCCGCACTTCGCCTTGATGACGACGAGCTGCACGCGATCAGCGAAACCGCAGGCTAGCTAGCTGTTGGTGGCCACCGCGGTCAAAATCCTGTCTCCGACCGAGTAGCCGCCTATATGCGATCACTCCGCAGATAATGCGTCGCCTCGGGCGTTCTTTCTCGTGGCGCCATGAGCCACCATTCAGGCCTGCCGCTTGATGAAGGCGGCGAAGTCCGTCACCTCGCGACCCGCGACGTCATGGCCCAGTCCCGGGTAGACCATGCTTTCCTCGGAAGTGTGCGCCGCCATCCAGGCTTGTGTGCGCGCGATCGCCCGCCGTGGGATGACGGAGTCGTACTCGCCCCGACCCCAGAGGACCGGCGGCTGGATACGGGCGAGAACCTGGTCACCAGGCTGACGATCGTCGACGACGAAGCCAGCCAGGTGAACGCCGTAGGCGAAACGCCCGGGAGCCCGGCGCATCAACTGCAGCACCATCGCACCACCCTGGGAAAAGCCGAGCAGACCGGTCGACGGCGTGGGCGGCAGCGTCTCCAGCCAGTCGGACACGGCGTCCACCGCCGCGTTGGCGACGGTTGGCTGCGGGTCGCCGATCGGGTTGCCCCGGCTCGGGAACCAGGCATACCCACCCGCCTCGGCATAGGGTCCACGCACCGATGCCACGACGATCTGGCTGGGGAACAGGTGAGCGAAGGCGAAGAGATGGGATTCGTCGTAACTCCAGCCGTGCATCGCGACGAGAAGCGGGCGGCCTGCCCGCTCCCCTTCCGGGGCCGACCAGAGCACGTGCCTGGGATCCAGTGCGATTGAACGGGCCACGTCGAAACCTCTCCATGCGGCGGACCGACACGGTGTGTCGGTTTCCGGGATCTCGCAGCGGAGCGTCTTACTCACTGCTCTGCCAGCGTGCGCTTGGCCAGAGCGCGCGTCCATTACCTAATCTGGCGTCTGTGATACCCAGGGCAGTCACCGCAACCGGTCGGCGGGCCGGGGCATCGGCGCGATGGCCGGGTCTGGCGCCGCCTCTGCTGCCGGCGACGACGCCGGTCGTCACTCGGTCCCTGCGCGGGCGGGGAAGGTGATGTGGCGTCGCGCCGGTGTAGCTTTGGGATCGTGACCATGGCCAAACCCGCCGACAGTGGACATTACACAATTCTCGTCGTCGACATCAAGGAATTCAGCCGGTTCACCACCCGGCCGGCGCAGCTCGACGCGAGAAGTGGCGTTTACCGCGCGCTGACAACTGCGTTCGATCGCTCCGGAGTCCCTTGGGCTAAGTGTATTCATGAGGACCGCGGCGACGGCGTGCTGGTTCTGGTTCCTGGTGAGGTTCACAAGAATCTCCTCGCCGCGCCCCTGCCGGACGAACTGGCCCGCGCCCTCCGCGAGCACAACGACCCGCTGCCGGAGCACGAACGGATTCAGCTGCGGGTCGCGCTGCACGCCGGTGAGGTTGCCGGAGACAGCCATGGCTACACCGGAACCGCCATCAACCTGACCTTCCGGCTGGTCAACTCGGCGCCGCTGCGGGGTGCGCTCGACAAGTCGTCCGGCGTGATGGCACTCGCCGTGTCGACCTGGTTCTACGACGAGGTGGTTCAACATCACGTCACCGCACACCCGAAGTCGTATCGCCGCGTTTTCGTTGAGAACAAGGAAACCCGAAGCGACGTGTGGATCAGCCGCCCGGACGACCCCTACCCAGACCGGATATCCGACGACGACCTCATTCCCGATCGCGATTTCGAGGAACGCTATGTCGATTTCGTTCGAGAGGACAACGCGGGCTTCGAGCTGTTCATGGTCACGAGAAGGCGAGGTTCGAGGGGTTATTCCTTCGACAAGTACTACGTCGTCCCGCCGATCACCCGCAGGCAGGCGACGACGCCCACCCCGGAGCTGACCGGTGCGGGCACAGACTCCGCCAACGCCATCACCGGGGCGCGCCGAGTACTGCTGCTCGGCGGCGCTGGTGCCGGCAAGACGACGTTCCTGACGTGGCTGGCCAACGACATCGCGCGCCGGCACGACGAGGAAGGCCCGTGGCTCCGGGTCGTGCCGTTCCTGATCTCGTTGCGCCACTTCGCGGAGACCGACCTACCGGACAATCCCGAGCTACTGCTGGCCGCCGTCGCGCCCACCCTTGCCGAGGAGAAACCCGAGGGCTGGGTCACCGAACTGTTTGTGTCCGGTCGGGCGATGTTGCTGGTCGACGGGCTCGACGAGTTGGTGGCGGACCGCCGGTCGAAGGCGCAGCGATGGATCGAACAACTCGCGCGCATCTACCCGGATGCACGTTATGTGGTGAGCACCCGGCCCTCCGCGGTCGACGATGACTGGTTCGTCGACACTGACACCGAGATCGGCCTTGAGCGGTTCGAGCTGCTGGAGCTCAGCCGCCCCGGTCTCCGGCGCGTCATCGACCGCTGGTTCGCTGCGGCGGCCGACCAGGAGCAGAACGCCGAGCAGGTGGAACTGCTGAAGAGCTACCCGGAGCTTCTGCGAGCGGAGCTGGACACCCGGCCGAACCTGCGTGGCCTGGTGTCCAGTCCGCTGATGGCCGGGTTGTTGTGCGCCTTGTACCGCGAGGACCAGTACCTTCCCCGGACGCGTCGGGAGCTGCTCGACCAGGCGTTGAACCTTTTGCTGCGGCGCTGGGACGACACCGCGCACGGCGGGATGACGGTCGTCGAGAGCCTCGACGTGATCAAGGCGGAGAAGCAGATCCTGCTGGAACGGTTGGCCTCGACGATGGTCCGGCGCAACGAACTACTGGTGCCGAAGCCGGACGCACTCGACCGGCTGAGCGAGGCGAAGAAGGGGCTGCGCGTCGAGGTCGTCGACTCCGGCCTGCTGCTTCAGCATCTGCTGGAACGGTCCGTGCTGCGGGAGAGCCCGGTCGACCGCAAGATCCAGTTCGTGCATCGCACGTTCCGCGACTACTTGGCCTCGGCCGACATCGTGAAGCGGGGGGACCTCGACGAACTGGCCGGCCACGCGCACGAGGACTCCTGGTACGAGGTGGTCTTCATGGCAGCGGCACGCGCCAGAGAGGGCGAGGTCGGGGAACTGCTCGGTCGCCTGCTGCGCCGGGCCGGGGAGCGCGGCACCGAACGGCGGATCGCCGACCGGCTGAAGCTGGTCGCCGCGGCCTGCCTGGAGTACGCCGACGTGGTGGACCCGCACAGCCGGCGCGTCGAGGTCGAGCAGGCGGCTCGGCAACTCGTGCCACCGACCGACATGCAGCAGGCGGAGATGCTGGCGAAGGCCGGTCGGTTCGTCATAGCCCTGTTGCCCGGACCGGACGAGTTGACCGGGCCGAACCGTGACACGGCCGCGGCCGCGATCCTGCGGACCCTCGCGCTGATCGGCGGCGAGGAGGTATGGGAGAAGATCCGGCCCTTTACCGTGATGCACCAACCCAAGGTTGTCGAGGAGCTGCTGCGCGGGTGGCGGACCTCTGACTTCTCCGAGGAGTATGCGGCCGACCTACTGTCCAGAGTAGACTTTGGGGACCGAGCGCTGGACGTGCGCAGTTGGGGGATGCTGTCCTCGCTGCGGCATCTGACCACGCTGCGCGCGGTGCGGCTGATCGGCGATCTCACGCTGGTCAGCGACCGCGTCGGCATGCACCCGCTCGCCGCGCTGCCTCGGCTGCGCCACCTGGAGATCACCTCCAACGAGATCGTGCGGGACCTGCGACCGCTCAGAGACTGCACCGCGCTCCGGGTACTGATCATCTCGAAATTCAGCTCGCTGCGCGATCTGTCCGGGCTGGCTGGTTCCTCGGTGGTGGAACTACACCTCAGCACGCTCGGCAAAACGGTACACAACTATGCGGCCCTTGACACGCTGGCCGGGGTGCCGCTGCAGAAGCTGGCGATCCGCCATCCGAGGCTTTCCGGCGGCCTGCACCCGCTTCCGGCCGACCTGCCCCTGACCGAGCTCACGATCCACAATCGCGCGGACGACTGGTCGCTGCTGGGCATCGAGCGGTTCGCACAGCTGACGAAGGTAACCGTCACCGGCGTGCCGCTGGCCGAGGATGTGGCGGCGCTGGCCGAGTTGCCCCGGCTGCGCCGCCTTGTCCTGCACGATCCGGTGCCTGTCATCGACCTAGCCAGGCTGCGGCCCCTGTCGGACCGGCTCGATGTCCTGGACCTCTATGGCGTGGACGAGTCGAGCGTTCGGTCCGCCGTGAAAGCGGTCGGCGACGACCTCGCGACGAAGCTGAACATCCATCGCCGCTAACCGCCGCCATCGCCCGGACGCCGTGACACCTCGGACACCCGAAAGGGCGAAATTTCAGCAGCGACTATCGATCGTCTACCGCATGCACAGGTTATTCGCGGGCAGGCCCTTAGTTCGTGAGTCGCGTCCGGTACAACTGCTCGAGTGCGGCCCAGTGGCGGGCGGCGGCATCGGCATCGTAGGTGGAGTTGTCAGGCACCGCGAAGCCGTGCCGGGCCTGGTAGAACTCGACGGTGTGGTCGACACCGGCCGCGGCCAGCGCACTGTCGAGGAGTTCGGCCTGCTCGGTGGTGAACGAGTCATCCTCCAGCGCGCCTGCGACGTACACCGTGGCGCGGATGCGATCGGCAGCCAGGTGGGGGCTGGTCGGCTCATCCGCGACCGCGAGCCTGCCGCCGTGGAACGAGGCCGCGGCGCCGATTGTCTCGCCGAGACCACCCGCGCTGAGGATGGACATCCGCCCGCCAAGGCAGTACCCGGTGGTGCCGATCCGCTCACCGGAAACCTCGGGGCGGTCCAACAGGAACTCGGCGTACGCGCCCGCGTCGGCGATGATCGCCTCGTTGCTGAGCGCACCCATCAGGTTGCCCATCCGCGCGCGTTCGTCCGGATCGGTGAACACGGTGGTGATGTCGAAGGGTGCCCATGCACCCGCGCGGTAGTAGATGTCCGGGATCAGGGTGACGAAACCCAATCCGGCCAGCTGATCCCCCATCTGCCGAAGCGTCTCTCGCAGCCCGCCCGCATCGGGGAACATGAGCACACCCGGATGCGGGCCGTCCGCGTCCGGAACGTGCAGTGAAGCGTTGCTGAGGCCGTCGGCAGTGGTGATGGGAACGTCCAAACGTGGCATGCCCGAACCCTACCCACCCGAACGTGTGCGGCGCTGCCTCTCCGCTCGTTGTCCGCCGCATCCCCGAGACTCTGGTGAGGTTCTCCACGCCGGCGGATAACGGAGCCAGCCCGGCGCCGTCGAAGTAGATGGCGGTGACACCCCACCTCGACCCCGGCACAATCGCTGGGTGTTCAACTTCGGCATCGACGGCTACCAACCGAGTCCACATCGGAATTGACGAGCGCCGACACCGCGCCGACACCGGCGTTGTTGAGCAGGATCGTGACATCCTCGCGCGAGGCAACGAGTTTTTCGACCCTGGCGAGGTCGTCGTGCTGACCGAGGTCGGCGACGTGGACCTCGACCGCGCGACCGGTCTCGGTGGCGAGCCTCGTGGCCAAGCCCTGAAGGCGCTGTTCGTCACGCGCGACGAGGACGAGGTCGTGGATCGGCGACCGAACTACAGGTGAGCACACCCATCAAGTTCTGACAAAGGACACGGAAATATTTCCGTGCTAATCCTCGACGAACGTGACCGTCTCGTCGAGCGGAGCCCGGGGCGTGCGGGCGGAGTCGACTGTGACGTCCTCGTACCCGATCGACATACCGCAGAAAAGGATGAACTCGTGCGGGGGTACCAGCACCTCGTCGACGGTTTTGTGAAACTTCGCCCACGCCATCTGGGGGCAACTGTGCAGCCCTTCGGCACGCAGCAGCAGCATGACGGTCTGCAGATACATGCCGAGGTCAGCCCATTGGGGCGAGCCCAGGTCGCGGTCGATATAGCAGAACAGGGCCGCGGGCGCGCCGAAACAGTCCCAGTTCGCCGCAGCGGCCCGCTGGCGTGCCTCAATGTCCGCGCGCGCAATACCGAGTGCGCCGTAGCGCTGCTCACCGAAGGCGGATCGGCGCTCGCGGTACGGGGACTTCAGCGTGGACGGGTACTGCTCGTACTCAGGCTCGTCCCAGGGATCGCCCCCAGCCAGGCGCTCGCCGGCGCGCTTCTTGATCTCGGCCAGCGGCCCTCCGGTCACAACGTAGGCATGCCACGGCTGGAGGTTTGATCCGGACGGCGACCAGGCCGCGGCGGACAGCACACGCTCCAGCACCTCCTTGGGGACCTGCCGGTCGGTGAATCCGCGCACCGCTCGTCGACTCGTGACCGCCTCATAGACGTCCATGGCTGCCCACCACCCAACTGCTCAACCCAACGCTATCGTTTCATTAGTAACCGTATCATACGTTACCACTTGCCCGCGCGGCTAGTTACCAGTGAAACGGTATCGAGTGAGTGGACAGCGGTAGCATGCCCTCATGTCCGCCGACCGCCCGCACGCAACCGCCGCCTCGCGTGCGACGGACCGCCCCGGGGATCAATCGCCGTTCGCTCTCGGGCTGCTGCTCCGCCGGGCACACTGGCGTGCGGCCACGGTGATGACGGAGGCGCTCCGACCGCTTGGCATTGAGTTGCGGCATCTCGCCGCGCTGATCGTGCTGGTCAACCAGGGGCCCACGGTGCAGCGGGACCTGGCGGCGGCGACGGGGTCGGACAAGGTCGGAATCATGCGGGTCGTGGACGACCTGGAACGCAGGGGACTAGCCGTACGCAGGACCGTTCCGGGCGACCGGCGGGTGCGGGCAGTGGAGATCACACCGGAGGGCGTTGAGCTTTTCGAGGCGGCCCATGTGGCGGCGGGGGCGCTGGCGGAGCGTCTTGTCGCCGAGCTGCGGCCCGGCGAGCCCGAGCAGCTGACGGATCTGCTGACCCGGATTGCCTATCCCGCCGGCGACGAGGACGACATGTGACGTCCCCGGTCGAGTCGTCACTCGGCGTACCTGGCACTACCCGTCGGGTTCCAGAGCGGTCAGGCCGATGCGGTGGTCAGGCGCCGGCCAAGCCGTAAGATTGCGGACAACGCCCGTCCGGCGCGTCCGAACAGGACAGCCGCGGGCCTGCCACCCGTGGTCGAACCGGGCGCGGCCTCGACGTCTCCGCCGAGCGGGATGGCCAGGGTGATCCCGTCGACACCCCGACAAACTCCTGGCGCCTGCCGTGCTCAGGCGGGTGTTCCGCCGGCAGTCCCCATCGTGGTCCGGCCGGCCGGCGATGGGCGGTCCGGCGCAAGTCGTCGGTAAGGATTGCAAGCGGGCCGCATGTCGATGTTCGATCCTTGCTGCCGGGTCCGCTCGCTTTCATCGGCTGGCCACGGCCACGGCCAGCTCGATGGGTCAACCACTGCCCAACTCCCCTGTTCGGCTCAGTCGCAAATTTGCATTAACACGTAAGCGATTATCTGTCATACATCCTGTTATTGCGTCAGTGTGTCAACGGAGTTACCGTCCCTGTACTCCGCATCCCGCGCTCACCCTCCACCCGGCCTGCCGAAAGTGAGCACTCCGCAATGGCGCGACCCAACCGAACTCTCCGATTAACCACTCTGCTGACAGCCGGGGCGGCAATGCTCGCCGCAGGCGCGCTGGTGATTGCGCCGGCAGCGGTGGCGGCGGCCTCCCCCACCACCTATCAGGCGCCGGGCACGCCGTCGCCGAGCGTGGCCGGTGCAACCACGCCGTTCACCACCTACCAGGCACCCGAAGCAACTCTGGGCGGCGGAGCGAGCGTGGTGTCGCTGACCTCAGCGCCCACCTCCGAATACGACAGCCCGCAGGGCGAGGCCACCGGCCACGCCTACGTCCAGCTGACCGGCACCGGCCAGTCAGTGCAGTGGACCAACAACACCGGCCAGCCGATCAGCTTCATCAACGTTCGCGCCGCCATCCCGGACTCCGCCACCGGCAGCGGGCTGACGGGCACCCTCGATTTCTACGTCAACGGCACGTTCCGCCAGGCGCTGAACATGAATTCGATCCAGAGCTGGCAGTACGAGGGCAACAACAACTACAACGGCAGCGACCAGAAGCCCAGCGACGGCGATCCACGCAACTTCTGGGACGAGTTCCACGCCTTCGTCACCGGTGCTCCCATCCCGTCGGGCGCGACCTTCAGCCTGCAGCGGGATTCGACGAACACGGCGTCCTTCTACTGGATCAACTCGATCGACCTGTTCAACGCCCCCGCTCCCGCGGCCCAACCTGCGAACTCGATCTCCATCACCAGTTGCGGCGCGGCGGCCGACAACACCCCGACCAACGGCACGGCCGCGCCCGGCGCCCTCGACAGCACCGTCGACATCCAGAACTGCGTCAATCAGGCGGCTGCGGCCAACGAGATCCTGTGGATCCCGCAGGGCACCTTCTACCTGGTCGGCACCGCGAGCATCGTTGTCAACAACATCACTGTCGAGGGTGCCGGCTACCTCTACAGCGAGATCTACCGCGACGTGCCGCTACCCAACAACGTGCCGCTGGGCTCCGCGTTGCAGTGCTATTCCTGCCACCTGCAAGGCTTCCATATCGACTCGGACTCCCTGAGCCGCGCCGAGGTCGACGGCGGCGGCGGTGCCGAGGACACCACCGGCACCAACTGGTCGATCAAGGACTTGTGGGTGCAGCACGTGGAGTCCAGCCTGTGGGCCTCGGGCACCGGCGGCACCGTGCAGGACAACTTCTTCACCTCGATCTGGGCCGACGGGTGCAACATCAACAACGTCTCGCTCACCGGCACCACCGGAAGCAACATCACCGTCAAGAACAACTTCATCCGCGGCACCGGGGATGACGCCATGGCCATCAACTCCGTGGCCTACAACGGTTCGACCAACTACACGGCGATGAGCGACATCACCATGACCCACAACACGCTCCTTGCGCCCTGGGCCGGCAAAGGCATCGGTGTCTACGGCGGCAGCGGGCACATGGTGGAGAACAACTACATCGCCGACACGGCCCGCTACATCGGCCTTGGCGTCGGCCGCTTCGGCGTCAACGGCAACGACATGCTCGGCGCCACGGTCTCGGGCAACGTGATCGTGCGCTCGGGCGGCAACGCCTACTTCCAGGGCCAACCGGCGCTGCAGATCGGCAACGGCGGCGACGGCCAGAACGTCGGCGCCGTCACCAACGCCACCGTCACCGGCAACACTGTCATCAACCCGGTGTACGACGGCATCAACTTCTCCACCTCCACGTCCACCAACCTGTCGGACAACCAGGTGATCAACCCGTGGCGCAACGGGATCGTCATCTCGCCGCAGTACTACCCGGCCCCCACCGGCAACGCCACGATCACCGGGAACTCCGTCACCGGTCTGGCTTCCGGGATGTCCGCATTCCTCAACGACTCCAGCGGCTTTGTGGCTACGACAAGCAACAACAGCTGGCAGAACAGCACGGCTGAAGCACCCTATGGCGGTACCCCGGCGGCGGTACCCGGCACGCTGCAGGCGGCGAACTACGACACCGGCGGCCAAGGCGTGGCCTATGCCGTCAACGCGGTCAACGGCACGGCCAACAGCTATCGCCCCGACGGAGTGGACCTGGAGGCCAGCTCGGACGCCGGGGGCGGTGACGACCTGGCCTGGACAGCAGCTGGTCAATGGTTCAAGTACACGGTCAACGTCGCCACCGCAGGGCCCTACACGGTCAACTTCCGGGTCTCCTCGACGAATGGCGTGTCCGACGCCTTCCACGTGACAGACTCGGCCGGCAACGCCCTGACCGGCGCGCAGCTCATCCCGGCCACCGGTGGAGCACAGACCTGGACCACAGTCTCCGACACCGTGAGCCTGCCCGCCGGCGTGCAAACCCTCCTCCTCGCCCAGGACAACCCCGGCTGGAGCCTGCACTACCTGGCCGTCTCGTCCGGGGTGTACACGACCCCGAGCGCGCTGAACTTCGGCTCTCTGCCAGTCGGCCAATCCAGCTCCGCGCAAAGCGTGTCGGTGCTCAACCCGACCAGCTCGGCTGCGGCGGTCTCGTCGATCGCCGTCTCAGGGCCATTCGCCGAGACGAACAACTGCGGTTCATCGATCGCGGCAGGCGGCTCGTGCACGGCCACCGTGACGTTCAGTCCGACCGCGACCGGCGCGCAGAGCGGAGCCCTGACGGTCACGGCCGGCGGGGGCACCAGCACGACCACTCTGTCCGGTACCGGCACCGCGCCGGGACCGGTGCTCAGCCCGAATCCTGGCAGCCTCGCGTTCGCCGGCACCGTCGTCGGCTCGCACGCCAACCCACAAACCGTCACCGTCTCCAACACCGGCACCACCACCGCGACCATCTCCGCGGTATCCGCGACCGGTGACTTCACCCAAACCAACAACTGCGCCAGCGTCACCGTCGGCGCGTCCTGCGCGGTCACCGTCACCTTCACCCCGACCACCGGCGGCACCCGCACCGGCACCCTGACCCTCACCAGCAACGCCAACAACAGTCCCACCACGATCGGCCTTTCCGGCGCCGGCATCGACGCCAGCACCAACATCGCCGCCGGCAAACCCGCCACCGCCAGCTCCACCAACGGCAGCTTCACCCCCGCCAACCTCACCGACCCCGACCCCTCGACCTACTGGGAAAGCGCCAACGGCTCCTTCCCACAATGGGCCCAGGTCGACCTGGGATCGAACTTCACCCTCGGCAAGATCGTGCTGAAACTCCCACCGGCCACCGCATGGGCCGCACGCACCGAAACCCTGTCCGTGCAGGGATCCACCGACGGAACCACCTTCGCCACCCTCGTCGGCTCGGCCGGCTACACCTTCGACCCGAACACCAACACCAACACCGTGACGATCCCGTTCTCGGCCGCGACCGCCCGCTACCTGCGGGTCACCATCACCGCCAACACCGGTTGGCCCGCCGGGCAGCTGTCCGACCTCGAGGTGTTCCCGGCCGGCAGCGGCGGGACCAGTCCGGCGACACTGTCGGTCGTGCCGACCTCGCTGAGCTTCACCAGCCAGAACATCGGCACCACCAGCGCGGCGCAGTCGGTCACGGTCACCGATACCGGCTCGGCGGCAGCCGCCGTGTCCGGCATCAGCACCAGCGGTGATTTCGCGCAGACCAACACCTGCGGCTCCTCGATCGCTGCGGGCGCCTCGTGCACGGTCAACGTGACGTTCACGCCGACCGCGTCCGGCACCCGCACCGGGACGCTGTCCCTGGCCAGCAATGCCAGCAACAACCCGGTGTCGGTCGCGTTGACCGGAACCGGTGCCGGCAGCGGTGGCAGCACGAATCTGGCGTTGAACAAGCCGACCAGCGATTCCAGCAACACCCAGAACTATGTGTCGGCCAACGTGACCGACGGCAACCAGGACACCTACTGGGAGAGCGCGAACAACGCTTTCCCGCAATGGGTCCAGGTCGATCTCGGGTCCGCCCAGAGCGTGGGTCGGGTCGTGCTGCAACTGCCCGCCTCGACCGCGTGGGCGACCCGTAGCCAGACCCTGTCCCTGCAAGGGTCGACCGATGGCACCAGCTTCACCACGCTGGTCGGTTCGGCCGCTTACACGTTCAATCCGTCCAGCAACAACACCGTGACCATCACGTTCGCGGCCAGTACCGCGCGTTATCTGCGGGTGAACGTCACCGCGAATACCGGCTGGCCGGCCGGGCAGCTCTCCGAGTTCCAGATCTGGAACAGCTGACCCCTGCTGGTTAGCGCGTGGCCGCGCGGTTCCTCCAACCGCGCGGCCACATCCGCTTCTCATGCCGTCGGTCGAGGACCGTTCTGCCAGATGCCGATCAGGTTGCCGGACGGATCGTTGATGGTGGCAATCCAGAGGCTGCCCTCGGCGTAGGGCGTCGTGACCACCTTGCCGCCGTGTTCGGCCACTCCCAGCAGGGTGGCGTCGAGGTCGGTCACGTAGATGTAGGGGAGTACGCCTGCCTCGCCGACGGCGGGCAGGTCGGTGCGCCAGGCGCCGATGACGTGGCCGGTGCCGTCGCTGAAACTCGGCGCGCGCGGGTCGCCGCGCAGCTCCCAGCCGAACACGTCGCGATAGAACGCGGCCGAGCGGGCGATGTTGACCGAGGGGATGCGCAGGTAGGAGACGCCACCGGGCCGGGCGACGCTGTTCTCCACGCCGGGGTCGGATGGTGGCTGCGTGGCCATGGTGTCGCCTCCGGTGTTGTCTTCAAGGATTACGGTAACCGAATCCTGGGGAGGCGAGTGGGATGACGAGCATGCAGCCGGAATTGTGGGTCGATCGCGGCGCGAGCGCGGTCGAGTTCTACCGCGCCGCGTTCGGCGCGACTGTGTTGCACCGGGTTGGCGAGGGCGAGGACATTGTCGCGCAGTTGGCCGTCGGTGACGCGGTGTTCTGGGTCTCGACGGCCGGCGCGACCGGGCGGCGGCGCAATCCGCTCGCGGTCGGCGGCGCGACCGGACGAACGCTGTTCGTGGTCGACGAACCGGATTCGATCTTCGAGCGGGCGGTCGCCGCGGGAGCCACCGCGACCTCGCCGCCGGGCGAGGAGCACGGGTGGCGGTTGGCGCGGTTGATCGATCCGTTCGGCCACGAGTGGGAGATCGGTCATCCATTGGGCACCTGGCCGCCACTCTGAGGCAACCTCGTGGCCGGATCACGCGTCATCTACATTAGTGTAGAAGATCGAGTGATACGGAGCGTTGCTCAACGATGACCTGGAATATCGCGACCTTTTCGGCGATCAACGGACTTGCCGCGCACACCGCCTGGCTCAACCCGGTCCTGGCCGCTTTCGCCTTGTGGGGCGGGCTGGTCCTGCTCGTGCTGATCCTCGGTATCGCCTGGTGGCGGCACCGGGACCGCTACCTGCCAGCCGTGCTGACCGGGGTCGCCGCCGTTGCCGCGCTCGGGGTGAATCAGCTGGTCGCGGACTTGTGGTTCGAGCAGCGACCGTTCGTGGCGCTGCACGGCGTGACCACGCTGCTGTCCCATTCGCCGGACAACTCGTTTCCCAGCGATCATGCGGTGATCGCCGGCGCGCTCGCGGTCGGCACGCTGCTGTTCGCCCGACGCTGGGGGATCGTCGCGGTGATCGTGGCCGTGCTGCTCGCGTTCGCCAGGGTCTACGCGGGCATGCACTATCCCTTCGACGTCATCGCGGGCCTTGCCATTGGCGCGGTCGTCGCTCTTGTCGTGGTCGGTGTGCTGGTCAAGCCGCTGGGGAAGGTGATGGCGAGTCGACAGTTGGTCGGGTCGAAGAGCTAGCCTCGCGTACCCGGTAGCGATAGCGCAGCGGGGATTCGCCGACCTCTCGTTTGAACGCGGTGCTGAACGCGCTTTCCGAGGCGTAGCCGAGTTCGGTCGCCAGTGATCCGACGCGGACGTCGCTGTCCCGAAGGGCGCGCTGCGCCAGTAGCATCCGCCAGCGGTTGAGATAGGCCAGCGGTGGTGTGCCGGCAATGGTACGGAAGCGCTCCGCGAACGACGTACGCGACATCGCCGCGGCCCGCGCCAATTCCTCGAGGCCCCAGGGCTTTCCGGGTTCGGCGTGCATAACGCGCAGCGCGGGGCGCAGCCGCTCGTCGGTCAGCACCCGTAGCCATCCCGGCGGCAGCCCGGCCTGGTCGACGTAGGCGCGCAGCACTTCGAGCAGCAGCAGTTGACCGTACTGGCGGATCGCGAACGCCGAGCCGAGCCGGTTCCCGGTCATCTCGACGAACAGCCGGTCCAGGCTGCCTCGCAGGTTGGTCGCAGCGGCAGCCGAAGCCCGGACGTGACCGAGCGGCGGAAGTGCATGCGACAGCAGTGCGTCGCCGGCCGGGTTGAGATCGACGCGACCGCCGATGACGACGTCGTCGGTACCGCCGTCGGCGCCGGTGAGGCGAGCGGAGGAGAAGTCCACTTCGGGCATGATCTCGCGGCGGGGTCCGTCGCCGGTGCCGCCCTGGAGTTCCAGCCACGACCGGTTGTTCAGGATGGCGACGTCGCCCGCCGCCAACTCGATCGGCCCGTCGACGCCGTTGGTGCTCAGTCGGGCCTGACCGGACACCATCGCGAAGAACTTCAGCGGGGACTCGATGGGAGAGCGCGACACCCAGGGTCCGCTGGCGGCGAACCCGCCGGACAGCAGACCGCGGATCTCGACGAGGTCGAACACCTCGGACAGCTGATCGTCGGCCATCTCCGTACTATCGCGCAAAAAATCCGGACTGACAACTATTCAGAGTACGGACCGCTGGGCGGAGGCTGGTGACATGACATCGAAACAACACCCCATCGGAACCGGATTCACCGCGGCATCGACGGCCGAGGAGGTGCTCAAGGGCATCGACCTGACCGGCAGGAACGTCGTCGTCACCGGCGGCAGCGCCGGGCTCGGCCTCGAAACCACCCGCGCGCTGGCCAACGCCGGCGCGTCCGTCACCATCGGCGCGCGCAACCCGGACCGCGCCGCCGCCAAGCTGGCCGGGATCGAGCGCGTCGAGATCAGCCAGTTGGAGCTGCTCGACCCGGTGTCGATCGACGCCTTCGCCGCCCGCTACGTCGAGTCCGGCCGTCCGCTGCACATCCTGGTCAACAACGCCGGCATCGCCAGTCGCGACCTGGTGCACGACGCGCGCGGCTACGAATCGACCTTCGCGACCAACCATCTCGGCCACTTCCAGCTGACCATCGGACTGCTGCCCGCGCTGCGCGCGGCCGGCGGTGCCCGAGTGGTCAACGTGTCCTCGGGCGGCCACCGGCTCTCCGACATCCGCTGGGACGACCTGCACTTCGCCACCGGCTACGACGGCCACCTCGCCTACGGCCAGGCCAAGACCGCCAACATCCTGTTCGCGGTCGAGCTGGA
>DASYBO010000199.1:0-9489 GCA_036500685.1 Pseudonocardiaceae bacterium | reverse complement strand
CAACGCGGCCGCGTCCGCATCGGTCAACGGCACCGCGCGATAGGCCCGGTCGCCAAGCAGATCACTGACGATGCCCGACAACCCGAAGGACACCAACGACCCGAACGACGGGTCGTCCTGCAACCCGATCACGCAGGACGTCCCGCGCGGCACCATGCGCTGCACGATCATCTCGCCCGACCCGGACACCGCGAGCAGATCCCGGTAGGCCGCGCGCACCGCGTCCGCGCTGCCCAGATCCAGCCGAACCCCCACCAGGTCGACGGAATGCCGCAACCGCTGGCTCGTCGACTTCACCGCGACAGGATGCCCCAGCTCCTCGGCCGCCGCCATCGCCCCGGCCTCGCTCCCGACCAGCCGAAAATCAACAACCCCGATCCCGTAACACCCCAACAACCGCACACTGTCCGCGTCCACAAGAGCAAGCGGTTCACCGTCCACACCGGACATGATCCCGTCCACGATCTCCCGCGCCGCAACGACATCGATCCCGTCCGGCCGCAGAAAGTCCCCGCGCGGCCGATCCCGCCACCGCGCGTAACGCCGCACGAGCGCCAACGCCAGCACCGCCCGTTCCGGGCTCGAATACGACGGCACCGACCCGTACCCGGGCGCACCGTCCGCCCCCAGCACCGCCAACTCGCTCGGCACACCAGCGACCGCGAGGAACGTCGACACGATCGGTTTGGCCACCGCGTCCTCGCCGGTCACCACTTCCCGCAACGCCGACGCGTACGCCGTTCCCGGCACCACCAACGGCGGCACGAACACCACGACCACCGCGTCGACGTCGTCGCGACGCAACGTCTCCCGCACCGCCGCCGCGAACTCCTCCGGCGAAGCCTGCGCCCCGGTGTCCACCGGATCCAAGGCCAACCGCAGCCCCTCGGCCGCGATCGTGTCCGAGGCAAGCAGACCGATCGCGGTCGAATTGCCCACCACCGCGACCCGATCCCCGGCCGGCAGCGGCTGATTGGCCAGCAGCAGCGCGGTGTCGAACAGCTGCGCCAACGACTCGACCCTGATCACCCCGGACTGTTCGAACAGCGCCCGCACACTCGACTCGTCGAGTTCGACGGAGTTCGCCGCGAGACTCGGCCGAACCCCGTGCCGTCCGGATTTCACCGCCACGATCGGCTTGTGCCGCGCCAACCTGCGCGCCAACCGCGCGAACTTACGCGGATTGCCAAACGATTCGAGATAGAGCAGAACAACCTTGGTAGCCGGATCCGTCGCCCAGTACTGCAACAGATCATTGCCGGACACGTCGGCCCGGTTGCCGGCCGACACGAACGTCGACAACCCCAGTCCCCGCGTTGCGGCGTCGGCAAGAATCCCGATGCCCAACGCCCCCGACTGGCAGAAGAACCCGGTGTGTCCTGCGCTGGGCAGCCGCGGCGCCAACGTCGCGTTCAACCGCACCGAGGGATCGTTGTTGAGCACGCCCAACGCATTCGGCCCCACCACCCGCATCCCGTGCGCCCGCGCCGCCGCCACCAGCTTCCGCTCGGCGGCCAACCCCGCCGGCCCCACCTCGGCGAACCCGGCCGACAACACGACGAGCGTGCGCACCCCCTTGGTCAGGCAGGCGTCCAACACCTCGTCCATCCCCGCCGCCGGCACCGCGACAACTGCAAGATCAACCTGATCCGGAATGTCCAGCACGGAGGCATAGGCCCGAACCCCGCGCACCGACCGATGCTCGGAGTTCACCGGATACACCGGCCCAGCGAAGTCCGCGGCAAGCAGATTGGTCAGCACGGCATAGCCGATCTTGCTCGGATCGGACGACGCACCGATCACCGCGACCGACCCCGGATGCAGCAGGTTGTGCACACTGCGCGCCTCGGCGGCCTGCTCCCGGGAGCGCTGCACCACGACGGAGCGCTCGGTCGGGTCGATCGCGAACTCCAGGTGCAGCACGCCTGCGTCCAGCTCGCGGCTGACCCGATAACCCGCCTCGCGGAACACCCGGACCATCTGCCGGTTCTCCGCGAGAACCTCGGCCACGAACCGACGCAACCCGCGCTCGGCTGCCGCCGCCGAAAGATGTTCGAGCAGAATCGAACCGAGCCCGCGCCCCTGATGACTGTCCTCGACCACGAACGCCACCTCGGCCGAATCCCCGTCGTCGAGCTGCTCGTAGCGACCGACCGCGATCAGGTCATGCCCGAGAAATGCCCCGAACGCGACCCGCCCATGATGGTCGACCACGCTGAACCGCTTGAGGTCGCGCTCGGAGATGCGCGGATAGGCGCCGAAGTAGCGGAAGTACCGCGTCCGATCCGAGAGCCGACTGTGCAGCCCGACGATCAGCCGCGCGTCGTCCGGCGTGATCGGTCGCAGATGGACCGTGCCGCCGTCGGAGAGCAGGACATCGGCCTCCCAGTGTTTCGGGTAGTCGTACGGATCAGGCTCTCTGTCCACATCGGACATTGTGCGCTCCGTCAGTCCCTCGGGTCGTCCGGGTCGAGCCCGTACAGCGGGAAAACCGCCCGCCTGGTGTCACGAATCGCGATGTCGACCGGCTCGTCGGTGCCACCGCCCCACGGTTCGAAGCTGACATCCGCGTCCTCGGTCATCGTCGAGGGCAGCGGCAACCCCGGCGCGACCCGCTCCGCGACGTCCAGCCACTGCCTCGGCAGCGACGTCTCCGGGTCGACGTCGCGGTCCAGGACCGTCGCCAACAGGTGCGTCCAGGATCTCGGCACCACCCGGACCAGGTCATACCCACCGCCACCCAGAGCTAGCCACTTGCCGCCGGCGTACTGGATCGCCAGATCGCGCAGCGTTCGGTAGATCGTGCGGTGGCCGTCCACGGTCAGGCCCAGGTCGGCCAGCGGGTCGGTGCGGTGACTGTCCACCCCGCACTGTGTGACCAGCACCGTCGGCGCGAACGCGGCGATCAGCGACGGCACCACCGCGCTGAACGCCCGCAGCCACATGCCGTCGCCGGTGCCCGGCAGTAATGGCAGGTTGACCGCGCTCCCCTCGGCCGCGCCCACACCGAGTTCGCGCGCGTAACCGGTGCCCGGCCAGAGCGTGCGCGGATCCTGGTGGATCGAGATGGTCAGCACCCGAGGATCGTCGTAGAACGCGGCCTGCACCCCGTCACCGTGATGCACGTCCGTGTCGACGTAGGCGACGCGCTCGATACCCGCGTCCAACATCCGCGCGATGGCCACCGCGCAGTCGTTGTAGACACAAAAACCTGAGGCGTGCGAAGGCATCGCGTGATGCAGTCCGCCCGCGATGCTCACCGCCCGGTCCGTCTTGCCCGCGATGATCAGATCCGCCGCGAGCGCCGAACCGCCCACCACCCGCGCCGACGCCTCATGCATACCCGGAAAGATCGGATTGTCCGGCGTGCCCAATCCGTGACCCACGTCGAACTGCGAGTCGGGCGCGGCCTTCACCGCCGCCAGATAACCCGCGTCGTGAATCCGCTCGATCTCCGCGTCCGAAGCAGGCTCCGGCTTGCGCAGCGGCACGTCATCGAGCACGCCGAGCGCCGACGCCAGCCGGATGGTGAGCGCGAGGCGCACCGGGTTCAGCGGATGATCATCGCCCATGTCGTAGGCGAGCAAGGACTCATCCCACACCACTTCGGCCGAGGCGCCCATACCGCGACCCTAATCCCGCCGACCAGTCCCGGCCGCCCCACCGCCAGAACCAGGCCCCCACAGGAGCCCACGATCGCCGCACCGCGCCAACTTCCGCGTCGCGGTCCGCAAGCTTCCGATTCGCGGTCCGCACTTCCCGACGCGCGGTCCGCAGCTACCGATTCGCGGCTCGCACCTTTGGGTGGGGCCCCCACCCCCCTCCCCCGCCCGCCCCGCCCCTTGTTGGTTGGTTGGTTGTGGCTGGCGGTGGCTGGGATGGGACCAGCGCAGGTCAGCCTGGGTCGGCGCCGGTGGCGACGGGTCGGGACTCGTCGACGCACCAGTGCGACCAGGAACCGGCGTAGAGCGCTGCCGGCAGTGTTGGTGTGGTCAGGCCGGCGACCTCGAGGGCGAGCACCACCGAGGAGGCGGTGACGCCGGAGCCGCAGTAGGCACCGATGGGCTCGTCCGCTCGGACGCCGATCTCGCGGAACCGGTCGGCGAGCGCGGCCGGGGACTGCCAGCGCGCGTTGCCGCCGAGGTGGCCTGCGAAGGGCGCGTTGCGGGCACCTGGGATGTGGCCCGCGCGTGGGTCGACGGGTTCGACATCGCCTCGGTAGCGCTCGGGTGCCCTGGCGTCCAACAGGAGGCCGTCCCTGGCCAGTCGGGCCGCTTCGGTCGCGTCCAGCACGGGCATGCCGCCTGGGCGGACCTCGACGTCGCCCGGCTCGGGCTGAACCGCTTCGGTGCTCACCTCCCTTCCTTCGTCGAGCCACGCGGCGTAGCCGCCGTCGAGTACCGCTACTTCGTCATGCCCTGACCAGCGCAGCAGCCACCAGGCCCTGGCCGCGATCGAGCCGTCGGCCGCGTCGTAGACGACCACCGGGCGGTCGGCCCGTATGCCCGCGGCGCGCAGGGCGCGCTGCAGATCGGCCGGGTCAGGCAGTGGGTGCCGGCCGCCGACTCCGGGTGGTGCGGCGAGGCCGGCATCGAGGTCGACGAACGCCGCCGTGGGCAGATGACCCCTGTCGTAGTCGAGCCGACCCGACGGGCCACCGAGCTTCCAGCGGACGTCCACCACGACCGGTGGGGTCGCGGTGGCGAGTTGTTCGGCCAGTTCGGCCGTGCTGATCAGAGGACGCACCCGGCCATCTTGCCGGGTCCCGGGCCCAGTCGTCGTCGAGGTCGGCGACCACCGACATTCGAACGTTGTCGCCGGTTACGACTACCATTGTCAAAGACGTTAGGGGAATGGTGTGAACGACCTCATCGACACCACCGAAATGTACCTCCGGACCATCTATGAGCTGGAGGAAGAGGGTGTGGTGCCGCTGCGTGCCCGCATCGCGGAACGGCTGGGCCAGAGCGGTCCCACGGTGAGCCAGACGGTGGCCCGCATGGAGCGCGACGGGCTGCTGGCCGTGGCTGACGACCGGCACCTCGAACTGACCGACCACGGGCGCGAGTTGGCTATCGCGGTCATGCGTAAGCACCGCCTCGCCGAACGCCTGCTGGTTGACGTCATCGGCCTCGAGTGGGAGAACGTGCACAGCGAGGCATGCCGCTGGGAGCACGTGATGAGTGAGGCCGTCGAGCGCAAGCTCGTGCAACTGCTCGACCACCCGACCACCTCGCCGTACGGCAACCCCATTCCGGGTCTGGACAAACTCGGCGCCGGCGAGGCCGCGCCCCCGCTCGGGCCGGACCTGGTCCGGGTCGACGAGGTGGCTCGACGCGGCGGTGGCCGGGTGGAGATCCGCAGCATCGCCGAGCACGTCCAGCTCGACACCGGACTGATGACCGAACTCAAGGAGATCGGCGTGGTGCCCGGCGAGACCGTCGAGGTGTCGCCGATCGGCGACCGTGCCGGCACCGTCGAGGTTCGCGGCCACGGTGACGCGGCCCGGATCCAGACCGCGGTCGCGCACGCAGTACTGGCGCACGCTCGGTGAACCCGGCCGACCGCGCGCTGGACGCGTTCCGCGAACTGAATGGTCGTGTGCAGCAAGGGGTCTGGTCGGCTCCTGGGCGGGCCAACCTGATCGGCGAACACACCGATTACAACGATGGATTCGTGCTGCCCTTCGCGCTGCCGCACCGGACCGCGGTCGCGGCGGCGGCGCGTACCGACGGGCGCATCCTGGTCAGCACCGTCGGTGACGACGGTCGGCCGCAGCAGGCCGAGCCGATGGTGGTCGCCGAGCTGACGCCGGGGTCGCCGACCGGTTGGGCCAGCTACCCGGCCGGGGTGGCCTGGGTGCTGCGCGACATCGACCTCGCCGACATCTCGGGCGGCGCCGACCTGGTCATCGCGGGCAATGTGCCGGCGGGCGCGGGACTGTCCTCTTCGGCCGCGTTGGAGTGTGCCATCGCGTTGGCTCTGCTGGGCCTGGCCGGACACGAGATCGGGTCGGGCTATGCCGAGCGGGCACAGATCGCCGAGTGGGCGCACCAGGCGGAGAACGGTTTCGTCGGCGTGCCCAGTGGTGTGCTGGATCAGACCGCGTCGATGTGCTGCACCGAGGCGAACGTGCTGTTCCTCGATGTGCGGACCGGCGCGGCGGAACAGGTGCCCTTCGACGCCGCCGCCGACAACCTCGAAGTGCTGATCATCGACACTCGCGTCAACCACGCGCTGGGTGACTCGGAGTACGGCGACCGACGACGTGGCTGCGAACGCGCCGCCGAACTGCTCGGCGTGCCGGCGCTGCGGGACATCACCGTGGACGGTTTGGACGAGGCCATGGCCATGCTGCCGGCGGAGTTGGCGCCATTGGTTCGGCATGTGGTGACCGAGAACGCCAGGGTGCTGGACACCGTCGACCTGCTGCGAGCCGACAAGCTCGCCGAGGTCGGCCCGCTGCTGACGCTGTCGCATGCGAGCCTGCGTGACGACTACCGGGTGTCCGCAGTTGAACTCGATGTGGCGGTGGACGCCGCGCTGGCCGCGGGCGCCCTTGGTGCCCGGATGATGGGCGGCGGCTTCGGCGGCTCGGCCATCGCACTGGTCGCCGCAGGCGCCCGGGCCGAGGTGGAACAGCAGGTCAGTGCCGCGTTCGCGGAGCGTGGGTACACCTCGCCCCGGCTGTTCACCGCGGTGCCGTCGGCGGGTGCCGGTCGCGATCGGTAGTCGAGCCGACCGGTCCTGAACGGACATTCCTCGAAAAGTCGCTGGCAGGCGGGCCTGGATCGGGGGCCCGCTCGCCGCTGGGGCGCAACCGTGCACACTGGGACCGTCGGATCGACTGGATCGACACAGTGCTGGACAGCGACGAAGGCGAGGAACACGGTGAAGCTGCTCGTGACCGGTGGCGCAGGCTATGTCGGAAGCGTGTGCGCAGCGAGGCTGATCGAAGCCGGCCATGACGTGGTGGTTGTCGACGATCTGTCCACCGGGCACGCGGACGCGGTGCCGGACGGCTGCCGGTTCGTCGAGGGCGACATCGCCGAGATCGCCGAAACGCTGCTGCCCGAGGGTTTCGACGGTGTGTTGCATTTCGCGGCCAAGTCGCTGGTCGCGGAGTCCATGCGGGAACCGCAGAAGTACTGGTACGGCAACGTGATCACCTCGCTGCGGCTGCTCGAGGCGATCCGCAGGCACTCCGTGCCGCGCATGGTCTTCTCCTCCACCGCGGCCACCTACGGCGAGCCCGACACGGTGCCTATCCTGGAGACCGCCGCGCCGCGGCCGACCAACACCTACGGCGCCACCAAACTCGCCATCGACAACGCGATGACCTCCTACGCCAACGCGCACGGTCTGGCCGCGGTGAGCCTGCGGTACTTCAACGTGGCCGGCGCGCACGGCCGATTCGGGGAACGGCACACCACCGAGACGCACCTGATCCCGATCGTCCTGCAGGTCGCGCTCGGCCAGCGGGAGAGCGTGTCGATCTACGGCGAGGACTACCCCACCGACGACGGCAGCTGCGTGCGGGACTACATCCACGTCACCGACCTCGCCGACGCCCACCTGCTCGCGTTGGACCACGCCGAGCCGGGTCAGCATCAGATCTACAACCTCGGCAGCGGTACGGGTTTCTCCGTCAAGCAGGTCGTCGAAACCTGCCGGGCGGTCACCGGGCACGAGATTCCGGCCACTGTGGCGCCCCGGCGGCCCGGTGACCCGGCCGTGCTGGTGGCCTCCAGCGAGAAGGCTCGCAACGAGCTGAAGTGGGAACCGAACAAGGCCGACATCACCGAGATCGTCCGGGACGCGTGGACGTTCACGAAGGGCCGGGCCTGAGCCCTTGGTCGCGTTGAGGGCGGTCATGACTGACGCTCCTGGGTGAGTTGGTGGGTGGCGCGGTCGGCGGCGTTGGCGCATGCCCTGAGCAGCTGCCGAGGTGGCAGGCCGGACTGCAGGGATTCCCTGAGCAGGGCGGCGAGTCGATGGCCGGGGTCGGCCTTCTCCGCCTGGTCCAGGGCGATCCCGGTGAGTACGCCGTCGCCGCGCAGGTACGTGCAGAAGGCGAGGAGACTGGCCGGTTCGGCGCGTTCCGGACTGGGGGTGGCCCGGACCAGCGCGGTCCACAGTCGTTCGGCGCCGAGCCGGTGCTCCTCGTCGTCCTGGACGAGGCAGGCGTCCCGCACCCGGTGGTCGGCGAGGGCGTCCATCAGGACCAGGACGTCCTCGTCGGCGAGGATCGGTGGCTCGTCGATGGCGCTGTCGATGGCGGCGCGGATCGTGGTGAGTCGTTCGATGCCGAGCGTGATCGATTCATCGCCGGGTTCGCAGCCGCGACTGACGCCGTCGAGCAGGTGAGCCCGCCGGGCCAGGGTGGTCGGATCGGTCGGGGCGAGGGTGGCGACCACGGCTTCCCGATTGGGCATGGTGACCGCGCCGGCGACGACAGCCGCGGCGGCCAGCGGGGTCGCGGTCGGGTCGGGGAGTAGGCCGCCGCAGTCGGTGTCGTCGTAGCAGAGCCAACGGATTCCCTCGGCGATGCGCGGCGCCCACAGTCGGTGCACGACCGGGATGCCGAGGTCCGCGAAGGCGGCCTCGAGATGGCACATCAAGGCGCGGTGGGGCGGCTCGCTGGTGGAGACGTCCGGGGCGCCACCGAGGATCACCAGGACGACGCCGTCGGTTTTGCGTTCGGCCAGCGGCATGGTGAGTTGGTCGGCCAGCAGGTCGTAGTGCTGCGGCGGCGGGAGGTCGACGCGCAGGGTCAGGCCGATGCTCATGGGTTCTCGGCCGTGCAGGCCGATGACGACGAGCGAGTCGACCGGATGGAAACCGAGCAGATGTGGCACCGCGGCAAGGAGATCCGCGCTCTCGGTGATCCGGATGTTGGTATCGGTGGGTGGTGGCAGTGGTGGTGGTGCGGTCATGCGGGCAAGGATTTCCCTTTTCGACCAACCGAAATTCGCCGATGTGCTCAGCTGTGGACAAGCACCTCCGATGTGGACAAGTGACCGCGCTTGTTCCGGCGGATTCGGAAAATGTCGGTGCCCTCGGGTATGGCGCGGTCTCCACCCGTGGGTTGAGCTGGGAGAACAATCCGTGGGTCGATGACCTGGACGGCTTTCACAGCGCATTCTTGGTCGCGCGGGGGGGCGAAGTGGGCGAGTGAGGAACGGTCGTGAGCGTGACGGCGCGGGATGATGTGCGGGTGAGGCAGCGTCCCTGGATCGCCCACGCCGGCGACACGGTGCGGGAGGTCATGAGCCAGCGGCGCTGGCTGCTGCTGCCGATACCGCTGGTCCTTGGCAACCTGCTCGCCTACCGGGGGCCGTACCTGATCACCGGTACCTATGTCACCACGTATCTGCTGGCCACGACGGTGATCGTGGCCGACCTCGCGCTGCTGTACTACCGGAACAACCACCCCTGGATGGGGCCGACGAGCCTGTTGGTCATAGCTCTGGTCGGCGGGGTGCTCTC
>DASYBO010000198.1:0-9383 GCA_036500685.1 Pseudonocardiaceae bacterium | reverse complement strand
CGGTGGCGATCCAGGGCACCGCCGGCACGGTCGACTCGCCACAGAATGTCCTTTCCGGACAGTCGACCCGGATCAGTGGCGCGAACTCCTACGTCGTGCTGGACTTCGGCAAGGAGGTCGGCGGCATCGTCACGCTCACTTTCGCCGGCGCGAGCGGGGCCGGACAGCAGGTCGGGCTGGCCTTCTCCGAATCGTCGCAATACGTCGGCGAGACCAGCGACCTGAGCTCGGGCGCTGCCTTCTCCGCACCCGGCAGCGACGGCGCGCTCGCCACGACCGTCAACGGTGCCACCAGCTACACGATGCCGACCGACAAGCTGCGCGGCGGATTCCGTTACCTCACGGTCTTCCTGAGCTCGACCGGCTGGGTCGACCTCGACGGCGTCTCGCTGAACTTCACCGCCGTGCCCGACATGGCGGACCCGCAGAACTACCCGAACTACTTCTACTCCAACGATCCGCTGCTCAACCAGATCTGGTACGCGGGCGCGTACACCGTGCAGCTGGACTCCATCGATCCCAACCAGGGCCGAGTCTGGCCGCCGCCATCATCGGGTTGGGAGAACAACGGTTCCGTCGGCGTGGGTACCAGCGTGCTCACCGACGGCGCCAAGCGCGACCGTTCGGTCTGGCCGGGCGACATGGGCGTCTCGCTGCCCACCGAATACGTCTCCACCAACGACATCGCGTCCGCGCGCAACTCGCTCACCACGATCTACCAGCACCAGAACACCGGCACGGGGGAGTTGGAGTACGGCGGGCCGGAGTTCAACTTCTTCGGCTCGGACACCTATCACACCTGGACGCTGATCGGCACCGCGTCCTACTACACGTACTCGGCCGACAAGTCCTGGCTGGACTCGGTCTGGAGCCAGTACAGGCTCGGCATGTCGTTCATCACCGCCAAGATCGACGGCAGCGGCCTGGTCAACGTCACCGGCACCAGCGACTGGGCCCGCACCGACCAGGGCGGCGACAACGTCGAGGCCAACGCGCTGCTCTACCAAGCCCTCACGTCCGGATCGACCCTCGCCACCGCCGAAGGCGACGGCGCGGACGCGGTGCACTGGGCCCAGTTGGCGGCCAACCTCAAGGCAGCAGCCAACTCCACGCTGTGGAACCCGACCGTCGGCCTGTTCCGCGACAACCCGAGCAGCACCCTCTATCCGCAGGACGGTAATTCGCTCGCCGTCTGGTATGGACTCACTGACAGCGCCGCGCAGAACACCGCGATCTCCGACACGCTCACCGCGCGCTGGGAGCACTATGGCGCGCTCACCCCTGAGAAGAACAACGGCGCGTCGATCGGCACCTTCCCTGGGTCGATGGAGGTGCAGGCGCACTTCGTCGCGGGCGACGACACCGGTGCGCTGGCGTTGATCCGCCGCGAATGGGGCTACATGCTCAACGCGCCGATCGGCACGAAAAGCACGTTCTGGGAGGGTTTCCAGTACGACGGCAGCTTCGACTACGGCGGCCCGTACATGAGCGCCGCGCACGGCTGGGCCACCGGTCCGACCTCCGCGCTCACCTTTTACGTCCTCGGCCTGATGCCGACCTCCGCGGCGGGCGGGTACGACTTCGAACCGCACGCGGGTGACCTGACCCATGTCGAGGGCGACATCACCACACCACAAGGCCCCGTCAAGGGATCGTGGGACTACTCGGCGTCGGCCGGCACGTTCACCGAGCACCTGACCAGCCCGGCCGGCAGCACCGGCGCCGTCGGCGTGCCGACCTACGGCTCGGCCAACGTGAGCGTGACCGTCAACGGCGCGACCGTCTGGCACAACGGGACGTTCACGCCGACCGCCGGGATCAGCGGAGCGTCCAGCGACGGCGGCTACGTCCACCTGACCGGCGTCGCCCCCGGCTCTTACACGGTGATCGGCTCGGGGGTGCACGCGCCGCAGCAGTTCGACACCTCGGTCCTACCCGGCCAACTCCCACCCGGCTACACCCCCTGCGCCACCGAGGGCGGCACCTGCACGCCGCAGGGCCAGCAGGTCATGGCCTTCGGCGCGGGCGCCTACGACTACCAGGTCATCACCGGCCCGACCTCATGCTCGAACGCGACCTTCGGCGGCGACGATCCCACCGTCGGTGTGCTGAAAACCTGTTACCTGGCCCCACAAGGCGCGCCCGTCGGCTACACGCCGTGCGCGGCCGAGAACGGCACCTGCACGGTCAACGGCACCGAGGACGTCGCGTTCGGCGGCAGCGGAGCGTTCCGGTTCACGGTCGCCACCGGCAGCATCGCCTGCGATACCGCCGAGTTCGGCTCCGACCCGCTGCCCGGCACCGTGAAGAACTGCTACGTGGCCGCCACCGGCACCCCGCCCGGCAACTGGACCCAGTGCGCGGCCGAACACGGTACCTGCGCTGCGACCGGCAGCCAACCCATGGCCTTCGGCGCCGGCGGCGCCTACTGGACAACGACCACCTACGGCGCCACCACCTGCTCGGCCGACACCGTCGGCGTCGACCCGGTCTTCAAGGTGCTCAAGTCGTGCTACACCGAGACCGGCCCACCGCCCGGCTTCGGCACCGTCTGCGCCGCCGAGAACAGCACCTGCACCCTCAACGGCCAGCAGACGGTCGCCTTCGGCGCGGACGGCGACTTCGTCTACCGAACCTTCACCGGCACCGTCGACTGCACCGACACCGCCTTCGGCCGCGACCCGATCTACGGCGTGGCGAAATCCTGCTATCTGGTTTCGTGATCAGGGACATAGGTTGGCGAGCCGGGCAGCGGGGTGGGGTCGACGTACCGGATCTGATAGACGCGCTCGGCGAACTTCCAGCCGTCCGGGGTACGCCGGTAGCGGTCGTGTTAGATGCCGTAGTTCAGGTACGAGCCGCCATTCCGCAGCCGTCCCAGTTCGGTGAGATAGGCGCGACCGGACGCGGTGTCGCCCGCCAACTCGATCGCGCCGGGATGCGTGTTCTGCACGAAGAACTCCCACATCCCCTGGAGCGCTTCGACCCCGGCACGGATGCCCGCCCTGCCGACGGTCTCGGCGCCGGCCTCGGGAATCCGCACCACCCCGTCCTCGGTGAACAGCGCGGCGAGGCGGTCGTAGTCGTGGGTCATCACCGCGTCGGTGAACTCGCCGCGCAACGCCTCGATCTCCACGCGGTCGGCGATGGCTTGCAGGTCGGTCATGGTCGCGCCCCTGTTCGTTGTCCCGGTTCTCACCGGTTCGACAACGCGGAGGCGCGAAATGTGACGCGTCAGCGGGAAAGCTCGGCGACGACCTCGCGGGTGGCCTTGGCGGTGTTGAAGGTGATGAAGTGCAGGCCCGGCGCGCCCTCGGCCAGCAGTCGCTTGGCCAGCAGCACCGCCTGCTCGATGCCCAGCGCCCGCACGGCCGCGGGATCGTCGGCGACGGCCGCGAACCGGGCGGCGAGGGCGGGCGGGAACGGAGCGCCGGAGAGCTGTTCGGACCGGGCGATGGTGTTGATGTTGGTGACCGGCATCAGCGCAGCGATGATCGGCGTTTCGCAGCCGGTCGCCGCCACCCGGTCGCGCAACCGGAGGTAGTCCTCGGCGTCGAAGAACATCTGGGTGATCGCGTAGTCCGCGCCGGCCCGGCACTTGGCCACGAAGTGCTTCGTGTCCTCCTCGATGGTGGCCGAGCGCTGGTGCTTGTACGGGAACGCGGCCACACCGACGCAGAAGTTGCCCTGTCGCGCAGGAGTTCGACCAGTTCGCTCGCGTAGCTGACGCCCTCGGGGTGGCGAACCCATTCGCCGTTCACGTCGCCTGGCGGGTCACCGCGCACGGCCAGCACGTTGACGACGCCCGCGTCGACGAGGCGGCCGATGGTCGAACGCAGCTCGCGCACGGAGTGGTTGACCGCGGTCAGGTGCACAACCGGCAGCATCGTGGTGTCCACCACGATCCTTTCGGCAACCGCGACGGTGTTCTCCCTGGTCGAGCCGCCCGCGCCGTAGGTGACCGAGACGAAGTCCGGTCGCAGCGACTCCAGCTTGCGTACGGTCTGCCAGATCCGGAACGCGTCCTCCGCCGTCTTGGGCGGCATGAACTCAAGAGAGATCGTTGGTTTGCCCGAGGCAAGGCAGTCCCGCACGGTCCGCGGCCGGACCGGCTGCGGAGACTCCTGCGTCGACCTGGTGGTGATGGTCACCCACCAACAGTAGCGGTGCCCGCTAGAGGCGCGTTCGAGTCATGCCGCCGCGCGGGCCCAGACGAAGCCGTCCGGGTCGGTCAGCGCGCCCGCGTCGCCGTCGATCACGATCCGGTGCGAGCCGGACCCCTCCGGCGCGACGCCGGCGTCCTTGGCAAGGGCGCGGCGGCCGTAGAGCGCGAACTTGACCGGGCTGCTCGGCGTTGCGAACTCGACGTACTTGCGGCCGAAGCTCTTCGCAACGGCGATGCCATGGTCCACATAGAACTGTTTGCTCGCGGCCACGTCCGCCGCGCCGAGCAGCAGCACGATGCTCTCGATCTCCCGGCTGGCCGGGCCGGTGTCCTTCTTCGTCGACGTGGCGACCTTCCAGATCGTCCCGTCGGGCGCCTTGACGACGCCGCCCCAGCCCCAGAACGACTTGGCGACCGGCTTGAGCGCGGTGGCACCGGCGGCGAGGGCGGCGTCGACAAGGGCGTGCACGTTGGCAGGCTGGGAAACGGTGAGGGACAGGGTGAACCCGCGGAAGCCGTCCGTCGGCGTCGTCGACGGTCGCAGTACCAGCCGGGAACCCAGGCCGAACGCCTCGTCGTAGAAGCGTTGTGCGGCAGCGGGATCGGGAACTTCGATGACAATGGATTCGATGGAAGTCATGCCGGTGACGCTAATTCAGGCAGGGCCACCGGCGCTTCTTCGTTCCTGATCTGTTTACTGGATGCCGGGGTAGCCGCCCGCTTTGATGTCCTCGATCAGGGTCGGGCCCTGCGGGGTCCAGCCGAGGAGTTGGCGGGTGGCGGCGCTGGAGGCGCGGAAATCGGCCCCGAAGAACATGCCGATGAACCCGAAGTGCTCGGTGGCCTTGTCGGGCGCGATCGAGGTCACCGGGACGTCGAGCGCGGCACCGATGGCTTCGGCGATGTCCCTGCTCGCGATCCCTTCTTCGTCGACGACGTGCAGGATCGTGCCGGCCGGGGCCTTTTCCAGGGCAAGCCGGACCAGTCGGGCGGCGTCCCGGTGGTGCACGGCCGACCAGGCCGAGGTGCCGTCGCCGATGTAGGCGGACGCGCCGTGCCTGCGCGCGGTCGCCGCGATGTAGGCGATGAACCCGTGGTCGCCGATGCCGTGCACGGTCGGTGCGAAGCGGGCGCTGATGCTGCGCACCCCCCGCTCGACGTAGCCAAGAGCGAGGTTCTCGGCGCCGCCTCGCGCTGAATCCGGTCCAACCGAAGGGTTGGGATCGGTTTCCACGGCAGGTCGTCCCTTGGCGAGCCCGGCGACGCCGGAGGCGAAGACGAAGGGCCGGTCGCTGCCTGCGAGTGTTTCGGCAATGGTGTGGACGGCGGCGCGTTCGGCCCGGTTGGACTCGGCCGGGTTGCTGAAGTCGTGCTTGTTGGCGAGATGGACGACGGCATCGGCGTCGGTCGCGCCCCGGCGCAGGGCGTCGAGGTCGTCGAGATCGCCACGCAGCACGGTGACGCCCTTGGCGGCGAGTGCGGCGGCCGAGTTGTCGGATCGGGCAAGGCCGGTGACCTGGTGGCCGGCTTCGAGCAGTTCGTCGACGGTGGCGGAGCCGATCCAGCCGCTGGCTCCGGTAACAAATACGCGCATCTCGGGTGGCTTCTTCCTGGGTTCGATGTCAGCTTCTGACATCACTCTACATCGTGATGTCAGGTGCTGTCATCACCGGTATGATTGCGGACATGGCGCGATGGCAGGGCGGTGCACGTGAGCGGTTACAGGCCGCCGCCCTCAAACGCTTCGCCGAGCAGGGGTTCGACGGCACCACGGTCGCGGAGATCGCCGAGACCGCCGGGCTCACCGAGCGAACGTTCTTCCGCTACTTCGCCGACAAGCGCGAGGTCATCTTCCAGGGCCAACAGGAGTTCGAGCGGGTGTTCCTGGCCGCCATCGAGGAGGCCGACGGCGCGGGCGCACCGATGGCCATCGTGGCGAAGTCGCTCGACGCCGCCGCGTTGTTCTTCCCCGACGAGCGACGCGCCTGGTCGAGGGCTCGTCAAGCCGTGATCGACGCGGACCCGAGCCTGCGCGAACGCGAGCTGCTCAAGCTGTCGTCCCTGGCCGCCGCGATGAGCACGGCGCTCCGCGCGCGCGGCATCGACGTGACGGCGGCGACCCTGGCCGCGGAGAGCGGCGTCGCGGTCTTCCGCGTGGCCTTCGCCAATTGGATCGCCGAGGTCGAGCACCGCTCGCTCGCCGAGTGCCTGCGGGCGGCCTTCGCCGAACTGCGCGCTCTGCTGCCCCCTGCCTGAGCGTGATAGCGTTTTCGCTAAACATCTGTTGAGCGGAGTCGGCCATGACGGTCATCGCGATCGAAGAACACTGGACAACGCCACGGCTGATAGCGGCCCTGACCGCACTTCCCGACGACCGCCGCGACGAAAGCCTGGCGCTCAACGAGATGAGCGACCACCTCGCCCGCCTCCAGGACATCGATGACGGACGCATCGCGGCCATGGACGAGCAGGGCATCGACCTGCAAGTCATCTCGCTCGCGCCACCCGCGACGGGGCCGCTCGCCCCTGCCGACGCGGTCGCGCTGAGCAGGGAGGCCAACGACGCCGCCGCGGCGGCGGTTGGCCGGCACCCGTCGCGCCTTCGCGCGATGGCCACGTTGCCGATGGCCGATCCGACCGCCGTCGCGGGCGAACTGGAACGCGCCGCCAAGCTCGGCTTCGTTGGCGCCATGGTCTACGGCCGAACCGGCGAGACCGCGTTGGACGATCCTCGCTACGACGAGTTGTTCGCGGCCGCCGCCGCGCTCGGGCAGCCGATCTTCATCCATCCGCAGATTCCCTCGCGCGCCATCCGGGACGCGGCCTACGCGGGCTTCGACCCGATGACCTCGCTCGCCCTGTCCACCTTCGCCTGGGGCTGGCACATCGAGGCGGCCCTTGCCGCGTTGCGCCTCATCACGCGCGGCACCTTCGACCGACACCCCGATCTGCAGATCGTCCTGGGTCACTGGGGCGAACTGCTGCTGTTCTGGACCTCCCGCACCGACAGCCTGTCCCGCATCGCCGGGCTGCGGCGGACGGTGTCGGACTACCTCCGTTCGAACGTGCACATCACCAGTTCCGGCATGTTCAGCCCCGCCCTGCTCCGCCACACCCTTGAGGTCACCACCGTCGACCGACTTCTGTTCTCCACCGACTACCCGTTCCAGCGCCCGAGCCGCAGCGACATCGACCAGTTCCTCACCGAGTTCGACACCGACGAGGACCGCGACAAGTTCACAGCCGGTAACGCGCGCAAGCTCTTCCGCTTCGATGTGTGACAGATAGTCAAGGTTGGGAACTTCTCAGCCACTGATGTTGTTGAACGCTCTATGGAACTTGGCATCTACAGCTTCGGCGACCGCTCACCCGACCCCCGCACCGGGGCGCAGCTCTCGGTCGCGCAGACCCTGGCCAACACGCTCGAGCGCATCAAGCTGGCCGACGAGCTCGGCCTCGGCTTCTACGGCCTCGGCGAGCACCACCTCGACAACTTCGCCATCTCCAACCCCGGCACCGTGCTGGCCGCCGCGGCGAGCGTCACCCGCCAGATCACCCTCAGCTCGGCGGTCACCGTGCTCAGCACCGAGGACCCGGTGCGGCTCTACCAGCAGTTCACCACGCTCGACCAGCTCAGCGGCGGCCGGGCCGAACTGCTCGCCGGCCGGGGATCGTTCACCGAGTCCTTCCCGCTCTTCGGTGCGGACCTCAGCCAGTACGACGAACTGTTCGAGGAGAAACTCGCGCTGCTGCTGCACATCGACCGCAATGACCCGCTGACCTGGTCGGGCAAGTTCCGCGCACCGCTGACGGACGCGCACATCCTGCCGAGGCCCTACCGCGAGCACCTGCGGATCTCGATCGGCACCGGCGGCAACCCCGAATCGTCCATCCGCGCCGGTCTGCTCGGGCTGCCGGTGGTGTACGCGATCATCGGTGGGTTGCCCGAACGGTTCGCTCCGCTGGTGGACCTCTACCGCAAGGCCGGCGAGTCGGGCGGCAACGCCCCCGAGGACCTGCACGTCACGCTGGGCGCGATCGGCTTGATCGCACCGAACTCTCAGGACGCCAAGGAGATCTTCTACCCGTACTGGATGCAGACGATGAAATACGGCGCGCAGGCGCGTGGCTGGGCGCTGCCCGGCCGGGCCGAGTACGACGCGGCGACCAAGGACGCGGTGTCGATCTTCGCGGGTAGCCCCGAGGAGGTCGCGGAGCGGCTGATCACCGTCGGCAAGCTCACCAAGGCCGACCGCTACGCCATGCAGATGGACTGGTCCGGCGTGCCGCACGAGCACGTGATGAAGGCGATCGAACTGCTCGGCACCGAGGTGTTGCCGCTGGTGCGTAAGGAGTTCCCGATCAGCGACGTCGGGTAGTGCGCCTGGTAGCCGGATCCGGCGCGGCGGCGATCAGCTCCTCGGGTGCCGTCAGCCGCCATGCCTCGAATACCAACTCGGTCAGTTCGTCCGCGTCGATCCCGGCAAGGTAGACCACCACCCAACCGAAACCGCCCGAGGTGTACTGCACCTCGAACACGTCCGGCCGCTCGGCCACCAGCGCCAGCTGTTCGGTCAGGGTCTGCTTCAACCCGACGGTCTTCGTGCGCGGCCAGTAGTAGCCGAACCGCTTGCCGCGCACGCTGTAGGAGGAGTAGTCCCGGCCCTCCGCGCGCTCGACCTCGACGAGCGCGTCGATGATCCGGAAGAACTGCTTGTCGGCTACTGCCACCGCACCCCCTCAAGTCCGGCCAGCAGTATATGTGCCGCCTAACCGGCCGCCGCGAGCTTGGCTGGGTTCAGCATCCACAGCAACTGGTCGATGCCATCGGCCGACGCGGTGATGGTGATCACCGCGATCGTCATCCCGTCCTTGCGCACCCGCACGGCGGGCGCGCCGTTGATCGTCGCGGGCGTCACCTCGACGCCGACCCAGAACCGGCTCGCCCACGCCCGGTAGACCTTGGCCACGGTCCTCGCACCGCGCACCGGGATCCGGCTGGCCTGGACCATGCCGCCGCCGTCGGAGTAGCTCACCACGTCAGCCGCGAACAGTTCCTCCAACGCGGACATGTCGCCGACCCGAGCGGCGGCGACGAACGCGGTCAGCAGCCGCTGCTGCTCGGGCGCGCTGACCTGTGCGCGCCGTTCCGCCGTGAGCCGCTTGCGGGCCCGACTGACGTGTTGCCGCGCGGTGGCTTCACTCGTCTGGATGATCT
>DASYBO010000197.1:0-14119 GCA_036500685.1 Pseudonocardiaceae bacterium | reverse complement strand
GCCAGATACATGTAGGTGGGCGTGCGGTCCCGCCAGTATGCGACGGCCGTGTCGAACCACGTCTTGTTGTTGTCGAAGACGCCGATGTTCATCAGGGCTTCGGCGATCGTCAGTTCCCAGTTCCCGTTGAAGCATGCCGGGCCACCGGTCAACAGATTCGGCACGTACTGGGTACCCAGCATGTTTCCGAACGCCGCGACGTCGGTCGGCGACCATCCCGCATTGGTATACCGGACGAGTTCGGCAGCCTCGGCCCAGGTTGAACCGGTCCAACCGGATTCCACCGGCGCATTGCTCAGCGTGTGCCCGCCTTTCAGCGTGCTCGACCAGGCATTCATGATCTGAATTGCCTTCTGGGCATAGGCTTGGTCGCCGGAGATGTACCACAGCAGGGCATCGGTCCACGCCGCTGACGCATCGTTCTGCTCCGCTTTGCAGCCGATGTCCGGGTTCGAATTCGATCCACACTCGACCGTTGGCACCGGGCTCGGCGTATAGCTGAGCGAGGCCAGGTCGCTGGCTTTCGCGGCGTTGAACGCGTCTGTCCATGGCTGTTCGCCGTTGGCGACCTTGGCCTTGACGAAGTCCAGCTGCGCCTGATTGACCAGTACGCCGGGATGCTGGAACTCCGGCGGTGCGACGTGCGGATAGGGCGAATCGTCGCCGTCCTTGCTGGGCAGCGCCCAGATGTTGCGGTACTGCACCGGCATCCCGTGGTATTCCAGCATGATCGGGAGATTCACCCCGGTGCGCGCCTGCGGATAAACTCGGTTGGCGGCGCCGGAGGGCGGGTCGAGCACGAGGCCGTCGAAGATCTGGACGCCGTTGAGCACGACCGTTTCCCTGGCCTCGGTGAGTGGGGCTCCGTCGGATTCGAATTTCGGTGCCGTGTAGCTGATGTCGAGGGTTTGCCATTCGAGCGGTGGGCGAGCCGCGCGGATGGCCGGATTCACGGCCGTCGATTTCTTGGGGTTTTTTGAATCCGGCTGGTTGCCATAGTTGCCAGTGGCGCTACCGATGGAGAGGCCGTAGTCCTGAAGTATGGTCGTCTGATATTGGGCCTGCGGAAATACGCCGGTGTGGGTCGGTGTTCCAAGGGTTCGGAACTCGACATGGTACTTCGCGCTGCCGAAGGTTTCTCGGGAGATGATCGAGCACGTGTTGGGGACCACTTCCATGGCCCCGTTCACGATCGTCCATTGCACGGGGCCTGCGATTGTGGTCCAGTCCTTGGTGCCGTTGCAGTCAATGGCACCCCAGTGGGAAAAGTCGGTACCGTCGAAGAGGGTGACCGCGCCTTCGGGTGCCCGCTCGCCCAATGTCGGCAACACCGGCTCGACGTGCCGTAGGTTGATGGTCGTGGTGCCGTTGGTGGCGGTCAGGACTCCGTTCGACGCCGTCCCTGTCCAGCCGCCGCCGCTCAGCGACATCGTGTCGCAGTTGATCACCGTGCCCTGAAGGCTCGCAACCGGCGTCGCATTCGGCTGCAGAACCCCGGCAAGCAGGTTGGCGCCATAGGTCACGTTCCCCGTGGTCTGGTCGCTGGTGTAGTACACCTGGGCGGACAGTTGGCTGTCAGCATCCTGATAGTCGCCGACCACGTCGTTGGGGGCAGATTTCACCCACATGATCGGCGTCGTGTCGCTGGTCAGCGGAAAGACACCAAGGTTCGTGCCGAGGCAGCCACCGTGCTGGCTGGCGGGCACCCAATCGAGATCATGGGATCGTGCGGTCGCCGCTTGTCCCTCAGCAGGGCCGGTCGCGGTGATCACCAACGCGAGTCCGGCCACCAATCCAGCGATTCTGCGCAAACGATGCTTGTGCATTCAGCGCTCCTCCTGCGGCGGAATACTGTGCGCCTCGCAGTAAACACTTCGTCCGTGTGATCCCGACCAACATGTATGAATTGACATTCGCCGATCACGATTCTCACATTCTCCGCTGACTAGTCTGATTCACGCTTCCAGTCGTCTCAAGCTGGGGAATGGACGCCATGAACTTCGAGATGAATCGACGCGGCTTCGTCAGAACAGTGGCATCGGTCGCGGTCGCGACCGGCATCGGACTCAGCCAGGCCTCCACGGCCAACGCCTCTGCTACCACCGACGATCGCGACCACTACTATCGCGGCCCGTTCAAGGTCGCCTGTAACGCCTACTGCTTCAACAAGATCATGCTCCAGCAGCTCAAGGGCGGCCCGGATGACATGGACCTGATGAAGCTGCTGGACTACTGCGCGGATCCAGCCCACCGGTTCGACTCGCTCGACGCGACCGGCTACTACTTCCCACCAGGGAACTTCCAGGGCCAACCGTTCACGATGCCGGCCAAATCCTATCTGCGGGCGTTCAAACGGAAAGCCGACGACCTGGGCGTTCCGATCACCGGAACCGGTATCCACAACGACTTCGCCAGCCCCGACCCGGCCAGCCGCGCCGCCGACGTGGAAAACTTCCGGCGCTGGATCGACGTCGCGAAGGCCATCGGCGCACCGGTGATCCGGGTCTTCGCCGGACCGGTACCCGCCGGGTACGAGAACAACTGGAGCGTGGTCGCCGCCTGGATGGTGGACAGCCTGCGCCAGTGCGCCGACTACGCCGAAGACGCGGGCGTCAAGGTCTGCCTGCAAAACCACGGCGACATGATCGCCACCACCGAGCAGTTCATCAAGGTCCTCGGGATGGTCGACAACCCGCGTGGCATTGGCGCCGACGACGACACCGGCTACTTCCTGGACAAGAAGCCCGACGGCACGCCGGACTGGTACGGCGCGATCGGCCGGATGCTGCCGTACTCGATCAACGCCCAGGTCAAGACCTACCTGGTCGAGGTCAAGAACACCACCCCGACGCCGAACGAGAAGACCGACCCGACCAAGCTGATGCGGATCTTCCGGGAAAGCCCCTACCGCAAGCCCATCCCGATCGAGACGCTGGAGGAGTTCGGCGTCCCGTACGACCCGTTCACCGTGGTGCCCCAGTTCCTGCACCAGGTCAGGACCGCACTGGACGAGACCGCCGAACACCGATTCGGCTGACGTCGGCCGCGCCGGCGGGGCGCATCCCGCCCAGCCGGCCGCGACGATCGGTGGCGTTGTTCGTCCTCACATCAGGGTGATCTCGCCCATGTCGATGGCGACCAGCAGCGGCTCCGGGACCAGTTGGTAGTCGCCCTGCCAGGCGTATCCGCGTCGAGTGGTGGGGATGATGATGCCGTCGACATCGCGGTAGTCGGCGGCATAGAGGAGTCCGGTCGCCCCACCGATGATGTCGATGGTGAAGTCGTGGCGGCGCAGCAGCCCGTCCGGGCCGAAGCACGAGATCTGCTGGCGGGTGTGGCTTTTCACGTGATCGGGAAACGTCACCTTCAGCCGCCGCCACGTTTCACCGTCGACCTCGATCGGGGAGATCTCTTCGGTGGCGAATCCCGGCCAGGTGTAGAGGAACGGCGTATTCAGGTACGTCCACAGCGCCTCCCCGGTGAAGTAGGCGAGATGAATGTCGTCCCAGGGCGTCTCGAGCCGATGGCCGTCGAACGAGCTCTCCGGGTCGTCACGTGCGTCGATGAGCGTGCCGTCCCTGCGCTGCACGACGACGCGGTGCGGCTCGAACACCGCCCGCCTGTCCTGACCGGCGAAGTCCATCGTCAGCAACTCGCGCGTGGTGTCCGCCTCGACGCGAACATCCTTGAGCGCGTCAACCTGGTTCTTGGCGTACCAGAGGGCTCCGGTGATCGAGGCGTCGACGGTGATCGACTTGACCTGCTTCCAACGGTCCAGGCCGCCGTGCGCTGCGACAGCTTTCTCGAGTAGATCGTTCATTTTGTGCTCCTCAGTAGCCGACGGTGTATCGGCGCTGGATGTGGCGCGGCATCTCGGCTTCGTCGATGAGTGCCATCGCGAGATCTTCGGCGGACATGTCGCTGATCGTGCCGTCCTCGGCCACCAGTAACTGGTCACCGCCGATCCGGAAGCGGCCGGTGCGCTCCCCAGGGTCAATCCGGCCCGCTGAGGGGCTGAGATAGGTCCAGTTCCGGTCCGAAAGGCGGTAGATGTTCAACGCGTCCCGGTGCGCCAGCATGACCGCGAAATACTCCGATGGGACTCCGAGCATGTCCGGCAACCGTTCGGCAAAGCCATCGATGTCGACCCCCTGTACCCCCGGTTGCATCTCCAGGCTGGCGCCCCCACCGACCACGATCAGCCTCGTCGACGGGTGCTGCCGCAGCGCCGTCAGCAGGGCATGCGCCGCGGCGGGCAGCACGTCGGCATTGGCGATCATGTCGGGTAGATCCTTACCCGTGTTGATGGCGTTGATGATCACGTCATGGCCATTGATCGCCCGCGCGACGCCGGCGACGTCCAGCACGTCGGCAACCATCCACGTCACCGGGCCGGTGTCGACCGGGATGCGTGACACGTCGCGGGTGAACGCGGTCACCCGGTGCCCTCGGCTCAACGCTTCAGCGAGGACGCATCGGCCGATGGTTCCCGTGGCGCCGAAGATGCCGATGTCCACTGTGTACTCCTTTCAGTGCTGGTGTGCTTCGCCGGTTGGCTGCCCGTAGGTGTCGTGCCAGGGCCACTCGTTGATGTAGCGCTGCCGGCCCGACGGGGTCAGGTCCAGGAACCGGTAGGTGCTCAACATGACGTCGGCTCCGACGCCGTAGGCGGAGTAGGTGTGGAACACCCGATCGCCGTCGCGGACGAAGACGCTGATGCCCTGCCCGTCGGAGTCGTTGGCGGTGATGTAGGTCAGGCCTTCGCGTTGCAGGGTCTGCTTGTCCTTGTAGTTGTATTCGACGGGCGCGATCGCCTCGTCGTTGCTGACGTGGAAGTCGTAGTTGAAGTCACCACCGAGCGAGGAGTACCAGGGCAGCGACCAGCCCATCCGGGCGCGGAACTGCTCGATTCGCTCGAACGGTGCCCGTGACACCAGCGCCAGCGTGGTGTCGGCACCGTTGTTCAGGTGTACCGGGTCCGGCATGTCGTCGACGGCGAACGAGCAGCTCGGGCAGCCCTCGTCGATGTCGCGCAGCCACATGAAGTGGTAGACGATCAGCTGGTCGCGGTCCTCGAACAGGTCCACCAGCCGGACCGTGCCGCGCGGCCCGGTGAACGCGTAGTCCTTGGTGATCTCCACCATGGGCAGCTGCCGGCGTTCGGCGGCCAGCGCGGCCTGCGCACGGCTCAGCTCCTTCTCCTTCGCCAGCAGCTCAAGGCGGGCAGCCAGCCAGTCTTCCCGTGACGCGACCTTCGTAAGCTCCATGCCTGTTGTGACACTGGTTGGCGAGCGAACTGGTCACGACGTGACCAGTTGCGGCCGTGTGCGGTGTCATAACTGGTGGCAGGCGAGGTGAGAGGGGACGTTTCAGTGACCGAGAAGCTGCTGGCGCAGGCTCAGGCGGGGGACAGCGAGGCGTTTCGCGAGCTCACCGACCCGTATCGGCGCGAGCTGCAGTTGCACTGCTATCGGTTCCTCGGATCCGTGCAGGACGCGGAGGATCTAGTACAGGAGACCATGTTGGCCGCGTGGCGAGGGCTTCAGCGTTTCGAGGGCCGATCTTCACTGCGGGCCTGGCTGTATCGGATAGCCAGCAACCGCTGCCTGAACGCGCTGCGGGATCGTGACCGGCGCGCCACGGACCTGCCCGCTGGACTCCCCAGCACGTTCCTCCCACCCACTGAGACCGTGTACGACGAGCCGGCCTGGCTCGAACCCCTGCCGGACGCGGTGCTCGAGGACAGCTCACCCGGCCCCGAGGCACGCTGGGAAGCCAAGGAGTCGATCTCCCTGGCGTTCATCGCCGCGATGCAGCACCTGCCGCCCCGGCAGCGGGCCATCCTGCTCCTGCGCGACGTTCTCGGGTACCGCGCCGCCGAGGTCGCGGACATGCTCGACGCCACGGAGGACTCGGTCAACGGGCTGCTCAAGCGGGCAAGAGCCACGCTGGCCGATCGGTATCCGCCGGGCCTGCGCGCCAAGGCCGCGCTTCCCACCTCGGGGCGAGACCGCGAATTGGCCGATCGCTTCGCGGAGGCGCTCCAGCGCGGAGACATGAACGCCGTGCTCGACATGTTGACCCAGGACGCCTGGTTCAGCATGCCCCCCGAGCCTTACGTGTGGCGAGGCCGCGAGACCGTCGCCCGGTTTCTCGCTGAGCGGTTCAGCGGCCACCGCTACCGGCTCATACCGACCACGGCCAACGGGCAGCCCGCGTTCGCTCTCTACCTCGTCGAGGAACGCACCTCGGTGGCGCACGCCCATGGGCTCGTCGTGCTCACCTTCGCCGGGGAGAAGATCTCGGTGGTCACTCGGTTCGTCGACACCGGCATCTTCTCGCGTTTCGGCCTGCCCCGAACGTTGCGGAACTAGAGCGTCACTTTCCGTGACCACGTATGCGGCCGACCGGATACAGGTGGTTCCACGGGTTCGTCGGGTCCGTCCTCTCCATACAGTTCTGGTGCACAGGGATGCACATCGCTGTGGAGGGGAGACATGTGTCCATCAAGGTTCGGTCCGGCCAGTGGCCTCAGCGCGGGTGCGACGCGCAGGCGCTTCTGCCCGTGACGACTTTTCGGCGAGAAAGTGGTTTTCGGACATGCACGCGCTGATCGACACGATCCGGATTCGGGTCCACGCGCGAGACTCCATTTCCGAAGCGGGGATTCTGGCACAGCTCCGGCATCAGCCCGAAGTGGATCTCGCGGGTCCCGATACCCAGGAGACCGTCGCGCTGGCCGTGCTGGATCAGGCCGACGATGAGGCCGTGCAATGGTTGCGCAGCCTGCACCGGGCCGATGGCGTGCCGGTGGTGCTGGTGATCGGGCAACTTGATCCGCGCACGCTGGTACCGGTGGTGGAATCCGGGGTGTGCGGGGTGTTGCGCCGAGCTGAGGCAACCCCGGAACGGCTGGTGCGTGCGGTACGCGCGGCCGCGGAGGGCAACGGCGACCTGCCGCAGGAACTGGTGCGACATCTGCTCGACCATGTCAGCCAGCTCGGGCAGTACCTGCTGCGCCCGCGTGGCCTGTCCTTTGCCGGGCTCACCGCACGGGAGCGGGACGTGCTGCAACTGGTTGCCGACGGTCTGTCCACCCGGGAGGTCGCCAACCAGCTCAGTTACTCCGAGCGCACCATCAAAACGATCATCCAGGATCTGACCACCCGGCTGCACATGCGCAACCGCACCCAGGCGGTCGCCTACGCGGTGCGCAACGGCTGGATCTGACCGCCGCTCAGCGTCGGTAGACAAGCTGACCACCGGAAACCGGTTGCAAAGATCCTTGATCCACCAACGCGGTCGCTACGGCCGCGTTGGTGCCGTTTTGCTGCGCGACCAGCTGCCGTGGGCCGGTCTGGTCGTTGTCGAAGACGAGGCAGTAGGCCTGGATGGTGCCCTGCGCGCTGGCCGTGACCGTCGTGCTGCCCAGCAGCGGGGTGCCGTTCAGCGCCTCCCAGACCAACGTGACCGGCTGGTTGGGGGCGAACCCGGTCCCGGTGGCATTGGTGAGCTGACCTGGTTGCAGCACCGTCGGATTGAGGGTGAGCGCGGCCGGGGTGTTGGCGGGAGGGACAGGGCAGTTCTGCACGGTCAGCTGACCGGTGGCGCTCACCGGGTTGGAGTAGAACGAGGTCGTCTGCTCGGCCAGCAGAACCTGGTGCGGGCCGCAGCCGAGTCCCTGTGCGGTAAAGGAGAGCTGGACCGAGGCGCTACCCACATCGGAGTAGCCGGTCGTGCCGGTCTGTACGACCTTGCCATCCACCTCCACGTTCACCGGGGCCGACGAGTGCCATCCATCGCCCTGCAACTGGATCGTGGTCGGTTCGCTCGGCTGATCGATGGTGCTCGGGGTGAGCGTGAACTCCGGGCAGATCACGGTGATCTGCTCCGACGCGCTGTCCGAATTGCCGGGCGGCACGTAGGACGGGCTGCTGCCATGGATCACGTGGATCGGCGTAGGCCACCCGTAGAGCGCCACCGTGCTCGTGCCGCAGGGCGGCGACGCGGTGAAGTCGACCGAACTGTTGCCGTTGGGCTGCGTGTAGAGCTGCGGCACGCCGTTGAGGGTCACGGCCCACTGGCTGTCCGCGGTGTTGAAACCGTTCGGCTGCACGATGAAATTCGACGGCAGGTGGATCAAACTGGCCGGGTTGGGATACACCGCGATGGTGGGTGTGGCGGTCGCGCCCGGCGCCGGCGCGGGTGCGACCAGCACCCCCGCGACGGCCAACAGCACGACCGCGACGATTTTTGCCCTCATGACGTGGTGACGGACATGCCGCTGACCAGCGCGACCGGCGTGCACGCCTTACCTCCTGGATTCGCGCAGCTCACCGACATGGTCAGGTTCTTCCCGGTGGGCACCATGATCGGGGTGATGAAGTGCTGGTCCCAGTTGCGGAAACTGGCCAGGTCAAGGGTCAGCAGGGCCTGCCCGGCGCGGTTGATGACCACCGAGCCCTGGTCGCCAGCCGGGTTCTGGATCACCAGATCCGTCACGTTGAGAATGTGGTTGCTGCCCGCCGGCAGGTTCAGCTGGGACATGGTCAGCGCCTGCGCGAACGGCGCGGGCGGCGGCAGTGCGGGGGGCGGCGGGCCGGCCGGCGCGGGCGAGGTGGGAGGCGCAGACGTGCTGGCGCCCGATCCCGATCCGCTCGATTTGCTGCTGAGCGCGCGGTTCTCCAGCGCGGCATTGACGGCCTGTTGTGCCGCGCTCGCTCCCGCACTGGTCGCGGCGTCCTGCACGGCCGGTTTCAACACGGTGAACCAGAGCGCGCCCAGCACAACGAGCGCGGCCAGCAGCAGCGCGAGCGCTTTGGGCAGCCAGTGCGGCAGTACCGCTTCCTGCAACAGCGCGCCGCGCGTACTGATCGGCGCCTCGTTCGGCGGGTGCGCGGTCGCCTCGAAACGGTGGGTCACCCCTTGGCCGCGCCAGAACCGGCGGGTGGCGCGCACCCGCACCTCACAGAAAGCCGCCGCGCCCGCGGGTACTTCCAGCTCCGGCGGCTGGAACGTGATGTCCACCGCGTCTTCTTCGTCAAGGCCGGTGAAGCCGACCAGAGCGGGCGTGTTGCCGCGGTTGTCAAGGGCCATCCGGTACTTGCTGGTCCGTCGGCCCCTGGCGCGTCCTGTGCGCGGCGAGAGTTCCGCGGTGACCAGTGATACCCCGCCGATCCGCAGCACGCCTTCGTCCACAACGGAACCGGTCGGATCCTCGGTCGAGATGACCCGCACCGCGACCGCGACCGGGCCGCTGGGCGTATCCGCGTCCAGCGGCGGCGCGACGGTGACCTGCGCGGTTCCCGACTGTCCTGGAAACAGCGAGACGACGGCGGGCTCACAGGTCGTCCAGGACGCGAGCGGCCCCAACGGGCGCAACGTGAACGAGTCGACAACGGTGCCGGTATTGCGCACCGAGATCTCGAAAGTGGCCGACTCGCCCGGCGTCACCGATAGCTCAGCAGGCGTCAACGCGGTTACTGCTCCCATGGCCGAACACGGTAGATAGCCGCCGGGGTTCGGCCACAGGGACGAAAGGGTGCTGCACCGGGACAGCCGAAGCTGCCCCATCGGGCAGCCCGATCGGGCGGAATCAACGGTACGGTCGCGGCGCCCCATTTGGCGTACTCGACGGCTACCTGTCTCCTCGATGCTGGTCACATGATTTTTGAGGCGGAGCAGGCACTTGCCGCTGTGTTCAAGGCCAGGGTCATTCGCGACTCTGCGCTGGGCATCGCCTTCGACCCGCCCAACAAGGCCTGGGCGCAGGCCGTGAAGAAACCGGTGGTCAACTTCTTTCTCTTCGACATCAGGGAGAATCCACACCTGCGTGACGTGATGTACGAGCCGGTACGCAACGCGCAAGGCTCCGTGGTCGCGCACCGACCCCCACCGCCGCGTTTCGACCTGCACTACACGGTCAGCGTGTGGGCGCCGACCATCGTGATGGAGCACAAGATCCTCGCCGCGACCCTGCGCTGTTTCAGTGGCATGGAGGCATTGCCGGCCGAGGCGTTGCCGCCCGCGCTGGCCGCGTTGCCCTACCAGGTTCTGGTGAACACCGGGGCCGGGAACAAGCGCGCGATGTTCCTGAACCTGGGCGGCGAACTCAAGAGCGGGTTCGAACTCGAACTCACCGTGCCGATGCCGTCCATCACGGATCTGGTCGCGGCGCCAACCGTGCAGGCGTCGCCGAATCTCAACCTCAAGCCGGTACCCGACGCCGATCCGGCGCGCACCGCGCAGGCCACCGAAACAGTCGGTGGCGTCCGACCAACCCAGCAGCAAGGAGTTAAGGCATGACCGAGGGATTCGAAGCAGCGGCCCATGGCGTCGAAGGCGTCGTGCACGCGTCGGGCGGCGACTGGGACAGCGCCGAGGACAGCTTCCTGTCGGCGGCCGAGGTCGGGACCGGTGTCGCGACCGATGGCCTGTCCGTCGCGGCCGAGGCCGGGTGGGACGTGGGTGCCGCGTTGGTGGGCGGGCCAACCGCGCACCAGGTGCTGCACGCGGGCGTCGACGTCGTCGGTGAGGCCGTCGCGGACGGCGTTACGGCGGCGGCCAGCGCGGCCACCGAAGTCGAGCACGCGGCGAGTGAGGCGGTCGACACCGTCGAGCAGGCGGCGAGTGACGCCGTCGACGAAGTCGAGCAGGGTGCCGAAGAAGTGTGGAACGACATCTCCGGCTGACCGGCCCCATCCATCAGTAAGGACACCAGATGCCCAGTTACCTGTCTCCCGGCGTGTATGTGGAAGAGGTCGAATCCGCCACCCGTCCGATCGAGGGTGTCGGCACCGCGGTCGCCGCGTTCGTCGGACTGGCCGCGACCGGACCGGTGCACGAACCCGTGCTGGTCACCAACTGGACCCAGTTCACCGCCATCTTCGGCGAACCGGTGCCCGGCTCCTACCTCGCGCACGCCGTCTACGGCTACTTCCTCAACGGCGGCGGCCAGGCCTACGTGGTGCGTATCGGCGCCGGTGACGGGCCCGACACCGCCGCGGTGACCGGTGTCGCGCTGCCCTCCGCCGCCGTGCCCGGCGCACCGGCCTACCTGGCGACCGCGATAGCCGAGGGAGCCGAGGGCATCAGCATCGAGGTGTCCGATCCGCCGGAAGGCGCGCCGGAGAACACCTTCCGGCTCGTCGTGCGCGGCGGCCACCAGCAGGAAGTGTTCGAGCCGGTCACCGCGCGGCGTGGCAGGCTCAACGTGGTCAGCCAGGTGAACGGCTCGTCGACGCTGATCCGGCTGATCGAGACCGATCAGCAACTCGCGGATCGCCGGCCGGCCAACGCCACCGTCACCCTTGCCGCGCGACCGGCCAAGAAGGTCGCGCTCGCGCCCGCCGAGTACATCGGCGACACCGCGGCGCGCACCGGATTCAGCGGCCTTGCCGCGATCGACGGAATCACCATGGTCTGCGTCCCGGACCTGATGGCTGCCTACCAGGCCGGCGCCATCGACCGCAGCGGCGTGCACGCCGTGCAGGCCGCGATGATCGCGCACTGCGAGTCGATGGGGGACCGGATGGCCGTCCTCGACCCGCTGCCCGACCTCAGTCCGCAGCAGGTGAACGACTGGCGGGTCGGCGAGGCGGGCTACGACTCCAAGTTCGCCGCGCTGTACTGGCCGTGGGTCAAGGTGTTCGATCCGACGACCGGCGCGCCCCGGCTGATCCCGCCGTCCGGTCACGTCGCCGGGGTGTGGGCCCGCAACGACGCGACACGGGGCGTGCACAAGGCGCCGGCCAACGAGGTGCTGCGCGGCACCATCGGGGTGGGCACGGTGATCACCGGCGGCGAGCACGATCTGTTGAACCCCAACGGTATCAACTGTATCCGCGCGTTTCCCGGTCGTGGCATCAGGATCTGGGGCGCCCGCACGCTGTCCAGCGATCCGGCATGGCGTTACATCAACGTGCGCAGGCTCTACAACTATGTCGAGTCCTCGTTGACCATCGGCACCCAGTGGGTGGTGTTCGAACCCAACGACAAGGACCTGTGGGAGCGGCTGATCCGCACCATCCGATCCTTCCTCTACCGGGTCTGGCTGGACGGCGGGCTGTTCGGCAACACGGTGGAACAGGCCTACTACGTCAAGTGCGACGAGGAGACCAACCCGAGCGAAACCATCGAAGTCGGTCAGCTCGTCTGCGAGATCGGCCTCGCCGTGGTGAAACCGGCCGAGTTCGTGGTGTTCCGCCTCGCCCAACTGCCCACCGGTCAGTCCTCGGTGACCGAGTAACCCAGATCGGAGGGAAATGTCATGGCTCTTTTGGATCCGCTTGCCAGTTACAGCTTCGGTGTCGAGATCACCGGCATCACCATCGCCCAGTTCAAGGAGGTCAACGGGCTGGGCATCTCGATCTCGGTGATCGAGAACCGGTCCAACCAGCACGGCGGCCAGCCCATCCTGCAGAAGCTGCCCGGTTCGGTGAAGTACGACGACATCCACCTCTCCAGGGGCAAGGTCGCGGACCCCGCGTTCTGGGGGTGGATGAAAACCGTGCAGGACGGCAACATCGAGCAGGCGCGCAAGGACGGCTCGATCGTCCTGTACGACCTGGCACATGGCGAGGTCACCCGGTTCAACTTCTTCGGCGGTTGGCCGATGCGGGTCGAGGTGGCGAAACTGGCCGCCGGTGCGGACACGGTGCTGCTGGAGTCGGTGGTCATCGCCATCGAACGCCTGGAAGTGAAGTGATGTCCGCTCCGCCGATCGATCAGGTGCGCACCGAGTTCGGTTTCACGCTGCCGGTGGGCTATCTGGGCGAGGACGGCACGTTGCACCGCGAGGGCCGGATGCGTCTTGCGACAGCCCGAGACGAGATCCTGCCGTTGCGCGATCCGAGGGTGCAGGACAACGAGGCTTACCTGACGGTGATCCTGCTCAGCAGGGTGATCACCGAACTTGGCAGCCTCGGCTCGGTGAATCCCGGTGTGGTGGAAGGCATGTTCGCGGCGGATCTTGCGTTCCTGCAAGACCTGTACCGAAAGGTGAACGCCGAGGGACACACCCGCGCGGCCGTCAACTGTCCCGGCTGCGGGCACGAGTTCGCGGTGGACATCTCGGCCGGGGCAAGGAGCCGCCAGGGGGGATCCTGACGTACGGCACCACGCAACTGCTCGACGAGGTGTCGTACGTCGCCTACCACTTCCACTGGCCACTACAGGAAATCCTGGACCTGGAACACCCGCTGCGGCACGCCTTCGTGACTCAGATCGGGCAGATCAACGAGCGAATCGCCAATGCGGACAACGGCACTACTGATGTGGCGGAAGGATGGTGAGTGATGCGGTGGCCGATTCGTCGTCGGCAGGCAGCGGTACCGGCCGACGAGCAGATCACCCGTCCCACCGACGCGTGGCGAACCCTGCCGCCGCTGACCGGTGTACTGGGTGCCGCGCCGAACACGCCGGTCACCGAGTTCGTGCGCGGCCTGCCCAGCCGCTGGCAACAACCTCCCATCCTCGACCGGCTCGGCCACGAATCGCGGCTGGACGCCCCGACCGGCCTGGTCGCCGGCCTGGCCACCACCCTCGACCCGCTCGGTGGCCCGCTACCCGAACTCCGCTGGTCGACGACGCCGCTCGCCGACCCGATCTCCAGCCCCGTTCGCACCGAATTGCCGAACCCACCAACGTATCCCGCGACATCACCCCCGGCGTCGACCCCAGTGGCAAACGCTCCGCGCTCGCCAATCACAGCTGATTTCCCAGTCACCGCACCGATCCCGCCGAGCTCTCCGGTGTCCACATCGTCCCTCCAGCCGATTTCGCGCACCCCCACACCGTCGATGACCCCCGCGCCGCCGGTTCCGGTGTCGCCATCGGCCGAATCCGATCCCGCCATCGAGGTCGGCACGGACGAGGACATCGTGGATGACGACGCCGCGGACGCGGTCGCCTCTCCGACCGGGCCGGAGCCGGAGCCGAGTGTGGCTGCCGTGGAAACGTCGCACAGTTCGACACCCGACGCACCGACGTCCAGGCCGCCCGCGCCGCTACCGGTTACCCCGAGGCGCAGGCGGCGCCAGTCGCGGTTGGGTCCACCGGTCTCGGCAGCCGACGTTCCCGAACGACCCGAGCCTGCGCCGATCCCGGTGCCGATCGAGCC
>DASYBO010000196.1:0-6735 GCA_036500685.1 Pseudonocardiaceae bacterium | reverse complement strand
TGCCCATGGCCACGTGCTCCCGCTGCCAGGAGGGCGCTTTCAGTTGCGCGGCAAGGCGCTGCGGTGCGTTGACCTTGACGATGACCTGGGTGTCGAAATCGTGACCGGCGTCTAATTCGAGGTAGGTGTGGGTGTTGCGGGCGAAGCAGTAGCGGCAGGCGTGCGAGCAGCCCCGGTACGGATTCACCGTCCACTGGAAGGGCATGTTCGACCGGCCCGGCACCTTGTTCAGTACCGAGCGGGCCCTGACCTCGTGAAACACCAGGCCGGAGAACTCTGGTGTGCGCACGGTGCGGACGAACTCGCCGACCCCGGGCAGGGTGGCCTGATCCGCACCGTCGACTCGCTGGCTGTCCCATCGCATGGCGGTATTCGAACACATGTTCGATGTCGTGGCAAACTGGGAAGCTGGTGTGAGTCGGGTGACCGCCCGTTCGTGTAACGGGCGGCCTGGCGAACCAGATCAATCCGGCATTGGTGCCGACACCACCCAGTCACGGTGTGGTGTGCCGGAAATCGGCACCAGCCTGAGGGAGGCAAGAAAGTGCGTTCTATCCGGGTGGGATTCTGCGCCGCGGTCATCGCCGCGGCAGGTGTCGCGGTCGCGGCATGTGGCTCGGCCGGCCCGACCGGTTCGGCTGCGAACCCAGCGAACCCGACGACCCCGTCCAGCCCCGCGGCGAACTCGCCGATCAAGGCGATCGACGCGGCCTACACCTCGACGACCTCGGCGGGTACCGCGAAGATCTCCGTCGACGCGTCCATCTCCGGGGCGCAGACGCAGGGCGCGGGCTTCACCGTCGCGGCCAGCGGCGTGATGGATTTCCCGCACAAGACGGGCGACCTGACCATGAGCCTGATGGGCATGGACCTGGAGATGCGCTACCTCGATGGCGTCCAGTACATGCACGCGCCGAGCGCGATGCTGGCCAAGGATGGCGGCAAGCCGTGGGTCAAGATCGACCTGAACGAGCTGGCCAAGGCCAAACTCGGCACCTCGATGGGCCAACTGACCAGCGGCACGCCGACCGATCCCACGCAGATGCTGAGCTACCTGCGCGGCATGGGTACGGTCACCGACAAGGGACCAGCCACCATCGACGGCACACCCACCGAGCACTACCTGGCCGTGATGAACGTGTCCGACCTGGTCAAGAAGGAGAACCTGACCGCGGACCAGGCCGCACAGATCGAGAAGGTGCTCGGCGGCGGGCAGGTGCCGATGCAGGTGTGGATCGACCAGCAGAACCGACTGCGTCAGCTGACCTACAGCCAGAACATGGACCTCGGCGCGATCACCGGTAACGCCACCGGTGCGGGCGCCGGGACGGTCGCGATCCAGGAGACCATGAAGCTGTCCGACTTCGGCGTGCCGGTGAACGTGACCATGCCGCCAGCGGACCAGACCGCGGACGCGCTCAACGCGCTGGGCAAGTGACGTGGACGGGCTCGGCCGCCGGCCGAGCCCGTCAGTCCAGCGTGGCGACGAACTGGGTGATCGCGTCCGGGTGCATGCGCTGGGCAAGGCGACCGGACACCGCAAGCGAGGCGAGCCGGTAGAGCGGTCGACCGCCCATCGGCACGTCGCGGGCGATGGCCCTGAGTTGGCCGACCAGGAGTTCGGCGAACACCAGGCCGTGCGCGGTTTCCCCGCCGGCCAAGGCATCCGCGAGTTTGCGCAGCACCACGATGTCGAGTTCGATGCCCGCGTTGATGGTGTAGTTGGCGATCGCGAGGTTGACCCGGCTGCCCTTGGGGCCGCCGCTGATCACGAACATCACGATGCGTTTGCCGCGCACGTCCGCGATGAGCAGCTCGATCCGCTCCAGCCTGCGTAGGTCGACCGAACGGGTACGCGGGCCGCGCACGTACACCACCCCGTCGCGCAGCCAGCTGGTCCGGCGCGATTCGGTGAACGCGACGTAGAGCAGCGGCAGGCCGATCACGGCCGCCGCGATCAACCCACCGAGCCGGCCCGCGACGAGACCGACAAGACCGCCGACCGCGGCGGCGAGCACGACGACCGCGATCGCCACCGCGAGTGCCCTGCGGCGCAACACCTTTGCCGGCACCAGGTCCAGCGAGAGCCGTTCCTCCCCCGAGCCAGTCACCGCTGCAGTGCTCCCCTTACCCTGGCGACGAGTTCGGTCAGCGCGACGGCCTCTTGTTCGCCGCTGGTGAGGTCCTTGAGCTGGGCGTTGCCCTCGGCGATGTCGCGTTCGCCGAGCACGACGGCCAGCCGAGCGCCGGAGCGGTCCGCGCCCTTCATGGCGCCTTTGAGGCCCTTGCCGCCGTAGGCGAGGTCGACCCGCACGCCTGCCGCGCGCAGCTCCCCCGCGACCGCGACGAGCCGCGCCTTGGCCACGTCGCCGAGCGGCACGCAGTAGACGTCGCAGCGGGCGGTGTCGCCGATCTGCACGTCCTCGGCCTGACAGGCCAGCACGATGCGGTCGATGCCGAGCCCGAAACCGATGCCGGAGAGGGCCTGGCCACCGAGTTCGGCCATCAGGCCGTCGTAGCGACCGCCGCCGCCGATGCCGGACTGGGAGCCGAGTCCGTCGTGGACGAACTCGAACGTGGTCTTGGTGTAGTAGTCGAGGCCGCGAACCATCCTGGGGTTCTCGGTGAACTTGACGCCCAGCTCGGTCAGGTAACCCTTGACCTGGTCGTAGTGCTCGCGGCACACGTCGCAGAGGTTGTCGACCATGAGCGGCGCTTCGGCGAGCAGTTCGCGCACCTCGGGTCGCTTGTCGTCGAGCACGCGCAGCGGGTTGACCTCGGCGCGGCGCCGGGTGTCCTCGTCCAGCGGGAGCGCGGCGAGGAATTCCTGGAGCTTGGCGCGGTAGGGCGGGCGGCAGGTGGTGTCGCCGAGAGAGGTGATCTCCAGCCGGTAGCCGGAAAGGCCGACGCCGCGGTAGCCGGCATCGGCGACCGCGATCACCTCGGCATCCAGCGCCGGGTCGTCGACACCGACGGCTTCGATGCCGAACTGGTTGAACTGGCGGTAGCGGCCGGCCTGCGGGCGTTCGTAGCGGAAGAACGGGCCGGTGTAGGCGAGTTTCACCGGGAGCTGGCCGCGATCCAGGCCGTGTTCGATGATCGACCTGATCACGCCCGCGGTGCCTTCCGGGCGCAGCGTGATGGAGCGATCGCCTCGGTCGGTGAAGGTGTACATCTCCTTGGTGACGACGTCGGTCGACTCGCCGACACCGCGCCGGTACAGGCCGGTGTCCTCGAAGATCGGCAGTTCGATGTAGCCGTAGCCGGCGCGGCGGGCGCTCTCCATCAGGGTGTCGCGCACGGCGAGGAACGCGGCCGAGGTGGGCGGGTAGTACTCGAGCACGCCCTTGGGGGCGGAGAAGGTCGTCATGGTGTGCGGTTCACAGTCCTCTGCGCGGGCCGGAGGGCGTCGTACCCAGTTCGAGCAGGAACGGGTTGCTGGCGCGCTCGCGGCCGATGGTCGTGGTCTGGCCATGGCCGGGCAGTACCACCGTGTCGTCGTCCAGGGTGAGGATGCGCTCACGCAGGGACTGCTGCATCTGACGCGGATCGCCGCCGGGCAGGTCGGTGCGTCCGATCGAACCGGCGAAGAGGGTGTCTCCGGCGAGCAGCAGCTGGCCACCCTCCTCGGTCGCGGTCCGGAACAGCACCGACCCGCCCGTATGGCCCGGGCTGTGGTCGACGGTGAGCGTTAACCCGGCAAGGTCGAGTTGGCCGCCGTCGGTCAGTTCGCGGACCTCGCTGGGTTCGCGCAGCTCGAGGCGGCCGCCGAACAGCGCCGCCGAGCTCTCGCTGACGCCGCGCAGCGGGTCGCTGAGCATGGCCCGGTCGTCCGGGTGAATCCAGGCCGGGATGTCGTTGCCGTCGCAGATCGGCGCGACCGAGAAGACATGATCGAAGTGGCCGTGCGTGAGCAGCGCGGCGACCGGGCTGAGGCGGTATTTGGCCAGCGCCTCGGTGATCGGCTCGACGGCGTCCTGACCGGGGTCGACAATCACGCACGGCTCACCCTCGCCGGTCGCGAGCAGGTAACAGTTCGCTTGGAACGCTCCGGTCGGAAACCCGACAACCAGCACGAAACAACCTCCGACGACGCGGCTGCGGCGAAAATTAGGGGTGTGCACAGCGTAGCCGGACCGGCCCGCCACACTGTCCTCACATACGGTCGCCCTAAACTGCGTCGTCACGCTATCGAATTACCTACTGATGACCCTGTGAGATCCCTGGGGAGGGTGAACGGTGCCGAGCAACGAGCAGCGCCGTCAGGCTGCCAAGCGCAAGCTGGAACGCCAGCTGGCGCGCCGCGTCGAACGGGCCAAGCGCCGCAAGCGGCGGATGGCGTTGGGCTCGGGTATCGCCGTTGTCGTGGTGATCCTGGTGGTGTTCGGGATCGTCTTCCTGACCACCAACCACGGCACCTCGTCGGCCGCCAGCACGACGACCACCACGGCCGCGCCGCCGGTGAAGACCAGCGGCGGTCCATGCAAGTACACCTCGACGCCATCTCAGCCGGCGCCCAAGGGCAAGAACGAGGGGCTGGCGACCGATCCGAAGCCGACGCCGAACACCGGCGCGGTCACGGTCACGCTGCAGACCAGCCAGGGCAACATCCCGCTGAACCTCAATCGGGCCGACGCCCCGTGCACGGTACAGAGCTTCGTCTATCTGGCGCAGAAGACCTACTTCGACGGCACCCCGTGCCACCGGCTCACCGCCGACCCCGGCTTGAGCGTGTTGCAGTGCGGCGACCCGACCGGCACCGGCCAGGGCGGGCCTGGCTACACCATCCCGGACGAGAAGCCGAAGAACCTCAAGGCCGCGCCGACCACCACCCCGCCGCAGCAGGGCCAGCAGGCCGCCGACATCTACCCGGCCGGCACGATCGCCATGGCCAACACCGGGCAGCCGCACTCGGGCGGCAGCCAGTTCTTCCTGGTCTACGCGGACACGCAACTCCCCCCGGACTACACCGTGTTCGGCACGGTCGGACCTGAGGGCATGACCACGCTGCACAAGATCGTGGCCGGCGGCATCATCCCTGGCACCGATCCGAGCACCGGTCAGCCGACCACCATGGACGGCAAGCCGAAGCTGCCGGTGAACATCACCAAGGCGGTCGTGTCCAGCTAACTGATTCACGTTCGGGCAGACTGTGCGCGTGGCGCACCCTGCTTTGACAAAAGACACCTTGCGACGGGCGGTCATCGGCCTCATCGGGCCGGTGGCCGTTCTCGTCGTCCTGGCCGGTTGCACGACGAGCGTGGCCGGCCTGTCGACCGGGCCGACGGCGAGCAACCTCGATTCGTCACTGGCCGCACCGACTCCGGTGGTCAGTCAGGGGCCGTGCAAGTACACCTCGACGCCGACAGCGCCCGCGCCGCAGGGCAAGGCGTTCGGGTTGCCGGGCGATCCGATCCCGACGCCGAACGCCGGGACGGCGACCGTGACCCTGCAGACGACGCAGGGCGCGATCCCGTTGACGTTGAACCGCGCGCAGGCGCCGTGCACGGTGCAGAGTTTCCTGTTCCTGGCGCTCAAGACGTACTTCAACGCCTCGCCGTGCCACCGGCTGACGGCCGACCCCGGCCTGAGCGTGTTGCAGTGCGGCGACCCGACCGGCACCGGCGAAGGCGGGCCCGGCTACACCATTCCGGACGAAAATCCGACCGGGCTGGCGCCGGCACCGGGCGCGCAGCCGGGCACGCCGACGGTGATCTATCCGGCCGGGACGGTGGCCATGGCCAACACCGGGCAGCCGAACAGCGGCGGCAGCCAGTTCTTCCTGGTGTACGCGAATTCGGAACTGCCGGCGACCTACGCGGTGTTCGGCACGGTGACCGGGACCGGCATGGCCACGCTGAGCAAGATCGCGGCGGGCGGGATCGTGCCGCAGCAGAACGCGCAGGACGGCAAGCCGAAACTGCCGGTCACGATCACGAAAGCGGTCATCGCGTCCTCTTAGGACTGAAAGACGCGATAGACGTCGTAGACGCCTTCCACGCCGCGCACTGCCTTCAACACGTGGCCGAGGTGCTTGGGGTCGCCCATCTCGAAGGAGAACCGGCTGACCGCGACCCTGTCGCCCGAGGTGGTGACCGACGCCGAGAGGATGTTGACCTTCTCGTCGGCCAGCACCTTGGTCACGTCGGAGAGAAGCCGGTGCCGGTCGAGCGCCTCGACCTGGATCGCGACGAGAAACAACGACGACGCCGACGGCGCCCATTCCACCTCGACCAGCCGCTCCGGCGAGCTCTGCAGATCGCCGCCGTTGGTGCAGTCCTGCCGGTGCACGCTGACGCCGCCGCCCCTGGTGACGAAGCCGAGGATGCTGTCGCCGGGCACCGGGGTGCAGCACTTGGCCAGCTTCACCCACACGTCGCTGGCGCCCTTGACCACGACTCCCGCGTCGCCGGAGCCGCGGCGGCGGGTGACGGTGGACGGGGTCGAGCGTTCGGCCAGTTCCTCCTCGGCGTGCTCGACACCACCGAGCTGCGCGACGAGCCGCTGCACCACATGCCGGGCCGAGAGTTGGTTCTCGCCGATGGCCGCGTAGAGGGCGGTCACGTCGCGGTAGCGCAGTTCGCGGCCGAGCGCGGTCATCGAGTCGATGGAGACCAGCCGCTGCATCGGCAGGCCGACCCTGCGGACCTCCTTGGCGATCGCGTCCTGTCCGGACTCGATGGCCTCCTCGCGCCGTTCCTGCGCGAACCACTGCTTGATCTTGGTCTTGGCCCT
>DASYBO010000195.1:0-15293 GCA_036500685.1 Pseudonocardiaceae bacterium | reverse complement strand
GCGTAAACAGGCACGGCCGGCCTGGTTAGGCTCGCGGGGTGCGCTTGGTACTTGCTTCCGCGTCGCCGGCCAGGCTGGCCGTGCTGCGTGCGGCCGGGGTCGAACCGGTCGTCCATGTGTCCGGAGTGGACGAAGACGCGGCTGCCGCGTCGCTGACCGATCCCACGCCCGCTGATCTGGTTGCCGCGCTGGCCAAGGCGAAGGCCGATGCCGTCGTACCGGCGATCGCCGCCGCGCACCCGGACGCGGTCGTGGTCGGCTGCGATTCGATGCTGGTGATGGCGGGACCGAACGGGCGCGAGGTGGTCGGCAAGCCGCACACCGAGGACGTGGCAAGGACCCGATGGGCGGCAATGGCCGGCACCACCGGCGAACTGGTCACCTGGCACGCGGTGATCCGGCTCGTCGACGGTCGGCAGGACCGGCAGGCGATCGGCGTCGAGGGCACCACGGTGCGCTTCGCCTCGCCGAGCGCGGCCGAACTGGACGCCTACCTGGCCACCGGCGAGCCGCTCGCGGTGGCCGGCGCCTTCACCCTGGACGGTCTCGGTGGCTGGTTCGTCAACGGCATCGACGGCGACCCGTCCAGCGTCATCGGTATCAGCCTGCCACTGACCAGGAAACTTCTCGGCGAGGTCGGCGTGAGCGTTGTCGAACTCTGGAACATGCGGTAGCTCACGGGCAGGTGTGCAACTGCGACTGACTCACGGTCACATCGGGCCACCCTGGCAGCTTGTTGAGCTTGCTGACCGGGCTGGTGCAGCCCAGCGTTGCCCCGCTGACCGCGAAAACCTGCACGTAAACCGGAGCGGATGCGCACTGCGTGCTGAGGTCGGAGCCACAGTTGACCTGCGCGGTGATGACCTCGGGCCCCTGCGAGCCGCCCTGGCGCAGGCTGAGGTAGCCGCCGGAGGCGAAGTACGGCGCGTCCGCGCGTTCCCAGTCGCCGTCGGACTGGACGAACACCTCGCCCGCGCCGCCCTCCGGTCCGCCGCCGCTGACCATGCACACCGGGGTGCTGGCGTTCACGCAGGTCAACGACTGGGCGGTGAGGGTGGCGCCGAGCTGACTGACGGTGGTCTCGAAGACACTGTCCAGGCCCTGCGCGGTGACGATCCGAACCCGTCCGCTGGTCGCCGCGGCGTTCGCCAGCAGCTGCACGGTGCTGCCGGCCACGGTGGTGCTGGCCAGCGACCGGCACGGGCCGTTGCCGCACTCCAACGTGGCGTTGGTAGCGGGCGCGGGCGCTGCGACGCCTGCCGCGTCCGCGCTGCCGGCCGGCTGGTGCGGTCGGAGCAGGATCGCGCCGACCAACGCGAGCAGGGTCAGGCCGACCGCGACACCGACGGTGATCGCCACCGGGTGGCCTTGGCGCCCACCGCGGGCCATGCTTTCCTCCTCCAACCTGACGGACTCGTTCATCCGCAGACAAGCACATCCTGCGGTTTCGTGCTGGGCACACCCGAGCGAACTGGTGAAATTGCTCTCGGTTTCGGTCAGGAACTCGGCCCGCCACGGTCCGCCTCCTTAAGGTCAGTGCGCATCGAGCGGTCCGTAAACTGGCCGGTAACCGTCGAACGAGGAGGTTAGGCGTGTTGCACAAGGTCCTGGTGGCCAACCGGGGCGAGATCGCGGTCCGGGTGATGCGCGCGTGCCGGGACGCCGGTCTGGCCAGCGTCGCCGTCTACGCCGACCCCGACCGGGATGCGCCGTTCGTCCGGATCGCCGACGAGGCGTTCGCGCTGGGTGGCAACACGCCGGCCGAGAGCTACCTGTCGATCGACAAGATCCTCGACGCGGCCAAGCGCGCAGGCGCCGACGCGGTGCACCCCGGCTACGGCTTCCTCTCCGAGAACGCCGAGTTCGCCCAGGCCGTCATCGATGCCGGGCTGACCTGGATCGGCCCGAGCCCGCAGGCCATTCGCGACCTCGGCGACAAGGTCACCGCGCGGCACATCGCCACCCGTGCGGGCGCGCCGTTGGTCCCCGGCACCAGCGAACCGGTCAACGGACCGGAGGAGATCCTGGCTTTCGCGCAGGAGTACGGCCTGCCGATCGCGATCAAGGCCGCGTTCGGCGGCGGCGGTCGCGGCCTGAAAGTGGCCCGCACCAAGGAAGAGATCCCGGAGCTGTTCGAGTCCGCGGTACGCGAAGCCGTTGCCGCGTTCGGTCGCGGCGAATGCTTCGTCGAGCGCTACCTCGACAAGCCGCGCCACGTCGAAGCGCAGGTCCTCGCGGACAAGCACGGCAACGTGATCGTGGTCGGCACCAGGGACTGCTCGCTACAGCGCCGGCACCAGAAGCTGGTCGAGGAGGCGCCCGCGCCGTATCTGAGCGACGCGCAGCGCGCCGAGATCCACTCCTCGGCCAAGGCGATCTGCAAGGAGGCGGGCTACGACGGCGCCGGCACCGTCGAATACCTGGTCGGCCTCGACGGCACCATCTCCTTCCTCGAGGTGAACACCCGACTGCAGGTGGAACACCCGGTCAGCGAGGAAACCTCCGGTCTGGATCTGGTCCGCGAGCAGTTCCGCATCGCGGCCGGGGAAACCCTGCGCTTCACCGAGGACCCGACCCCGCGCGGTCACTCGATCGAGTTCCGGATCAACGGCGAGGACGCAGGCCGCAACTTCCTGCCCGCACCCGGCACGGTCACCACGTTCGTCGCGCCGGACGGGCCTGGCGTGCGCACCGATTCGGGCGTCGAGTCGGGCAGTGTGATCGGTGGTGCGTTCGACTCGCTGCTGGCCAAGCTGATCGTCACCGGCGCTGACCGCGAGCAGGCGCTGGAGCGTTCGCGGCGCGCGCTGGAGGAGATGGTGGTCGAGGGCATGGCCACCGTGCTGCCCTTCCACCGCGCGGTCGTGCGCGACCCCGCGTTCGTCGGCGACGAGAACGGGTTCACCGTGCACACCAGGTGGATCGAGACCGAGTTCGACAACACCATCCCGCCTTTCGAGGGCGCGGCCGAGACGAGCGAAGAGACGGCCCGGCAGACCGTGGTGGTCGAGGTCGGCGGGCGCAGGCTGGAGGTGTCGCTGCCCGGCGACCTCGCGCTCTCCGGTGCCGCGCCGAGCCAGGCCGGCGCGGCCAAGCCACGCAGGCGAGCCGGCGGCAAAGCGGCAGCCGCGGTGTCCGGCGACGCGGTCACCGCGCCGATGCAGGGCACCATCGTGAAGGTCGCGGTCGAGGACGGTCAGCAGGTCGAGGCCGGGGAACTGGTCGTCGTGCTGGAAGCGATGAAGATGGAGAACCCGGTCACCGCACACAAGGCCGGCACGGTCGCGGGCCTTGCCGTTTCCTCGGGGGCGGCCGTCACTCAGGGCACGGTCCTGCTCGAGATCAAGGACTGAACAGGTAACAACAGGCCGGATGTCACGGTCGGCGGATCCACGCGGCCCGTACCATCGTGGTGTGAGTGAGTTCCAGGACGCGGATCTGCGGGTCGCGGACAGCGAGCGCGAGGCCGCGTTGACCGTGCTCGGCGAGCACATGAGCGCCGGCCGGTTGAACATCGACGAGTATGGCGAGCGCAGCGCCCAGGTGTCCACCGCGAAGACTCGCGGCGAGTTGCGCGCGCTGTTCTCCGACCTGCCGCCCCCGCACCCGCAGTTCGGCCAGTTCGGCACCCCCGGCGGCATGCGGTTCGGCAGTGCCGGCATACCGGTTCCACCGCCCGTCGTCGCGCCGCAGAGCGAGCCGATGGCGCCGCGGCCGGGGCGGCCGATGCGGGCCATCGTGGCGGGTATGGTCCCGCTGGCCATCCTGGTCGCGCTCGGCCTGGATTTCGCCACCCACCTCTGGGTCTTCTTCCTGATCCCGGTCGCGGTGATGGCCTTCGGTTCGTCGATCTGGGGCCGGGGTTGGCGCGACGACTACCGCGGTCGCGGCAGGCGCCGATACTGAGCCCACACTCCACTGTGGACCCGATCGAGATCAACGCCGGCACGTACTACCTGCGCCAGCTGCGTGCGGATGACCTGCTCGACGACAGAATCATCCTGCGCGCCAACGGTTTCCCCGACCCGGACGCACACATCGCCGCACGCGCCGACGGTTGGCGCGCGGACACCGAATACACCTGGGCGATCGCCGAACCGACTACCGGGGCCCTGCTCGGCGAGGTCGGCCTGACCGAACTGCATGGCGACGCGGCGCGGGCGATCTGCTGGATCGCACCGGAACACCAATGCGCCGGGATCGCCCGCACCGCATTGGGTTCGGTCCTCCGGTTCGGGTTCGGCGCACTGGCCTTGCGCACGGTCGACTGGACCCATTCGATCGGCGATGCGGCGGCCGAGCGCGTCGCCATCGGGTTCGGATGGACGCGAATCAGCGAGTCCGCAGGTCAGCTGCTCTGGCGGGCAACCGCCTGAACCCGCCCGGTGACGCCGTCGGTGCGCTTCGCTACCGTAGCCGGCGTGCGTGGCGCCGTGCTGATGCGCGTGATGGCCGCGGCGGGCATCGCCGTCGTGGTCGCCGTGGTGATCGCGCTGACCAACAACAGCCACGCGGTCGACACGGTCAGCACGCACCCTCACCAGAGCACCACGGTGGCGCCGCCGCCGACAACGACCACGGTGTCGATGGCTCCGCGACCGGGCACGATCGAGTTGGCCAAGGTGAACCCGTGCAAGATCCTCACCTCGACGCAGCGGTCGAACCTGAGCCTGGACTCCACTCCGACCCCGTACACCGATCCCGAGTTCGCCCAGGCCAAGGCGTGCTCGATTCGGGGCATCGAAAGCGGCACCGAAACCCGGCTTGCGCTGGTCACCAGCATGGGCGTTGATGTCTGGCTGGACGACACCGCGCAGGTCGACGCGGTGGCCACCACCGTGAGCGGCTATCCCGCACTGGTCGTGCGCACCCCCGGCCTGCGGACCGTGTGCAACGTCGAGGTGGACGCGGCCGACAACGAGTTCCTGGACGTCATGCTCCGCGACGGCGGCAACAAGACCCCGATCCCGCAGGACGCGCTGTGCCAGGGTGCCCAGCAGATCGCCGCCGACGCGGTGGCAAGCCTGTCGGGCCACCCGTAGATCGCCACGCTCCGCCCACATCGTCGACCACGATCGGTGACAACCGGTGAAGGCGTTCCTCCACCCGAGGGTTGTTCACCGCGATGGCACGACCCAATCACGGTCGGTGGATACAGTGTTGGGATCAACGGATGGAGCCCAGCGGAGGTGATCAACGTGACCGGCCCGATCTCTGACCCGCTCGGCTCCGGTGCCGCGACGCTGCGGGTGGACCGGGAGGCCGTGCCGGCGCTGCGCAGGGTGTTCGACAAGGCGCTGGCCAAGTTGGACGTCCAGATCGATCTGGCCATCACCGGCGTGCGGGTCGCGCCGTGGGCCGGTGACCCGATCAGCCAGGACGCGGCGACCAGCTTCAACGACCACTCGGTCGACACGCCGTCCTCCGCCCTCAACGCCCTGCTCGCGTACCAGCAGCGGCTCAAGTCGGCCTCGGACGCGTTGACGGAGGTCGACAACGCCTACCACACCGTCGAAGGCGACAACGCGGCATCGTTCCGCGACAAGGAATGAACGCGCGAACGGTCACGAAGGAGGGCACGGCACGGTGGGCAGCAACGCTGGGACGGACAACCGGTGGCAGGGCTACAGCCATCAGGAGCTGTACGACCAGCTGAACTCGGGCCCCGGCGCCGGGGCCGCAAGTCCGGCCGTTGATACCTGGGCCGGCCTGTCCAAGACGCTCGAGGAGTTGCAGCAGGACATCGGCGTCGGCGTGCGCTCCTCCGGCGCGAGTTGGGAAGGCATCGCCGCGGACAGCGCCCGCGGCGCGCTCGGCCCGCTCGGCGACTGGGCCCGGCAGGCGTCCTCCGCCGCGGACATGATGCGGGTCAGCACCGAGTTGCAGGCCGGCCTGCTGGCCAAGGCCCGCGCCGACATGCCGGCGCCGGTGCCGGTGACCGCCGAGCAGCCCAATGGCGTTGTCACGGTGTTGCAGCACCTGATCGGCGAGCAGACCGACCACGAGATCCAGGAGGCGGCGGCCAACGCGGCCGAGCAGAAGGCGTTCCAGGTGATGGCGCAGTACGAGTCGGGCACCTCCGACAACACCGCGACCCTCGGCGACTTCGGCCAACCGCCGGACCTGGTGGTCGACACGAGTCCGATCACCGAGAACCACACCCGCGTGCGCGGCCCACGCTCGAGCACCGAACCCGCGCGCGGCACCATGACCCCCTCGTCGAGCACCGCATCAGCAACCCCGCGCCGCAACAGCCGCACCGAGGAGGACGACGCGCGACCCGTCGCGCCCTCGGTGATCGGCGAACTCGGCACCGAATGACCTCCGGCGTGTTCGGGCTGACCGACGAACCCGCGCCCAGCGCGCCGATCGCGGTGTCCCGATTGGAATTCGACGTGCTGTGGGAATCCCTTGCCCTCGGCGAAATGCCGCTGGTACTGAAGGTGCCATCGCCCGGCCGGACCACCACCGAGCGTCGCAGGCTGGTCGAGGATGCCTGGCGCGCCATGGAAAACCGCGGCTTCGCCCGCTCGGCCACGGAATACGAGCGCCTCGCCGACCTCGTCCGGCAACTGGCCCGGCCGCAGCGCGAGATCGACGGCAGGCTCTGGTTCGGCCGCAAGGTCGGCAGCATCCGGGTACTGGCCGGGGCCAGCGGCGCGAACGCCGTACTGGCCACCCTCACCACCGACGGCCTCACCCTGCGCGAAGCCGCGCCGAACGGCCTGGCCCGCGAAGCCCTCTCGGCCCTGCCACCGTTGCCGGCAGGCCCTGGCGAATCCGTCACCGTCCCCAGTAGACAGTTGGCGGCCGCGGCGGAGAATGCTGCCACCCCAACGGAATTCGAGGCCGCGCTACGCGAGAACGGCATCCGCGACCGCGACGCGGCCATTCTCGCCACGATGATGATGCGGCTGCGAAGACACGGCCAGTTCGGCGCCGCCACCCGCGACCGGTGGGGCCACCGCACCCGCGCCCAGCGCGTGCTCAGCGTCTTCGACACCCGCGCGGGCCGCTACCTGCAGACCCGCAGCGCCGCCGAACCCGACGCCGAACCCTGGACCACCGTCTCCCCCGCCGACCAACGCCTCCTGACCAGCCAACTCGACGAACTCCTAACCAACTAGTTGATTAGGAGACCGGGCGCCTAGTCGATGTCCGGCGTGTGCGCGTCGGCAAACGCGCGCATCTGCGCCTCGGCCCAATCGAGCCGCTTGTTCTTCAGGTCGTCGACGGTCTGCTCCACCCAGGCCCGTTCGGCCATGATCATCGAGTGCAGGTACCGGATCTCCAGCACCGACACCGGGGGCAGTCCGGGCGTCGCCTGCCAGTCGGCGAGGCCCGCTTCCAGCTCTGCCGCGTGGCGGGTCAGATGCTGCCAGCGCGCGTCCAGCAACGGTACTGCCTGGTCCGGGGTGAGCAGCATGATGAACGACAGCGCGGCCGGGAACTCCGGGTATTCGCGGTCGCCGCCGACGAGCATCTCGGCGAGCCACTCGTTGAGCACCTCACGGCCCGACTCGGTCAGCTCGTAGAGCGTCCGCTCCGGGTACTGCGCGTCCCGCTCGGTCTGCCTCACCGTGATCAGCCCGGCCTCGGCCAGCCGCGTCACCGTCTTGTACACGGTGGCGCGCTGGTTGATGTTGATCACCTCGCCCTTGCCGCGCTGCTTGAGCAGCGCCAACACCCCGTACGGGTGCAGCGGCCGCTCGACGAGCAGCGCCAGTACGGCAAGGGCCAACGGCGAGCGCCGGTACCTGCTGGTCATGGGGTCCAGCCTAGTCGCCAGGCCACTGGTTGCACCTCATTCGGCGATGATCTGCTCCGCCACCAGCTGTGCGCGCGCCTCCGGCGCCGCGTGCCGCATCGCGTCCGCCGACTGGTCGTCGGGCTGGTTCTGCGAGTCGCGCTCGGCCTGCACCCTGGCCAGGTAGGTCTCCACCTCGCGGGCGATGGTCGTCTTCGACCAGCCGAGCACGCCACCCATCAGCTCGGCGACCTGCTGCGCGCAGTCGACGCCGCGATGCGGGTACTCGATGGAGATGCGGATCCGCCTGGTCAGCATGTCGTCGAGGTGCAGCGCACCCTCGTGGCTGGCTCCGTACACGACCTCGACCTGCAGGTAGTCCGGCGCGGCCGGCAACGGCTTGAGCAGCTCCGGGTTGCCCTCGGCGAGGCCGAGCACCTCGTGGATCAGCGAGCCGTAGCGGTCCAGCAGGTGCCGCACCCGGTAGGGGTGCAGCCCGTAGCGCCCGCCGAGCTGGTCGGCCTGGTTCACCAGTGCGTGGTAGCCGTCCGCGCCGAGCAGCGGCACCTGGTCGGTGATGGAGGGTTGCAGCCTGCCGGACAGGTCGACCCCGGCCGCGTCCACCGCGTCCGCGGCCATCACCCGGTACGTCGTGTACTTGCCGCCCGCGATCGCGACCAGCCCCGGCGCGACCCTGGCCACCGCATGCTCGCGGGAGAGCTTCGAGGTCTCCTCACTCTCGCCGGCCAGCAGCGGCCGCAGGCCCGCGTACACGCCCTGGATGTCCGAGTGGGTCAGCGGGGTGGCCAGCACCGAGTTGACGTGGTCGAGGATGTAGTCGATGTCCTTCTTGGTCGCAGCGGGGTGCGCGAGGTCCAGGTGCCAGTCGGTGTCGGTGGTGCCGATGATCCAGTGGTTGCGCCACGGAATCACGAACAGCACGGACTTCTCGGTGCGCAGGATCAGCCCGGACTCGGCCACGATCCGGTCCCTCGGCACCACGATGTGCACGCCCTTGCTTGCGCGCACCCGGAACCGGCCTCGACTGCCGGAGAGGTGCTGCAGGTCGTCGGTCCACACCCCGGTGCAGTTGACCACGACTCCGGCCTGCACCTCGGTCTCGTTGCCGTTCTCCACATCGCGCACGCGCACCCCGGAGATCCGGTCGGCCTCCTTGAGGAACCCGATGACCTGCGTCGAGGTGCGCACCACGGCTCCGTAGTGCGCCGCGGTCCGCGCCACCGTGAGCGTGTGCCGGGCATCGTCGGCCTGCGCGTCGAAATATCGAACGCCACCGATCAGGGCGGCCCGCTTGAGCGCGGGGAACATCCGCAGCGCGCCCGCCCTGCTCAGATGTTTCTGACCGGGCACCGACCGCGCGCCGCCCATCCGGTCGTACATGACAAGGCCGGCGGCGGTGTAGGGCCGCTCCCAGAACCGATGCTTGAGCGGGTACAGGAAACTCACCGGCTTCACCAGGTGTGGCGCGAGCCTCGTGAGCATCAGCTCACGTTCGCGCAGCGCCTCCCGAACCAGACCGAATTCCAACTGCTCCAGATAGCGCAGACCGCCGTGAAACAGCTTGCTGGAACGGCTCGACGTACCCGAGGCGAGATCGCGCGCCTCGACAAGAGCGACCCGCAACCCTCGGGTGGCCGCGTCCAACGCGGTACCGACGCCGACGACGCCGCCGCCGACCACGACCACGTCGAACTGCTCGCTACCCAGCCTCTCCCACGACTGAGCCCGTTCGGTGACACCGAACCGACTGCCGAAGGTCTGTGCGTCCTGTGCTGCGACTGGTTTGCGGCTGGCCACGATCCTGCCCCTCTTTGTCCCACACGGCCCGAAGGTGACTACGCGATAACGCTACCCGGAAATCGGGCGAGTCAGGCAGTGAGATGCGTGTCGTACCGCGTTGTACTCCGATCGCGCTAGTACGTCTGAGCGGCCCTGGAGTCGAACGTGGACATTGGCGACACGGCCACGGTAGCGTCCGAGATCACTTCGGGTTGGCGACGTGGCCACGCCCCACGGAGTTCGCGTGGCCGCACCACAGCGCCAATCCACCGAGCGCTTCGGGTGCCAGGAGGCCGTGCATGAACCCATGGATGATCGTCGTCTGGGAGTTGTTGGGCACCGCGGTGCTGATCCTGCTCGGCGCAGGCGTCGTCGCCAACAACGTGTTACGCAAGACTTACGGCAACGGCGGCGGCATTCTGTTCATCACCGTCGGCTGGGGCTTCGCCGTGTTCGCGGGCGCGAGCATCGCCGACAAGAGCGGCGCGAACCTCAACCCCGCTGTCACTCTCGGCCTCGCCATCGCCAAGAAGATCACCTGGGACAAGGTCCCGTACTACTTCCTCGGCGAGATGCTCGGCGCCATCATCGGCGCGATTCTGTGCTGGGCGGTGTACAAGCTCCAGTTCGACCAGCATGACGAGCCGGAGAACACCCTCGGCATCTTCTCGACGATCCCGACCATCCCGAACAAGTTCTGGAACCTGATCACCGAGATCATCGGCACGTTCGTGCTGGTGCTCTGGATTCTGGAAAGCCCGAGTGCGGCCGCGGGGGCGCACGGCGTGCCCACCTTCGGCAACTCCGCGCTCGGCTATGCCGGCGTCGCGTTCGTGGTGCTGGTGATCGGCAACTCACTCGGCGGCCCCACCGGCTACGCCATCAACCCCGCCCGCGACCTCGGCCCGCGCATCGCCTACGCGTGGATCCTGCCGATCAAGGGCAAGGGCAGCCCGCAATGGAACTACTCGTGGGTCCCGGTTGTCGGCCCGCTCGTCGGCGGCTCCATCGCCGCGCTCCTGTCCTTGGCCCTAGCCTCCTGACTGGCCCTGGCCTCCTGAACACTCGCTCGCAAGAAGGGAAACACCCGCGATGACCGAGTACGTCGCCGCGATCGACCAGGGCACCACCTCCACCCGGTGCATGGTCTTCGACCACTCTGGACACGTGGTTTCCGTCGACCAGACCGAACACGAGCAGATCTTTCCCAAGGCGGGCTGGGTCGAGCACGACGGCGAGGAGATCTGGCGCAACACCCGTCAGGTCGCCGCGGGCGCGCTGGCCAAGGCTGACCTCAAGGCCAGCGAGATCGTCGCCGTCGGCATCACCAACCAGCGGGAGACCGCGCTGGTGTGGGACCGCACAACGGGTAAGCCGGTGTACAACGCGATCGTCTGGCAGGACACCAGGACCGACCGCATCTGCAACGAACTCGGCGCGCTGGGCGGCGGTCAGGAGCGTTACCGGGCGAAGACCGGTCTGCCACTGGCCACCTACTTCTCCGGTCCCAAGATCCGCTGGGTTCTGGACAATGTGGACGGTGCGAGGGCCAGAGCCGAAGCTGGCGATCTGCTCTTCGGCAACATGGACACCTGGCTGCTCTGGAACATGACCGGCGGCCCCGACGGCGGCGTGCACGTCACCGATCCGACCAACGCCTCCCGCACCCTGCTGATGAACCTGGAAACCCTCTCCTGGGACGCGGACATCGCGGCCGAGATGGGCATCCCGCTGAGCATGCTGCCGGAGATCCGGTCCTCCTCCGAGGAGTACGGCAAGGTCCGCGAACGCGGTGCCCTGGCCGGCGTGCCCATCGCCGGCATCCTCGGCGACCAGCAGGCGGCCACCTTCGGCCAGGCCTGCCTGTCCCCCGGCGAGGCCAAGAACACCTACGGCACCGGCAACTTCGTGCTGCTCAACACCGGAACCGAGCGAGTGCTGAGCGAGAACGGCCTGCTGACCACGGTCTGCTACAAGATCGGCTCGAACGACACGGTGTACGCGCTCGAAGGTTCGATCGCGGTCACCGGCTCGCTCGTCCAGTGGCTGCGCGACAACCTCGGCATGATCAGCACCGCGGCCGAGATCGAGGAGCACGCCCGCACCGTCGAGGACAACGGCGGCGCCTACTTCGTGCCCGCGTTCTCCGGCCTGTTCGCCCCGTACTGGCGTTCGGACGCGCGCGGCGCGATCGTCGGCCTCACCCGGTACGTGAACAAGGGCCACCTCGCCCGCGCGGTCCTGGAAGCCACCGCGTTCCAGTCCCGCGAGGTCATCGACGCCATGAACGCCGACTCGGGCGTGCCGCTCACGTCGCTGAAGGTCGATGGCGGCATGACCGGCAACGAGCTGCTCATGCAATTCCAGGCCGACATCCTCAACGTCCCGGTCATCCGCCCCGTCGTCGCCGAGACCACGGCGCTGGGCGCGGCCTACGCGGCCGGCCTCGCCACCGGTTTCTGGACCGGCGAGCAGGACATCCGGGACAACTGGGCCAAGGACAAGCAGTGGGACCCGGCCATGGACGAGGGGATCCGGGAGCGCGAGTACCGCAACTGGCGCAAGGCAGTCACCAAGACCTTCGACTGGGTCGAGTCCGACTGAGCCACAACGGCAACGGGTGTGGCGCGCTCCCTCTTGATCGCGCCACACCCGTCATCGTCGATCGGGCCACCCCCCTGGCGGGGCCCGACACGCTCTCCGTTATCTCAGCGCCGCCAACACGATGATGTGGCGCTCATCCCCACCCGTGACATTCCCCGAATTCGCGTCCTCGAAAGTGTCGACAACCTGAGGACGCCGAACAATTACCCCGGTTGCCCAGATCAGAAGGTTTTTCCGACCGGCCCGATAACGAAAAGGCTACGACCGGCGCCTCTTATCACTCACATGGAGCAGCGTTTTCGTTACTGGCCGAACGGACCCCACTGCTGACCACACCGGCCAATCAGCTAACCCGGCAGCGTTGGCGTGGTGACCGGCGGTTTTCCGCCCACCACCTGGACGTTTCGGTGTAGGTCTGGCCGTGCCAGGTGAAGGAAAACGAGTAGGTCCCACTGCCCACGGTCTTGCCGACCGTGCCGATCCAGTCCGCAACGGTGCCAGACCCGGTCCGACAGCCGGACAAGGCACAGCGGACCCAGACCGATGTCGATGACCTCACCGGGATGCACCCGCAGGGTCTCCACGACCGATCGGTGCGGCCGGGGCCGCTGACTGGGAAAAGACCGCAACGACGAACACAACACCGAACCCGCAAAGCAGGAACGGAAGTCTGGCTGTCACTATCCAACCCCCTGAATCAATCGACACAAATCACGAAAGATTCGAATTCCCCCGTGAATACTGTCTTTCAATCCTGAGAGGCGCCGCGGATTCACCGGCGTTGCCCGCCCTCCGGTAACAAAGCGGACAACGTCCCGTCCACGGCATGTTTATCCGACCAGCCCATTCGCGATCGCGATCGCCTCGATCTCCTCGGCCACGCCGGTCATGATCACCCGCACGTGCTCGGTGATCAGCTCGATCGGCCAGTCCCACCACCGGGAGCGCAGCAGCCGCTCGACGTCCTCGTCGGCGAACCGTGTGCGGATCGGCTTCGCCGGATTGCCGCCGACGATCGTGTACGGCGGCACATCCGCCACGACGACCGACCGGGTCGCCACGATCGCGCCGTCGCCGATGCGGACCCCTGGCATGATCACCGACTCGTAGCCGATCCAGACGTCATTGCCGACGACGGTGTCGCCCTTGGTTTTCATACCGGTCATGATGTCCAGCGTCCGGTCGGCCCAGTCACCGCCGAAGATGGTGAACGGGAACGTGGACACTCCGAGATCGGGATGATTGGCGCCGGCCATGATGAACCGCGTGCCGGTGGCCAGCGCGCAGTACTTGCCGATGACGAGCTTCTCCGGCCCGTACATGTAGAGCACGTTGCGTTCCTGGAACGCGATGGCGTCATCCGGGTCGTCGTAGTAGCTGAACTCGCCGACCTCGATGCGCGGATCCGTGATCAACGGGCGCAGCATCACCACCCGCTCCTGGCCGGGCAGCGGGTGCAGAACGGTCGCGTCCGGAATACCGGCCTGCATCGGCATGCGCCCTCCTCACCGAGTCGAACCACTAACACAACTTGTGTCGCATTAATGGTCGCACCGTACCAACCCGACGCCGACGGACGAAACGATTTAGCTCGGATTGGGGACCAGCGTCGCGAACACGATGATGTTGTTGCGGTAGCTGTGCGTGGCTCTGTCGAACGTGCCGCCGCAGGTGACCAGCCGCAGTTCCGCATCGGTGGTGTCGCCGCGGACGGCGTCGGTCGGGAAGCTGCCCTTGGATACCTCCTCGGTGTGCGTCACCCGGAAGGTCGCGGTGCTGCCGTCCTGCCGGTTGACCAGCACCAGGTCACCGGGCACGAGTTCGTGCAACCGAAAGAAGACCCCTTCCTGGTGGTCGCCGTCCACGTGCCCGAAGATCGTCGCAGGACCGATCTGGCCGGGCGTCGGCCCGCCGCTGAACCAGCCCGCCTGCAGCGGCGTGCCGGGCGAGGGCAGTTGCACGGTCTGGTGCCTGGTCAGACCCAGGGCCAGCAGGGTCGACCGGACGCCGATCTTCGGGATGTCGATCGAGAGCGGGATCGACTTCGGCAGGCTCGCCGCCGCGACCACCCCGGCCATGTTCGACGCCGCCGGCACCGCCGACCGCACGCCTTCACCGCACCCGCCGAGCGCGATCGCCAGCAGCAACACCGGCGCGATCAGCAGCAGCGCACCACGTCTGACCCCGCGTCCGCCCGTCACGTCGGTCCCCTCCCGGCCTGTCCGCTTACCACCTGATTGACGCGCGCGGTGTCGGCATCGTTGCTTCGGAGGCATCAGTCCAGGTCGTCGTGCCGCATCAGTTGCCGGCCGGCCTCGGTGATGGATCCGGACAGCGACGGGTAGACCGAGAACGTCAGTGCCAGGTGCTCGACGGTCAACTGGTTCTGCACGGCCAACGCGATCGGCAGGATCAGCTCGCTGGCGCTCGGCGCGACGACGACGCCGCCGATCACCACCCCGGTGGCCGGGCGGCAGAACAGCTTCACGAAGCCGCGGTGCAGGCCTTCCATCTTGGCTCGCGCGTTCGTCGCCAACGGCAGCATCACGGTCCGCGCCGGCACCTCCCCGGTGTCGATCGCGCGCTGGCTGATGCCGACGTTCGCGATCTCCGGATGCGTGAACACATTCGCCGCGACCGTCTTGAGCTTGATCGGGGTGACACCCTCACCGAGCGCGTGCCACATCGCGATCCGGCCCTGCATCTGCGCTACCGAGGCGAGCATGAGTAGCCCGGTGCAGTCACCGGCCGCGTAGATGCCGGACACGCTGGTCCGCGACACCCGGTCGACCGAGATGAACCCGCCGAGCCCCGGTTCGATGCCCACGGTGTCCAGGCCGATGTCCTGGGTGTTGGGCACCGAGCCGACCGTCATCAGCGCATGGCTGGCCTCGATCTGCCGGCCGTCCTGCAGGTGCACGATGACACCGTTGTCGACCCGCTCGACGCGTTCGGCGCGCGCGTGCTTGACCAAGGTCAGGCCGCGTTCGTCGAACACGTCCTCCAACACGGCGGCCGCGTCCGCGTCCTCGTGCGGGAGCACCCTGTCCCGGCTGGACACCAGGGTCACCTCGACGCCCATCTCGGTGTAGGCCGAGGCGAACTCGGCACCGGTGACCCCTGAGCCGATCACGACCAGGTG
>DASYBO010000194.1:0-4606 GCA_036500685.1 Pseudonocardiaceae bacterium | reverse complement strand
CGGGCTTTACCAAGCGCAACTGATCAGGTCCGGGTCCGGCTCTCCAGGGGGTGAGCCGGACCCGGGTCCGCTACTTCAATGTCTCGAACTCCATGTCGGTCAGCGTGACCCCGGCCGCCGCGATGTTGTCCTCAAGGTGCGCAACGGTGGACGTGCCCGGAATGGGCAGCATCACCGGGGAGCGGCGCAGCAACCAGGCCAATGCCACCTGCGAGGGCGTCACGCCCTTCTGGTCGGCGAAGTTCCGCAGCGGGCTCCCCTCGGTCGCGAGCTTGCCGACCGCGAGCGGGTTCCACGGAATGAACCCGATGTCATTGGCCGCGCAGTAGTCGAGTACGTCCTCGGCGGCGCGGTCCGCGAAGTTGTAGCGGTTCTGCACCGACACGATGTCCGCGACCGTGCGCGCCTGCTCGATGTCCTCGACGCTCACCTCGGACAGGCCGATGTGCGCGATCTTGCCCTCGCCCTGCATCGCCTTGAGCTCACCGACCTGGTCGGCGAGCGGCACCTGCGGGTCGATGCGGTGCAGCTGCATCAGCGCGATCCGCTCGACGCCGAGGTGCCGCAGGCCCAGTTCCACCTGCTGGCGCAGGTATTCCGGGCGGCCGACCGGCCTCCACTGGTTCGGGCCCTGCCTGGTGAACCCGACCTTGGTCGCGATCACCAGGTCGTCCGGGTAGGGCCGCAACGCCTTGTTGATCAGCAGTTCGGAGGTGTACGGGCCGTAGGCGTCGGCGGTGTCGATGAAGTCGACGCCCAGCTCCACTGCCCTGCGCAGCACCCGCACCGCCTCGTCCGGGTCAGCGGGGTCACCCCAGATACCGGGGCCGGTGATGCGCATCGCACCGAAACCGAGCCGGGTCACCGGCAGGCTGCCGCCGATGCGGAACTGGCCGGAAGCCTTGGCGGGCTGGCTGGTGGTTGTCATGATCGGGCCTTTCCTTGCGTTGTTCCTGCCACGCGTCCGGGGCGTCGTAGTCCAAAATGGACCGTTCGGTAACCCGGCCACCTCGAACATATGCCCCTGCCTGCGCTCGCGCATCCCTGTGAGTATGGCGTTGATCACCGACAAGCCCCGAAACGTGCTTCCGCTCACCGCCAGCAAGTTGGAAATCCCAACCCTCCTCCTGCTACTCTCCAGTGAGTAGGAAAATCCAACTTACTGGCCCGGTGTCGACAGCGAGGAAGCGCCATGCCCAGCTCCGAACCGACGACCATCGCCGTCGAACCAGCGGTCCAGCCGCAGCCCGCCGCATTGAGACCGGGCGCGCTGCTGGTGCTGGCCCTTGGCAGCCTCGGCGTCTTCGTGGTGTTCCTGGACACGACGATCGTCAACATCGCCTTCCCGACCATCAGCCGCGGCTTCCACACCACCACCGGCGGCCTGGCCTGGGTGCTCAACGCGTACAGCCTGGTGTTCGCGGCCATGCTCATCCCGGCAGGCCGGCTCGCCGACCGCTACGGCCGCAAGCGGATGTTCCTCGTCGGGCTTGTCGGTTTCGCCGTGATGAGCGCACTGTGCGGCGTCGCCCCGGACACCGGCATCCTGGTCGCCGGTCGAGCCCTCCAGGCGGTGTTCTCGGCTCTGGTCGTGCCGACCTCGCTCGCGCTGATCCTGCCCGAGTTCCCACCCCATCGCCGGCACATCGCGGTCGGCACCTGGGGCACGATGGGCGCCGCAGCGGCCGCGCTCGGTCCCACTCTCGGCGCGCTGCTCACCGAATACGCGTCGTGGCGCTGGGTGTTCCTGGTCAACGTGCCGATCTGCGCCGTCCTGCTGGTGCTCGGCATCCGCGCGCTGCGCGAATCGCGGGACGCGAAGGCCAAGGGCATCCCCGACCCGCTCGGCGTCCTGCTGATCGCCGGCATTCCCGCTCTGCTCAGCTTCGCCATCATCGAAGGCCCTGACTGGGGTTGGGCCGACGCCCGCGTCATCGCCGCGTTCGTGCTCGCCGCCCTGCTGCTGCCCGCGTTCATCGTCCGCTCGGGGCGGGCCAGCCGTCCGGTGATGAACCTGAGCTTGTTCGCGGACCGGCAGTTCAGCCTGGTCAGCATCGCGAACCTGCTGTTCAGCACCGCGTTCTACGGCATGCTGCTCGGCAACGTGATCTTCCTGCAGACCGTCTGGCACTACTCGGTGCTGACCGCCGCGCTCGCGGCCGTTCCCACCCCGCTGGTGGTCACCGCGGTGTCCAGGAGCGCGGCCACCCTGGCCAGTCGCATCGGCTACCGCACGGTGATGCTCGTCGGCGGCATCTGCTGGGCCGTGGGATCGGCCGCGCTCGCCACGGTCCTCGGCCCGTCGCCACAGTGGCTGACCGCCTGGCTACCGTGGGCGATCCTGCTCGGCCTCGGTATCGGACTCACCCTCCCGGTGCAGGCCAGCGCCGCCGTCCAGTCGCTGCCGCCCGCCGAATACGGCGTCGGCTCCGCGATCAACGCCAGCTTCCGCCAACTCGGCGCCGTGCTCGGGATCAGCGTCTTCGTCGCGGTACTCGGCAACAACGGCATCGCAGGCTTCCACCACGTCTGGTGGGTGTTCGCCGCGCTCGGCCTGGCTTCCGGCCTCGTCGTCCAACTCCCTCGGCTCGCCACGCGCAGGCGGGCGTCGACTGGCGAGCATCGCGCATAGCTGGTCAACTGTTGCCCGGGAACACAAGTCGGGGAACAGGGAGGCGTCGCCGATGGCCGTCAAGATCACACATCGAGCGATCGGTCAGCAGCTGCGGTTCGCCAATCGGGCGGCCGCCGACCAGTACCTCGAGGTGATCGGCAGCGACGCCGAGAACTGGGAGGTCACCCCGATCTCCGGCGAACCGGCCGCGACCATCCCCGACCAGCGCGACACCCCACCGGTCTAGTCCACAGTAGACTCCGCACGTCTCCGCACGGCAGAGGTTTACCGTCGCCGACTGCGGGTATCCGCCATGTGGCTTCACCTTCTCACCCATCATTGCGAAGTGAGGTGGCAAACATGGCCGGGGTTGCCGATTACGGCGTCCACCGGACGCGGACGCACACAAGTGGCCTGCCACGTCGCCGTGGCGCGGTCAATGGACTGCTGCTGATCCTGCTCGGTGCCTGGGGCGGCATCGTGCCGTTCATCGGTCCGAGGATCGGTCTCAACTACACCGCCGACGCGGCGTGGACGTTCACCTGGGCCAAGTTCTGGCTCGAGGTTCTGCCCGGCGCGGCCGTCCTCATCGGCGGCTTCGGCCTGATCGGCACGGCGGCCCGCGCGGGCGGCGTGCTGTGGGGTTGGCTGGCCACCCTCGGCGGCGCCTGGTTCATCGTCGGCCAGACCGTCAGCCAACTCTGGACCGGCGGCAAGGGCGAGTTCGCCGCGAGCGCCGCGAGCACCGTCGCGGGCCGGACGGTCGAGGAGATCGTGTTGTTCTACGGCCTCGGCGCGGTGATCGTGTTCCTGGCCGGCGTCGCGCTGGGCCGGTTCACCGTCCCGGCCCGACAGGACGCGGCCGTGCCGGCAACGCAACCGTTGGCGCCGGCCGAGGCGTCGACGGCCGAGAAAACCACCGTCCTGCCCAAGCACGCGACCGACGAACCGAGCTGACCGCTGGGAACCTGGCTGGTGGTCCGGCCCACCCCTCCCCGGACCACCAGCCGCTCGTCCTGCCTCAGCGACGGGCCGCGACCATGCCCACCACGGTCGCAACGCCCACCGCGCCAACCGCGATCGCGAACCCCCACCCCGCGCCATGCGCGTCGACGGCGCGACCGGCGATCGCCGACGCCAATGCCGTGCCCACCGCGCCCGCCGAGTTCAGCCAGGCGAACGCCCTGGTCAACGCGGGCTTCGGCACGACCCGTTCGGTGAGCAGCGTGACCACGATCATGCTCGGCGCCAAGCCAAAGCCTGGCAGCAGCAAGGCCAATGCGAGCAGGCTCGGCGTGTCGGCGAACAGCATCGGCACGCTGCCCGCCGTCAGCACCGCCAACGCGACGACGAGCTGGCGCGGCGCGGACATCCGCCATTTCCGTGCCCCGTAACCGAACCCGGCCGCAAGGCTGGTGATGCTGAGCAAGCTGTAGATCAGCCCCGCCGAGCCGGCCACGCCACGAGCGGTGGCGAACGCGGTCACCGAAACCTGGAGCGCGCCGAAGAAGAACCCGATCCCGAGATTCACCAGAGCCAACGCGCCGAAAGCGCGCCCGACGCGCCCAGCGCTCACCTCCTGCCGCGCCGTCGAGCGCTCGGGCTCGGTGGCCCGCTGCCGGGCCAACGCAAGACAACCGACCAGCATCAGCGCGGCGGCCAACACCGCGCCGGCGGGCGCGACGAACACCGCGCTCACCGTCCCGACCAACGCTGGCCCGAACAGGTAAGCCAGTTCGTTGCTGAGCGATTCGAGCGCGAACGCGGTCGGCAACGCCGACGATCCGGCCAGCAGCACCGACCACCGCGTCGCGGTCAACGACGAAACCTGCGGCTGCGCCGCGCCAGCAAGGACGCCGAACAACGCGATCATCCACAACGGACAGTGCAGCGCCACCACCGCGACCACCACGCCGATCGCGCCAACGTGCAGGAGCACGGTCGGCACCAACACCTGCCCCTGGCCGAACCGCGCGGCCAGCCGGCCGAACA